>NZ_JARKOZ010000004.1 GCF_029978005.1 Solidesulfovibrio sp. | reverse complement strand
TCGGCGAGGTCGGCACCGGCAAGACCACGCTCGGTCGCGAGCTCACGCGCATTCTCGCCGCCGACCCCGCCATCGAGGTCTATTTCCTCGACGATCCCTACCACCCCACGCCCGTGGAGTTCCTCCTCGCCTTGTGCCGGCTTTTCGGCGTGGACGCGGCCGGGCTCGGCCGCGACGCCGGCCCGATCAAGGACGCGCTCAAGGCCTCGCTTCTGGTCAAAAGCGCCGACGGCAGCCGCATCGTGGCGCTGATCGTGGACGAAGGGCAAAAAATCACCCCGGAATGTCTGGAGCTTTTGCGCGAGCTGCTCAACTTCGAGACCAACACCCACAAGTTGCTGCAAATCGTCATGTTCGCCCAGAACGAGTTCGAGGACGTGCTGGCCGCCCGACCCAACCTCGACGACCGGGTGAACTTCCGCTACCGCCTGCTGCCGCTGGACCGCCGGCAGACCCGGCGCATGATCGAGACGCGCCTGGCCCGGTGCGCGCCGGACGGCGTCGCCCCGAACGTCTTCACCCCCCTGGCCATGCGCCGCATCCACCGCCTGACCAAGGGCTATCCCCGCAAGATCGTGCGGCTTTGCCACCTGTCCATGCTGCTGGCCGTGGGGCTGAGCAAACGGCGCATCGGCTGGGGCCTGGTGGGCCGGGCCGCCCGGGAGTCCCGGGGGGCCACGGGCGTGTGGCTGCGCCGCGCGGCGGCGGCCTGCGCCTGCGCCGCCCTCGTCGGCGCGGCCGGCTACGGCCTTTCCGGCCCGAACTTTTCCGCCATGCCCCAAAGGCTTCTGGACCTGGCCCGGCAGGGTCGGGCGCCCCTCGGCCTGACCGTGGCGCCGGCCTCCCCGGAGGTCGCCGCGTCGGCTCCGGCCCCGGCTGTGGCGCCCAGCCCGGCCGCGCCCGAGGCCGCGTCACTGGCCGAGGCGGCCGAGGAGACCTCCAAGCCCGTGGCCGCCGCCGGGGTCGTGCCCAAAACGCCCGCGCCGGTCGTGCCGGAAGCGTCGGCTTTAGCCGCGACAGTCGTCGCCGCGCCGGCCGAGCCGGAAACTGTCGCCGCCGCGTCTGCCGCCGCTGCCGCCACGCAAGCGCCCAAGGCGCGCCCGGTCGTCGCGCCCACGCCGGCTTCCGCCCATGCTTCTTCGCCTGCCGCCCGGCCGGCCGCGCCCGCGTCGGCCGCGCCCATGCCGCAAAACGAGGCCCTCGGCGCGGCCCTGGACCTGGCCGCCGCCGCCGTGGCCCCGGAAACCAGGGAGCAGGTCATCGTCGTGACCAGCGAGGACGGACTGCCGGCCCTGCCCCTGCCCGCCGGCGCGCCGGCCGCGCCGCCGACCTTGCCCGAAGCGCCGCTTCCCGGCGTCCGCGCGGCCAAGGCGGCCGCCGTCCAGGTCGCGCCCGAGGCGGACGGTCGCCTCGGCGCCTCGGTGGTGCGCCCGGGCTGGTCGGCGAGCCGGCTGGCGGCCCGGGTCTACGGCAGCGGCAACCGGACCGTGCTGGCCAGGCTCGCCAAGGCCAACCCCGGCCTGGACATCACCCGCGTCCGGGCCGGCGAATCCATCGTCTATCCGGTCATCGAAACCAAGGCCCCGCCCGCCGGGTCGTACCTCGTGAAGGTCGGCTCCGTGGACAGCCTGGAAAAGGGCTTCGCGCTCATATCGACGGTCAAGGATCGTCAGAACCTGTCGTTGTCGCTTTTCTGCACCAGCCACCCCGAATCCGGCACGCGCTTCGACGTGGTGATCGCGGCGCTTTTCCCCAGCCAGGCCAGCGCCCAGGCGGCCATGACCGTGCTGCCGCCGGAACTCTCCGGCCGGGCGGTGCTGCTCGGAGGCTTCCCGGAGGGCACGGTCTACTACACGGACCTCGGCGAGGCCGACGGCGTGGTCGCGCCGGCGTTTCGTCCCTTGCCCGGCCGACAGGTGGCCGAGAGCCGTCCCGATCGGGGACTCGTGGCCCGGTCGGCCGTCCCGGCGGACGCCCTTTCACTTGGCGAGTAGGCGGGAAAAGGTCGGAAACGCACCATGGAGCCAAGAAAACGCCTCAGGCTCGGCGAGATGCTCGTCGCCGCCGGACTCGTCTCCGAGGACAAGCTGCGCCAGGCCCTGGCCGCGGGCAAACGCGGCGGGCTCAAGCTCGGCCAGCAGCTCGTGCGCGACGGCACGGTCAAGGAATCCGACATCGTCGACCTGATCAGCCGGCAGATGGGCCTGGCCAAGTACACCCCGGAACGCTTTCCGGTGGACAGCCACCTGGCCTCGCTTATCCCGGCCGAGATGGCGTTGCGTTCCAAGCTCGTGCCGCTTTCCAAGTCCGGCAACCTCATCCGCGTGGCCATGCCCGATCCGCTGGACATCAGCGCCATCGAGGACATCGAGATCTACAAGAACTGCGAGGTGGAGCCGGTCATCTGCACCGAGCGCGAGCTCGGCTACCTGACCAGCGCCATCTACGGCATGGGGCTCGGCATCGAGGGCGTCCTCGACAGCATCGAGGACATGCGCGAGGACGACGTCAAGACCGAGGACCGCTCGGGCGACGTGCAGGTCAGCTCCCTGGAGGACATGGCCGGCGAGGCCCCGGTGGTGCGCTTCGTCAATTCTCTGCTCTCCCAGGCCGTGCGCGAAGGGGCCAGCGACGTGCACATCAGCCCCGAGCGCGACCAGGTGCAGATCCGCATGCGCATCGACGGCAAGCTCAAGGCCGTGCCCTCGCCGCCCAAGCCCATGATCCTGCCCATCGTCTCGCGCATAAAAATCCTGGCCAACCTCGACATCGCCGTCAGCCGCGTGCCCCAGGACGGCCGCTTCACCGTGGCCATCGACAAGCGCGAGATCAACATTCGCGTCTCGACCCTGCCCACCATCCACGGCGAGAACCTGGTTCTGCGTCTGCTCGACATGAGCGCCGGCGGCATGCTGTTGGCCGACATGGGCCTTTCCGCCGAGGACTTGGCCAAGATCCGGCTGGTGGTGGACAAGCCCTACGGCATGTTCCTGGCCACCGGCCCCACGGGCTCGGGTAAGTCGACCACGCTCTTCGCGCTCCTGCGCGAGATCAGCCGGCCGGATATCAACGTCATCACCCTGGAGGACCCGGTCGAGTACCGCATGGAGGGCGTGCGCCAGGTGCAGCTCAACCGCCGGGCCGGCATGACCTTCGCCAGCGCCCTGCGCTCCACCCTGCGTCAGGATCCGGACGTGGTGCTCGTGGGCGAGATACGCGATGCCGAGACCGCGGCCATCGCCACCCAGGCGGCGCTCACCGGCCACAAGGTGCTCTCCACCGTGCACACCAACGACGCCGCCGGCGCGGTCATGCGCCTCATGGACATGGGCATCGAGCCCTTTCTCGTGGCCTCGGTGCTCAACGTATCCATCGCCCAGCGCCTGGTGCGGCGCATCTGCCCCAACTGCGCCGAGCCCTACACCCCCAAGCCCGAGGTGCTGCGCTTCTGGAACCTGGAGGGCGCGCAGGGGGCCACCTTCATGCGCGGCCGGGGCTGCTACCTGTGCGGCGATTCGGGCTTCAAGGGGCGCGTGGGGCTTTACGAGATCCTGGTCATCGACGAGGAAATCCAGGAGATGATCAACAAGCGGGCCACCTCGCGGGAGATTAGCCGTTTCGCCGCGGACACCGGCCGGCTCAAGCTCCTGGAGGACGACGCGCGCCTCAAGATCCTCGAAGGCAAGACCACCTTCGAGGAGGCCTCCTCGGCGGTCATGCTGTAAGCCGTCGCCCGTAAAGGAGCTTTCGTGCCCCAGTACAGCTACCAGGCCATCAACGAAGCCGGCAACACCGTGACCGGAACACTCGAGGCGGAAAGCCCGGACGCGGCGAAGAACCGCCTGGCCGCCATGGGCTACATTCCGGTCTCGGTCCAGCGCGGCGGGGGCGCCGTCCCCGGCGGCGGGGCGAGCGCCTCCCCCGGATTCTCCTTCGGCCGGGTCAAGACCCAGGAGCTCATCCTTTTCACCAAGCAGTTCCGCACCATGCTCGGCGCGGGCCTGTCCATGCTGGAGATTCTGCGCGTTCTCGAACAGCAGACCGAGAATCCCAAGCTGCGCCACATCTGCACGCAGATGTCCGACGACGTGAAGAAGGGTTCCACCATTTCCGACGCCCTGGCCAGGCACGGCAAGGTCTTTTCCGACCTCTACGTGAGCATGGTGCGGGCCGGCGAGGCGGCCGGCGCGCTGCCCCAGGTGCTTGACCGCCTCATCTACATCATCTCCCACGAGCACCAGGTCCACTCGGACATCCGCTCGGCCCTGCAATATCCCATCACCGTGGTCATTGCCCTGGCCGTGGCCTTTTTCGTGCTGCTGACTTTCGTGGTGCCGGTCTTCGCCCAGATTTTCGCCAACGCCAAGGTGGCCCTGCCCTGGCCCACGCAGGTGGCCATCGACCTCAACATCCTCATCACCAAATACTGGTACGTATTGCTGGCCGTAAGCGCCGCCGTGGTGACGTCCCTGTACTTCTGGTTCAAGACCGAGAACGGAAAAGTCACTCGTGACGCCTTCTTCCTGCACATCCCCGTCATCGGCATGCTCTTTCGCAAGGCGGCCATGTCGCGCTTCGCCTCCATCTTCTCCATCCTGCAGGCCAGCGGCGTGCCGGTCCTGACCACCATCGACATCCTCGTCGGCACCATCGGCAACGCGGCCATCGCCAAGGAGTTCCGCCGCATCCAGGACCTCATCCGCACCGGCCAGGGCTTGGCCGCGCCCCTGGCCCGGGCCAAGTACTTCACGCCCATGGTGGTGACCATGGTGGCCGTGGGCGAGGAGTCGGGCAACCTCGACGAGATGCTCTCGGCCATCAGCGAGCACTACGACGCCGAGGTCAGCTATGCGGTCAAGCGCCTGTCCGACGCCCTGGGCCCGATCCTCATCGTGGGGCTGGCCGGAGTGGTGGGCTTTTTCGCGCTGGCCATTTTCCTTCCCATGTGGGACATGTCGCAAGTGGCGTTGCGGCATTGAGGCGGCCGTTCGACCGCATCGGCGGTGAGTGCTTGAACCTCGCCGTGTAACCGGATGCATTCTTTCGCGACAGTCATATGGTTGGCGTGCCCCGTTGGGCTTTTGCGCGAGGCGTCAAGCTGCGAGGCGGCATGCGGCGGCGATTCGAACCGAGTCTGGCGGTGCTCGTGCCCGTCATCCTGGGGGGCGTGGCCACGTTGGCCGTATTGTGCGCCGACTGGCTTCCCCGCTTTTTCCCTGGAACCTTCGCTCCTCACGGCATCCTCGTTCCGGCCGTGGCCGCCGGGCTGGCCGTGGCCGGCGTGGCTGCGGTCTTCGTGCTCGTGGCCCTTCGCCCCATCAGGCGGCTGCTTTCGGCCACGCCGCCGGTTCTGCCCGCGACCGCCGCCACCGCGCCGCCGAAGCCCCTTGGGGAATTCGACCGCCTGGGCCTGGTGGCCGACCAGATGGCCGAGGTCCTCGGCAAGCTCGACGCCCGGGTGCAGTTCCCCGACATGGTGGGCGAGAGCCGGGCCATGCGCGGCGTTTTTTCGCGCATCCTCAAGGTCGCGGCCACGAACGCCACGGTGCTCGTGCTCGGCGAGTCGGGCACGGGCAAGGAACTCGTGGCCCGGGCCATCCACGCCAAGAGCGCCCGGGGGCAGGGGCCGTTCGTGGCCGTCAACTGCGCCGCCATCCCCGAGGGGCTGCTCGAAAGCGAGCTGTTCGGCCACGAGAAGGGGGCCTTCACCGGGGCCCACGCCAAAAAGCGCGGCCGGTTCGAGCAGGCGGGCGGCGGCACGCTCCTGCTTGACGAGATCGGCGACATGCCGCTTGAAACGCAAGCCAAGATCCTGCGCGTCCTGGAGACGCGGTTGGTGGAGCGCGTGGGCGGCGACGGGCGCGGCCTGGCCGTGGACGTGCGCATCGTGGCCGCCACCCATCGCGACCTGCCGGCCATGATCGCGGACGGACGCTTTCGTGAGGACCTCTACCACCGGCTCAACGTCTTTCCGCTGCGCCTGCCGCCCTTGCGGGAACGGCGCGAGGACATCGCCCTGCTGGCCGGCCGCTTCCTGGACGCCCTGCGGCCCGGGGCGACGCTGTCCGTGGAGGCGTTGCAGGGGCTGCTCGCCCACGGCTGGCCGGGCAACGTGCGGGAGCTTAAAAACGCCATGGAGCGGGCCTCGGTCCTGGCCGGCGACGGTCCGGTGGAGCCGTCGCATCTGCCGGCTTTGGTTGGAGGCACGAGCCAGAACGCCTGCGCCGCCGGCCAGGATCGCGACCTCGACACGCTTTTGGCCGGCTACGAACGGTCGCTGATCGAGGCGGCCCTGGCGCGCACGTCCGGGGTGCAGGCCCGGGCCGCGGCAATGCTCGGCATCAAGGAACGCAGCCTGTGGCACCGGGTGAAGAAACTCGGCATCGAACCCGGCGCATTCAAGGAATCAGGCGGGAAATAGGAGTGTCATCAAAATTTGATGCGGCAGGCATCAAATTTTGGAGCATATTGGTCGCGCCGGGAATAAGGCGCGGCCGCAAAAGGCCAAGGCCGCCGGAAACCGGTCCCACCAGGGCCGGCCGGCATGTTTCCTGCTAGTTTTGGCAACAGTCGCCAGGGGGCGGCTACACCCTTATCGGAGGAGAAAGGAAAATGGTTAAGGCAAGAATTGGCAGCCCGGGGCAGCAGGGCTTCACGCTGATCGAAATCATCGCCGTGCTGGTCATCCTCGGCATCCTGGCCGTGGTGGCCGTGCCCAAATATTTCAGTCTGCAGGACGATGCCCGTAGGGCGGCCGCCCAAGGCCTCGTTGCCGCCGCTCAATCTCAGTTGAGCCTCGGTTACGCCAACCAGAAGCTGAATAGTTCATATGGATTTGCGACGACTGCGACAGCCCTCAACGCGGAATGTCAGAAAGTGTCCGTCAGCGGAAACGCTTATATCAGGTGTGACGCGGGTTCGAACAATGGTGCCACGATACAAGGTTATGTCGATGGAGTGAACAATTCTGGAGTTTGGAATAATCCAGAAGGTTAAGCCCTTTCAAAATAGAGAATCGAAAGGCGGTTGGCGAATTTTTGTCTGCCGCCTTTCGTAGAGATGGTGGAAGCGAGGAATGATGCATCATTCCAGGGCAGGTTTTACTCTTATTGAGGTCATTGCTGTAGCTTGTTTGGTTGCCATTCTTTTTATCGCTATCATTCCAAAATACAACTCCATGCTCGACGACTCGCGTCGACAGATCGCAAAAAGTTTAGGCGCTGCGGCAGAATCTCAATTGTCGCTGGAATATTCTCGACGCGTAATTACAGGCACCTCTCTTGCAGTTTTTTCCCAGGATGTCTGCGATATGGTTTCTCTGTCTGCAAGTAGTGGAAATGCCAACATAATTTGTCTGGGCAGTCTCTCCGATGAGGAAATATCCATCACTGCCACTGTGGATGGTCAGTCCATCAACGTTAACTGGGTCAGCCCTCAATCAGGTTCATGATTTCGTGCGCGTTGAGCCGATGTTTTTTCTGAACTGGCAATCTTCTTCCGTAGTCGGCTGCACCAAGGCCGTCTCCCGAATTTCGGAGCCTGCATGACGCATACGCGCGCCCTGCGGCCTGACTGGCGGAGCTGGCCGGTCTGGGCGCTTTTTCTGGGTCTTGGCTGGCTGATCCTGCGTTTCCCCATCGCCGCCCTGGACTTCGACATCTGGTACCACCTTCTGGGCGGTTCCTATATCCTCGAGCATCGGGCCTTGCCCGGGACGCCGTTTTTTTCGTTTCTCGAACCGTCCAGCGGTTGGGTGGACTACTATTGGCTCTTCCAGGTGCTGGTGGAAGCCGTATACCGCCTGGGCGGCTACGTCGGCCTCGTCGTCTTGCGCAGCGCCCTCTATCTGGCCACCGTCTGGATGGTCTGCATCTATTTGCGCGAGGCCGACGACGCGGCGGACAACGGCGTCTTCGTCCTCGTGGTGACTCTCGTTAGCGCCTACGCCTTAGCCATCGTGCCGCGCGACCTCATCTTGCGGCCCCACATCGTGACGTACCTTTTCATCGTCGTCTTCCATTGGATCGTGGACAGGCGGCCCGGCCTGCGTTGGGCGCTGCCGGTGCTGGCTGTCGTTTGGACCAACGTCCACGGCGTGGAATATCCCGTGCTGCTGCTCGTGGGCGGGGCGTATCTGGCGGAGTTCTTCGCGCCCAAGCTCCTGCGCCGGCCGGTTCCCGAGACGGCCCGGTTGCTGCGCTGGCCGCTCATCCTGTCGCTGTACGCCATACTGGCCACGCCGGCCGGGTTTTCGCTCCTGGCCAAGCCCTTTTCGCCGCCGTTTTTCCACGAGCGGGTGGTCAACGAACTCATGCCCCGGGAACTGGGGGCGTTTCTTTCCTTTTCGTTCTACCTGGGCGGCATATTCGTGGAGACGTCCAGCAACGTGCTCGTCATGTTTCTGGTCGCGGCCATGCTCGCCTTGGCCTGGATGCGGCGGCTGCGCGTAAGCCGCGTCATCCTCTTCGCCGGGGGACTGTTCCTGTTGCCCCAGTCCCGGCGCTTCACTTATGAATTCCTGCTCCTATGCCTGCCCCTGGCCGGCGACGCGGCAAGGCTGCTGGCCGAGCGGCGGCTTCGGGCCATTCCCTGGAAGGCGGCCCTGGCCGGCTGCCTGGTGGTCGTCGCCGCCACGGTCTGGTGCCTGTCGGATTTTCTCGGCCCCAGGCAGCGCTATCCCTTGGACTTGGCCCGGTTGCCCGTGGGCGTGTGCGATTTCCTCATGAAGGAAGGGCCGGGCGGGCGGGTGTTCAACGTGCCCAATCCCGGCGGCTACCTGGAATGGCGGCTTTATCCCAAGTACAAGATTTTCATGGACATGCAGACGATGCTCTTCTCCAGCCTCGATCTGTTCACGAGCATCGCCGGGTTCGGCGACAAGCAGGTGCTCGGCCGGGCCATCGCCAAGTACGAGCCCGGGTTCGTGGCCGCCGACATCCGCGACAAGGATTTCGCCAAGCGCCTGGAGGGGCTGGGGCATTTCGCGCCGGTCTTTTTCGACGACGTGCTGGTCCTTTACGCGGACGCGGACCGTCATCCCGACCTCGTGGCCCGGTTCAAGCTGGCGGCCCTCGATCCGGCCGGTTGCGTCACCGAGGACTACGAGGCCATGGAGGACGCCAAGCGGGAGGCTGTTCTCGGCGAGTGCCGGCGCATGCTGGCCGTTTCGCCGGACGGGCTCGTGGTCAACACCGTGGTCGCGAAGATCCTGCTCGCCCGGGGGGAGACGCGGCAGGCGGCGGAGATCGCGGCCCGGCTCATGGGGGTCTATCCGGACCGCTACATGGGTTATGCCTTGGCCGGGCTGGCGGCGTTCAAGGAGGAGCGCTACGCCGAGGCCCTCGAATACAACCAGGAAGCGTTTTCGCGCGCCATGCCGGGCGAGAAGCCCATGGTGGTGCGCAACCTCTACGCCACCTACGCGCGGCTCAAGCAGTTCGACAAGGCCTACGAGGCGTTGCAGTCGGTCATCAATCCCATGGCCCCCGCGACGTCGTTCACCGATGCCTACGACATGGGCATGGCCGCCGTGGCCTCGGGCAGGGCGCGGGAAGGGCGGCTGCTTCTCTCCATGGCCCTGGCCCGGGCCACGGACAAGGACGCCGAGAAGGTCAAGGAGATCGAGTCGCTCCTGGGGATGATGCCGGCGGCGGACGGGTAGCCGGGGAGCCCCGGGCTTCACGGGGGGGCTTGGTTGGTGTAAGGACTCGGTAGGGGGTGGAAACGGCATGGGGACGGCCGAAGATCGGGCCGAGGCGGCAGGGCGGCGTTGCCTGTCCGCCAGGGGCTTCACCATTCTGGAGGTGGCGGCGGTGCTGCTTCTGGTCGGGCTGTTGGCCGTTGTCGCGGCCGTCAAGCTCGGCGGCAACAACGCCAAGGCCACGGCCGAGGCCGACGCCATGCGCTCCGTCCTGCGCTACGCCCAGTCCCGGGCCATGGCCGACGTCTACACCTGGGGCGTGTCGTTCAATTCCACGAGCTATTCGCTTTTTTCCAACAATCCCAGCCAGGCTGGCCATGCCCTCCCGGGCCAGGGAAGCAGCACGCACACCCTGACGTCCGGCGTGACGCTCAGCGGCACGTCGCCCATCATCTTCGACTGGCGGGGCCAGCCGGTGACCGGCTACGTGACCACGGCCGGCGGTTCGGCCACGGCGGCCACGAGCTATCAGAACATCACGGCCACGGAATCCGGCGGCTCCGCCGGCATAACAGTCACGCCGTACACGGGATTCGTTCCATGACACGCCGATTCGTCTCGCGCGGCTTCACGCTGCTGGAAGTCATCATGACCTTCGTCATCCTGGCGATCGTCTGCGTCGTCGCGGTTTCGTCCTTCACCGGCGGCGTGACGCGGACGGACGTGCCGGTCAAGCAGTTGCAGACGGACGCGAAGTTGCAGCTGGTGCTAGAGAATATGATTTCTAATTGGTGGTTGAATTATAACAATCAACTCGTTGCTTTTAACGCAAATATTGGTAATGCCAATGTAGTGTCGACAAAGTATGGAAGTGGTTCGAGTTATGTCATTACGCAGAAGCAGTTCGTCTGTCCTTCCGGTGGGTCGTTCGTGGCCAATCCAAGTTCGAATCAATTTCTGATGGTGACGATCAAGCCGGATGCCAATTCCGGGGTGAGTCTCACCTACTTGTTCAATTCGTCAAACAACACCTGCAACACCTTTGGCGGCAGCTGACATGAGGCGGCAAGAACGGACACATGGTGCGCGATGCGCCGGCTTCACGCTCATCGAGATCGTTTGCGTGTTGGTTTTGCTCGGGCTGACGGCGCTCGTGAGCTCGCGGATGTTTACGAACATGATCCGCGGCTACGTGCTGGCCCGCAATTCCGACGCGGCGGTGCAGAAGGCGCAAAATGCCATGCAGCGCATGACGATCGATTTTACCTACCTGCGGCCCAATATGTCGACGGGCACGGCCAGCACGTTGACCTACAACATGTCGTTGGCGAATACGTCGAATGTGACCATCGCCCAGTCGGGGAACAGGATCACGTATTCGGTCAACGGCACGGGGTATACGTTGACGGATGGCGTGCAGGCGAATTCCTTAACATTTTCTTATTTCAATACGTATGATTCGGCTGCGCTTACGTCGATTAGTTCTTCGACAAGTATTGTTGGCTTTTCGTACACCATGGTCGGGGACGACACGAGTCAAGGATTGTCACAGAATTATGCGACCCGAGTGATGGTGAACAAGGTCAAATAGGTGATTTCATGGCACCATCGTTCTTGCGCCCAGTGATCGATCGACTGCGGCAGGCGTTGCCCGGCGGCAAAAGCGGTTCGACCATGCTATGGGCCATCGGCGCGCTTGTGGTGCTGGGCGTCGCCGGCGCGACGGTGGCACTCATGAGTCCGGCGGCATTGCAATCGAAGTTGGAGCAGGAAGCCGGTATGCGGGCGTATTACAACGCCAATGCCGGCCTCAATTATATTTTGGGAATGCAGCAGGCGGCGCAGAGTTCCAATTTAAATCTCTCAGGTTTTATTGGAAATATGGGAGGAGGGGGAGTTGTAATATATAATGTTGGTGCACTTGGTTCGTTCTCGTACCAGCTTGGAAATTTTAATTATAATGGTGCTGGCGGAGACTATCAAATTACAAATTTGGTTGGAACAGCTTACGATAGTTCTGGAAGAGGTGTTTATGGATATGTGTTGTATGGTGGATCGAAGGGAAGTTATACTGGTGGTGCAAATGGAGTGCCTTATAACCCAGGTGGGAATACAAATACAACTAGCCCAGCGGATTATGTTATTTATTCGGGAAATGCTGCGGTTACGATTGGCGGAGCGGCAAAGGTCGTTGGCGATGTTTATGCTAAAACGCTGACTGTTAGCCAAGCGGAAATTGATGGAAATGTTATTACGGTCGGAGATGCCAATCTTGGTTTTGCTACGACGATAAAAGGTTCGCTTTGTTCCGGTGGAGACGTGACGTTGGACCAGTCGAGTGTTTCAAGCACCATCAATGCGGCTGGCAATGTTTATTTGAAGTATGCTTCCACGGCAGGTGGGAATGTCTATAGTGGCGGCTATGTGAAGACAGACGGGAGTGTGAAGTTTCTCGGTGATGTGAATGCACAGCAGTATATAACGACTGGATGGGCTGCGCAGCTTTCTAAGAATGCTTATGCAAATGGGAATATTAATTTTCAAGGTGGCTCGGAGCAGGTGGCAGGGAGCGTCTATTCCGGGGGCACGATAGCATTGTCGTGGGGCACAACTATTGTTGGTCAAGCGATCGGGAAAAAAGTCACGGTAGTTGGAGGAAGCTCTGTTGGTTCATATACGGAAACGACGAGCTATCCGCCAAATATCAAGCCAACAGCTCCTACAACATGTCGGCAAGATTCAAACCCACCGCAAAAATCATTTACAAATACAAGTACGAAAGATGTTTATCTTCCGTGGGCCGATACGACGTATGGAAAAAATAATCCATTGCAGCCTGGAAGTTATAGGAATCTGACGAGCGGTGATTCTGTGACGATTACGTTCAAGGCTGGAACATATTATTTTAATTCTGTGAGTTTAGGCTGGGCAACCACAATCAATTATGATGTTTCGGGTGGAGATATTTTAATATTTGTGACGAATGATATATCGATAGGTGGATCTTCAAATATGAATGTATCGACAAATGGATCGACTTGGTCGGATATGACGGGTGTCGCCACGTCGTATGCGGCCAAAGTTTACTGGGAAAGTCATGGCAATGGCACACTGGGATGGGGAACGAATTGGTTTGGAACCATGTTTACTGCGAAGACGATCAATCTCGGGGGAGCAAATAATAATGTTATTGGTGCGCTCGTTACCTCAGGAACAATGAGTAATATCGACTGGAGTGCTAATATCGTGTATGTACCTGCAAATTATGCTTTGGCAAATTGGTAAATAAACCTATATTTATATACTTGTTTCGTTAAAACATTTTGCCACCATGTAGGAGGCTATGTATAATGTCCAATAGTCTGCGGCGACAATATTTCCTCTCCTGTCGCCGCAAGCACCATCCTGCTTCCGCCGAGTGGCTGTCATGGATCATGGCCGAGGCGAACTACGGAAAACGATTTTTCACCACCGTGCCGCCGCTGCCGCCGGCTACACCTTCCTTTTCACCGTCTTCGCTTTGACCACCCTCTCCGCCATAGCCGCCGCGCTGGCCACCATAAGCTCCTCCGCCGACCAGACCCCGCAAGCCGGGGCGGACGCGCTGCGCGCCCGCTACCTCGCCCTGTCCGGCCTCAACCTCTGGACCCCGGAAACCACAGGAACCTTCACCCTCGGAGTCGACGCCATCACCATCGGCCAGCTCGGGCCTGACAGCGGCGGCGTCTACGCCGTGACCAGCACCGGCACCGTGCGCGCCGGCACGTCCTCCCAGACCAGCGCCACCGTCACGGCAAGGCGCGGCGGCTCCGGCTCCACCATCACCTTCGACGACGACATAGATGCCTTCAAGACCCCGGTCGTCGGCAAGACCACCAACAGCGGGAGCGCCGTGCAGGTCTACGGCAAGGACGTGGACAACGCCCCGGCGACCCTGACGACGGCCGAATGGACGTCGCTTTTCGCGCAAAACGCCTCGCGCTACGCCGGCGGCTGGGTGCGCCTGGGCGGCGGCGCGGCCGAGACCACGGGCGCGGTCTGGTACACCGGCGACAAGGGCTCGTGCCAGGCCGGAGCCTGCGCCCTGGGCACGGGGTTTCGCGCCTATTTCGGCTTCGCCTTCTCCGGCTACGACACCCATGCACAATCCAAGACCTACGGCGACGGCTTCACCTTCGCCGTGATCACGGCCGCCAACGACCCGGCCACCGCCGCCGGCGGACCGGCCGCGGCCACGGGCGGCGAATACCTGGGCTACGCCGGGCCGGGACCCAGCGGCAAAGGCATCGCGCCCCCGAAGATGGCCGTGGAGATCGACACCTACCCCAATCGCGGCAGCGGCGATCCCAAATCCACCAACTCCCGCCGCGACGCCAGCAACGCCAACCACGTGGCCGTGGTCTACTGGGGCGATACGGCCACCTCCTACGACGACAACGTGCACGGCGCGGGAACGGACCCGGTCAACCCCAGCCTGGCCAAGGGCGGCTATTACGAAAAAGCCGCGACCTCCGGCGGCCCCCAATGGCTGGAGGACGGCGAGGAGCACAGCCTGCGCCTGGAACTGCTGCGCACGTCCGCGTCCGGCGGCGGCAGCTACACGCTCAAGGTCTGGATCGATCCGGAAGGCGTCGGCAAAAGCGACGTGAGCCTGGACTATACGGCGCAGACGCCGCAAGTCGTCTCCGCCGTTTCCCTCGACGCGACGAACCATGCCGGGCTCGACGCCGTGCGCTTCGGTTTCACCGAGGCCACGAGTTCGGCCGTCACCCAGGACGTGGCCGTGCACGGCTTCTCCCTGCGCTTTCGGGAGTAGGGCGGCGGGAGTTGCAAAATCCGCCCGGGCGAAGCACAGTCGGCTCATGTTCAAAAGCGTCGCCTGCCTGCTCCTCGCCGCCGCCCTGGCCGCCACGACCACGGACGCGGCGGCGGCCCAGGCCATCTACCAGTACCGCGACGCCAAAGGCCAGATCCACCTGAGCAACAAAAAGCTCGACGACAACTATCAGCCCTTCGACTACATGCGCCTGCCCGCCGGCACGGACCAGAACAAGGTCGTGCCCTTCATACGCTACTACTGCCGCCGCCACGGCCTGGACCCCAACCTGGTGCGGGCCATGGTGGAAGTGGAGTCCGGCTTCGAGGCCAGGGCCGTCTCGCCCAAGGGCGCGGCCGGACTCATGCAGATCATGCCCGGCACCGGCAAGGACCTGGGCCTGGCCGACGCCTTCGACGGGGCCTCCAACCTGGAGGCCGGCATACGTTACATGCGCTCGCTGCTCGACGCCTACGGCGACGTGCGCCTGGCCCTGGCCGCCTACAACGCCGGCCCGGGCCGCGTGCCCCGGGCCGGCCCCATCCCCGACATCCCCGAGACCCGGGATTACGTGGCCAAGGTCATGGCCCGGGCGGGGCTTCGCTGACCGCGCGCCTTGACCTGGACGCCGGTTTACGACAGCACCCATGGATGCGGGAGCGGATGGGGTCCGCGTTCCCGCCCATCGGGCCGCCTCGCGCGGCCAAACCCAAGGAGGACGGCACATGGGTACGGACTGGAAGGGACTGCTTGGCGCCGCCATGCAGGATATGGGCGCGTTGGCCAAGGGCAATCCCAAGCTCATGCAAGCCATGGAAACCCTGGACAAGGCCGGCGCGGCCCACGGGGCGCTGGACGCCAAGACCAGGGAACTCATCGCCCTGGCCGTGGCCGCCACCACGCGCTGCGACACCTGCATCGCCGTGCACGCGAAGGGCGCGGCCGACGCCGGGGCCAGCCGCGAGGAACTGCTCGAGACCCTGGCCGTGGCCGTGGGCCTCAACGCCGGAGCGGCCTTCGTCTACTCCTCGCACATCCTGAGCGCCTTCGACACGCTCGGCAAGTAAGCCGGGCGCGGCGGGGCGGCCCGAACGCCCCGCCGCAATGGACAAATCCGGCGGAACATGGTTTTCTCGCCTCCGGCCCGGCTTGCCCGGGCATTCCATCGCGGAGGCGAACATGGCGCTCAGGACGGCGTCGGCACTGCTTTTGATGACCCTGCTGCTTTGCGGCTGCGGCACGTTCGCCGACAAGGCCCCCGCGCCGCCGGCCGGCCCCCAGGCCATGCCCCTGACCGCGGACAACGTGGCCCAGGTGCGCGACGCCGTGGCCAAGGCCAAGGCCGCCGCCCAGGCCAAGTCCGCCGCTCCCGAAGACTACAGAACCTACGCCCGTCAGGTCTACGTGGCCTCCTGGGCCGGCAAATGGTCCGCCGCCGCCACCACCGACGCCGCCCTGGCCCTGGCCAAGGCCGGCAACGACCCGGCCCGGCAGTACCTCACCATCATGGTCTACGACATCCAGTTGCGCACGGCCATGGAGGGGACCACGCTGACCCCGGAGGACTGGCGCGCCGTGTACGTGGGCTCGGGCATCATGACCGAGGCCGCCTTCACCGGCTACATGGCCATGAGCCAGGGGGGCAAGGTCGTCCCCTGACCTTCGCCGCTTGCCCATGAGCACCATCCTTGCCAGTCTGCCGCGCGCGGCGCGCGCCGTGGCCGTCGATGCCGCCAAAATCTGCCTGGATCTCTTCAAGATCATGGTGCCGATCCTCATCGGCGTGAAGATCTTCAAGGAGCTCGGCTGGATAACCTACCTGGCCGAGCCGTTGGCACCGCTCATGGAACTCGTCGGCCTGCCGCCGGAATGCGGTCTGACCTGGGCCACGGCCATCGCCAACAACCTCTACGCCGCCCTGGCCGTGCACGCGGCCCTGGTCCCCTCCATGCCCGCCCTGACCGCGGCCCAGGCCACGGTGCTCGGCACGATGATGCTCATCGGCCACAACATCTTCGTGGAAGGGGCCATCGCGCAAAAGTGCGGCGTGAGCTTCTGGGGCCAGGCGGCGCTGCGCCTTGGCGGCGCGCTGGCCTGCGGGGCGCTGCTGCACGCGACCTTCGCCGCGACCGGCACGCTCTCCCAGCCGGCCACGCTCCTTTTCGCCCCGCCCCAGGGCGACGCGGGCCTTGGGACCTGGGCGCTCGGCGAAGTCAAAAACCTCGGCATGATCTACCTGGTCATCGCCGCGCTGGTCGGCCTCATGCGGGCGCTCGACAAGCTCGGGGTGACGCGCCTTTTCGAGAAGGCGCTTTTGCCCTTTCTGCGCCTCATGGGCATCGGCGGCGCGGCGGCCACGCTCACCGTGGTCGGCCTGGTCATGGGCCTGGCCTACGGCTCGGGGCTCATCCTGCTCGAGGTGCGCCAGGGCAAGGTGGCCAAGCGCGACGTGTTCGCGTCCATGAGCCTCATGAGCCTTTCCCACGCGCTCATCGAGGATACGCTGCTCATGTACTTGATCGGCGCGAGCCTGTGGGGCACATTCGTCGGGCGGCTGGTCTTTTCCCTGGCCGTGGTGGCGGTTCTGACCCGGATCGTCCAGGTACTGGCCGCCAGACCGGCCGTGGTGCGGCAATGAGCAGAAAACCGTTCGTCAAGCGGGCGTGGGCCTGGTGCGGCTACGCCTTGGTCGTGGGCCTGGCGGCGCTGGGCGTGGGCGCGGCCGTGGCCGCCTCCACCGTGGACCCGGCCTTCGAGCCGGTGGTGTCGCGGCTGGCGGCCGACGGCTTTCCTGAGGCCAAGCTGCGCCGGCTCTTCTCCCGGGCCGAGATGGTCTTCAGCCAGAAGGCCATGGCCGACAAGCTGACCGCGCTTTACATGCGCAAGTACGGCCTGCGCCTGGTGGCCGACGTGCAGCAGCGCCTCTCCGGCCTGGGCTGGTATCCCGGCCCGGCGGACGGGCGGCTCGACCGCATGACCAAGTGGTCCATCAAGGCCTACCAGACAGCCGTGGGCCTGCCGCCCAACCCCGCTGCTTCCGAGGCGCTCCTGGCCGAGCTCGACAGGCGTCCCCAGCACGCGCCGGCGGGCATCGCCTTTCCGGATTTCAGCGATCAGGAAGTCCACGACGTGGTCCTGAGCCCCGAGCGGCTGGCCGAGGCCAAGGAGTTCTACGCCAGGAACCGCAAGGCCCTGGCCAGGGTGCGCGAACGCTACGGCGTGCCCGAGGAATACCTGGTGGCGCTTTTGGCCGTGGAGACCCGGGTGGGGCACTACCTCGGCGACGTGGTGGCCGTGGTCAACCTGTCGAGCCTCGTCGCGGCCGAGAATCCGGCCCTGACCGCCTCGGCCTTCGCCTACGAGCGGCCCGACGCCAAGCGGCAGGCCTGGCTCGAGCAGAAGGCCCGGGAGAAGGGCGAGTGGGCCTACGGCGAGCTCAAGGCCCTTTTGCGCTACGCCGACGCCCAGGGGATCGATCCGCTGTCCATGCCGGGCTCCATCTACGGGGCCATCGGCATCTGCCAGTTCATGCCCTCCAACGCCCTCAAGTACGCCGTGGACGGCGACGGCGACGGCAAGGCGGACCTTTTCAACGTGGACGACGCGCTCATGAGCCTCGGCAACATCCTGCGCGCCATGGGCTGGAAGCAGCCCATGAGCGAGGAGGCCATGCGCAAGGTGTTTTACGGCTACAACCACAGCCAGGTGTACGTGAACACGATCATGGGCGCGGCCGAGCGTTTGCGCGCCGCCGACGCCTCTGGTACGGTCAAACCTTAACCCGTCGCCCGCACGCGGCCGCAAGAGTCGCGGGCGAACGTCGCTCCCGGAGGGTGCCCATGCGCGCCGTCAGGCTCCACGCTGCCATTCTGGCCGGATTATGCTTCCTCATCCTGACGGCGGCCCCGGCCTTCGCCACGACCATCCTCGTCTACCACAGCTTCGGCGTGCGGTCCTCCATGTCCATTTCCCTGGCCGCTTTCGCCGCCCAGCTCGACTACCTGGAACAGACCGGGCACAAGGTCATCTCCATGGACGAGCTGGCCCGTTGCCTGGACGAGGGCCGCAACCCGCCCGAAAAATCCGTGGTCATCGCCATCGACGACGGCTGGGCCACGGTCATGCAGGCCTTTCCCGAACTCAAGCGCCGCGACCTGCCCTTCACGCTGTTTCTGCCCATGGCCTACGTGGCCAACAAGTACTGCTCGGCCACCCTGTCCCAGGCCGACATCGACGCGCTCAAGGCCTATCCCAAGGTCACCTTCGGCAACCACTCCTTCAGCCATTCGCCGCGCCTGGCCCGGGACGAGGCCTTCGCCCGCGAGGACATCCGCAAGAGCGTGGAGCGCTTCCGCGAGGTGGTCGGGCACGATTCCAAGTATTTCGCCTATCCCTACGGCGCGCACAGCGAGGCCTATACCCGCATGCTCGGGGAGGCCGGGTTCGTCTACCTCTTCCGCACCGGCGACGATCCGGTCTCGGGCAAGACGCGCCCCGGGGCCATCCCGCGCATCGCCGCCCACCGCCTGTCCCTGCCGGTGCTGGCTTCGGTGCTGCGCGGCCACGAGGCGGTGCTGGCCAAGATGAAGACCGCGCCGGAATCGGCGGGGCCGCTTTTGAGCGCCACGCCGCCGGCCGGCACCATTCCACACAACGTGGAATAGCTTTCCCTTTTCCGCGCCAACCGGCCGCCATCACGGCCGTAACCGTTCGCCTCCGCTTCCGTCCCCTGGCCCCCTTTTCCACCCCCCGTGGACCGTTTTCCCACTATCCTCCCATTTTTCCCCAGGTGGGGAGGTCCAGGAGGGGGTCACCCCCTCCTGGCCGCCGGAGGCCTCCCCCTCCCTCCTCTTCCCCTCACCCCGCCACATGGCGGGCCAGGGCGGCGTAGTCGCGGGCGCCGGGGGAGCGGGGGGCGTATTCGAAGATGGTCCGGCCTTCGGCCGGGGCCTCGGAGAGCTTCACGTTGTAGCGGATGGGCGGGCAGATGCGCTCGGGGTAGAGGGTGGCGAGCTCGTCGCAAAGGGCGGCCGGGCCGCGCACGCGCTTGTCCAGGAACGTCGGCACGATGTGCGACAGGGTCAGCTCCGGCCGGTAGCGCGAGACCGCGGCGAAGCTCTGGAGGAATTCCGAGAAGCCTTGGAGCGACATGGCTTCCAGGGCCACGGGCACGAGCACCTCGGTCACGTAGAAGAGCACGTTGACCGACAGGGCGTCCCAGCCCGGGGCGCAGTCCACGACCACCACGTCGCAGCGGGCGTCGAGGGGAGCCAGGGCGTCGGCCAGGGTGCGCTCGCCGCCGAAATCCTTGCGGGTGATCAGCCGCTTGAGCCCGGCCAGGGCCTTGCCGCCGGCCAGGAGCCACAGACCCTCCCGGGCCGGGAAGAGCGCCTCGTCGGGCGAGGCGATGCCCTCCACCAGCTCGGCCAGCCCGACCTTGGGCGAAACGCCCAGGGCGTAGGCGGCCTGGCCCTGGGTGTCGGCGTCGACGAGCAGCGTCCTGCGCCCGGCCATGGCCAGGGCGGCGGCCAGGTTCACGGCCGTGGTGGTCTTGCCCACGCCGCCTTTGCTGAGCATGACGCCGATGCGCCGGGCGGCCGGGACGGCCTGGGCCGTCGCCGGCCGGGGCGCGGGTTCGGGCGCGGCGGCGATCTGGCGGCGGATGGCCGAAAGGGCGGCGGCCGCGGCGCGCTCCTCGGCGGCGTCGGGCTCGGCCAGGACCGGCGGCGCGGCAGCGTCCCGGGGCTCGGGCACGGGCTCGGGGACGGACGCGGCGGCCGTGGCCACGGCGATCTGCCGGGCGACCACGGCCGGTCGGTCGAAGACGCCGTGGGGGCGTTCGATGCGAAGCCAAGCCGGGGCTTCCTCGGCCGGGACCTGGGCGACGCGCCTGGCGGCGAAGCGGCGGTGGCAGCTGGCGCAGGTCACGCCGCCGGCCGGGGCCGGGTCGGGAACGTCCTGTCGGGCGCGGCAGAAGGGGCAGATGGCGAGCATGAGGCCCTCCGATTGGCTCGAGTCGCGCGGGCGTGTTTTTCCGGGGCGCGATCCTCAGGTGCGATGGCGGCCGGCGACGGCTGTCCGGCCCAGGCGGCGGCACAGGGGGCTGTCCTGCCCCTCGGCCTCGTAGGCGTCCAGGGCCAGGGCCAGGGCGGCCTCCACGATGCCGGACTTGGTCACGCGGCCGGGGCCGCGGCCGGTCAGGGCATCCCGGGCCGCGTCCAGGCGCGCGGCCACGGTTTCCTCGAAATAGTGCGTGGCCTTGCGCTTGGCCCGGGCCCTGGCGGCCGGCGGCGGGGCCGGCGCGGCGGAAGCGGGCACGAGGCGGGGCTTGGCCGGCCTGGGGGCCGGGGCGGGGCGCAGGAGCCGGGCCAGGCACGACGGATCGGGAAAGGCTTCGCTTGCGGCGGGCGATTCGGCCGGCGGCGCGGAAAGCAGCGCTTCCAGGATGTCCACGGTGGCGGCCTCGGCATCGGTACCCATGGTCGGCTCCTCGGTTCCGGCATTGGCGACGGATTCGCGCCTTGACGTCTAGCAAAAACTCTGCCACAAACCCCAACCTCCCGGATGGCCGCCTGTCGCTGGGCCGTCCCAACCCGGTCCCCGTTCCCGAGGGGCCGACGAGGTCACGCCATGAACCGCTGGCAAGGCCCCGGCGGCTATGCCCACGTCCTGCGCGTGGGCCTGCCGCTTCTGGCCGGCATGGGCTCGATCACGGCCATGCATCTGACCGACCGCCTTTTTCTCGGCTGGTATTCCAAGGACGCCCTGGCCGCGGCCATGCCGTCGGGCGCGGCTTTTTTCCTTTTCACCTCCTTTTTCCTCGGCACCGTGGGCTACGTGGGCGTGCTCATCGCCCAGAACGTCGGCGCGGGACGGCCGCAGGCCATCGGCGCGGTGCTGTGGCAGGGCATCTACTTCTCCCTGGCCTCCTTCGCGGCCCTGGTCGCCATCGCGCTTTTCTCCGAGGACATTTTCGCGGCCATGGACCACGCGCCCGAGGTGCGGCGCATCGAGGTCGTGTATTTCCGGGTGCTCATGTACGGGGCGGGGCTCATGGTGCTGGAGGCGAGCCTGGCCGCCTTCTTCAGCGGCCGGGGGCTGACCCGGGCCGTGATGCTGGTCAATTTCGGCGGCGCGCTGCTCAACATCCCGCTCAACTACGTGCTGATCTTCGGCAAGTTCGGCCTGCCGCCGCTCGGCGTCGCCGGCTCGGCCCTGGCCACGGTGGCGGCCTGGGCGGCCATGGCCGGGACCTACGCCGTGCTGATCTTCACCCGGCAAAACGACCGGCTCTTCGGCACGCGCCGCTCGCACCGGCCCGACTGGGCGCTGTTCAAGAAGCTGGCGCTGCTCGGCGCGCCGGGCGGGGCGCAGATCTTCCTCGACGTGTTCGCGGTCACGGTGTTCATCGCCCTGGCCGGCCGGCTCGGCGTCACGGAGCTTGCCGCCACGAGCCTGGTGCTTTCGGCCAACACCCCGGCCTTCATGCCGCTTCTGGGCCTGTCCTCGGGCCTGGCCGTGGTGGTGGGGCAGTCCATGGGCGCGGGCCGGCCGGACGAAGCCCGGCGGGCCGCCGGCAGCGCCCTGCGCCTCATGGCCGTCTACATGGCGGTCATGGCCGTGTTCTACCTCGGCCTGCCCGAGACCCTGGCCGGGTTTTTCGCGCCGCGCGAGGCGGACGCCGACTTCGCCTCGGTGATCGCCCTGTGCCGGCCGCTTTTCGCCTGGGGCGTGGCGCTGGGGGCTTGCGACATCGTGCTGCACACCTGCTTCGGGGTGCTGCGCGGGGCCGGGGACACACGCTTTCTCATGCTCTCGGCCGGGTGCGTCTCCTTTTTCGCCCTGGTGGCCCCGGCCTGGGCCGCCGTGCACTGGCTGCACATCGGCATCGTGCCGCTGTGGGGCTTTTTCGCCCTCTACGCCCTGACCCTGGCCGTGGTGCTGGCCTTGCGCTACAAGGGCGGGGCGTGGCAGAAGCTGCGGTTGGTGGAGCCGGCCGCCGCCAACCCCTGAAGCCCCGGGAGCCCTCATGCGTGACGTGCTTGTGCGGCGGATGTTCGAGGACATCGCCTTTTCCTACGACTTCCAGAACAGCGCCCTGTCCCTGGGCGTGGACATCTACTGGCGCAGACGGCTGGTGGACATGATCGAGCCGGGCTACGGACTGGTGCTCGATGCGGCCACGGGCACGGGCGAGGTGGCCCTGGCCATCCGCCGCCGCCGGCCCGGACTGCGGGTGCTGGGCCTCGACTTCTCCCCGGCCATGCTGGAAAAGGCCGCCGGAAAAGTGAAAAAAAGGGGCGTGGCCGGCTACCGCCTGGCCGTGGCCGACTGCCGGGACGTCCCGGTCAAGGCGGGGAGCGTCTCGGCCGTGACCATGGCCTTCGGCATCCGCAACATCGCCGAGCGGGTGGCGGTCATGCGGGAATTTCATCGCGTGCTCGTCCCGGGCGGGCGCATGCACGTCATGGAGTTCGGCATGCCCCGAAGCGAGTTGGGCAGGGCGCTCTACCGCTTCTATTTCGACCGCTTCCTGCCGCCCATCGGCAACTTTCTGTCGCGCACGGACTACGCCTACAGCTATCTGGTGGAGTCCGTGGACGCCTTTCCGTCCGACGCGGCCTTCACCGCCCAGATGGCCGAGGCCGGATTCGTCGAATGCGCGGTCACGGACCTGACCTTCGGCCTGGCCCGGATCTTCACCGGGCGCAAGCCGTAGTCGTGCATAGAGATTTTCCTTGACAGCGCCCCCGGCTGTCTGGTGCAACATGGGAGACTGACGCCCGGTCGGCATCAAAGGGGGGGGCATGGAAGTCAACTGGCCCGAACGGTTCTATTGCCGCAGCTTCGCGCGAAAGATCGCCCAGTGGCGCGAAGTCCGCTATTTTCGGGCCACGAAACCCATTCCGCCCGGGGCCAGAGTGCTCGAGATCGGCTGCGGCGACGGCGGCGGGGCAGGCATCTTCGCCCGGGCCTTCGCCCCCTCGGTCTACCACGGCCTGGACGTCGACCCGGCCATGGTGCGGATCGCGGCCCGGCGGCCGAAAAAAGGCCCCCTGGCGCGAAGCGTCTTCGTCCTCGGCGACGCCGAGCGCCTGCCGTACCCCGACGGAGCCTTCGACGTGGTGGTCAATTTCGGCATCATCCACCACCTGCCCGACTGGCGGCGGGGCGTGGCCGAGGTCGGCCGGGTGCTGCGCCCGGGCGGCACGTTCTATTTCGAGGAAATTTATCCGCCGCTCTACGCCAATCCGGTGTTCCGGGTCATGTTGGCCCACCCCCGGGAAAACCGTTTCCACGGCCCGGAGTTCCGGCAGGCCCTGGACGAAGCGGGGCTTTCCCTGCTGCCGGGCTGGCACGAATCGCGGCTTTTCATCCTGGCCGTGGCCGTGAAGACCCCCCGCCCCTGACGGGGCCAAGGAGGCGCTGGTGGACGTGCTGACCGACCCCGTCTTCCTGTCCCGGGTGCAGTTCGCCCTGACGACGGCCTTTCACATCACCTTCCCGACGCTCACCATCGGCCTGGCGCTCTATCTGGTCCTGGTCGAATGGCAGTGGCTGCGCACGGGCGACCTGGTCTACTTCCGCCAGTTCCGCTTCTGGTCCGGGCTTTTCGCGGTCAACTTCGCCGTGGGCGTGGTTTCGGGCATTCCGCTGGAATTCCAGTTCGGCACCAACTGGGGGCCGTTTTCGGCCACGGTCGGCAACTTCTTCGGCCAGATCCTCGGCTTCGAGGGCACCATGGCCTTCATGCTCGAATCGGCCTTCCTCTACATCATGCTCTTCGGCTGGAAGCGGGTGGGGCCGAAGATGCACTTTTTCGCCACCGGCATGGTGGCCTTCGGCTCGTCGCTCTCGGCCTTCTGGATTCTGGTGGCCAACTCCTGGATGCAGACGCCCTCGGGCGGGCACATCGAAAACGGCCTGTTCGTCGTCACCGACTACCTCGCCGCCGTCTTTTCCCCGGACCTGCCCCTGGCTTTTTCCCACATGTATCTGGCCTGCCTGGAGCTCTCCCTGTTCGTGATCGGCGCGGTCTCGGGGGCCAACATTCTGCTTGGCCGCAACGTGCCGTTTTTTCTCAAGTCGTTCAAGCTCGCCGCCCTGGCCGCCATCGTCGTCGCCCCCTTGCAGGCCCTGGTCGGCGACGCCAACGGCCAGGAGATCGGCCGGCTCCAGCCGGCCAAGGTGGCGGCCATCGAGGCCCATTGGGACACCAATGCGCCCGGGACCGGCGCGCCCTGGAACATGCTGGCCTGGCCCGATCCGGCCGCCGAGGACAACGTCTTCCAGATTCAGATACCCTACGCCCTGAGCCTGCTCATCACCCACTCGCCCACGGGCGAGGTGCCGGGGCTCAAGGATTTTCCCAAGGCGGACCGCCCGCCTATCGTGCTGCCCTTTTACGCCTTCCGCCTCATGGTGGGCGTGGGCTTCGCCATGATGGCGGTCATGGCCTGGACCATCTGGGAGTGGCGGCGCGGCGGCCTGACCCCCGAGCGCGCCCCGGGGCGGCGCAACCTCTTTCTGGCCTGGGGGCTCATGGCCGGCGGGGCCTACCTGGCCGTGCTCATGGGCTGGATCACCCGCGAGGTGGGCCGCCAGCCCTGGCTGGCCTACGGCCTCATCCGCACGGGCGAGGGCCATTCCCCGGTCGGCGCGGGCGCGGTCTGGCTGTCGCTTGGCGGCTTCGTCGCGGCTTATGCCGTCCTTTTCACGCTTTTCCTCCATTTCATGGCCAAGCAGCTGCGCAAAGGCCCGAACATGGAAGAGCTGCCGCCCCCGGCCCACGCCCGGGGCTAGACCGCAACGTCCGCCGCAAGGACATGCCTATGGACATCGCCGACGTCTGGTACTGGATCATGGCCCTGTTGCTGTGGCTGTACGTCTTCACCGACGGCTTCGACCTCGGCGTGGGCATCCTGTGCCTGCACACCGGCGACGAGGCCTGGCGGGACCGGATGACCGCCTCCATCGACCCGGTCTGGCACGCCAACCAGACCTGGCTGGTGATGCTCGGCGGCGTGCTCTTCGGCGCGTTCCCGTTGGTCTACGGCACGGTGCTGGCCGCCCTGTACCTGCCGGCCGGATTCCTGCTCTTCGCCTTCATGGCCCGGGGCATCGGCCTGGAATACCGGGCCGAGGCCGAGGACAAGCGGCCCTGGTCGCTGGTTTTCGGCTGGGGGAGCTTGGCCGTGACCCTGGCCCACGGCTTCCTGCTCGGCGGCATCCTCCAGGGCATGGCTTTTGCCGACGGCCGTTTCGTCGGCGGGGCCTTCGACTGGTTTTCGCCCTTCACCATCCTGGTCGGGCTGACCCTCGCCTGCCTCTACGCCATGTTCGGCGCGGCCTGGCTCGTGCTCAAGACCGACGGCGACCTGCAGACCCAGGCCCGGCTCTGGGGCATCCGCTACGGCTCGGCCGCCGTGGCCATGCTGGTGCTCGTCATCGGCTACATCCTCCTCGACGGCCGCCTGGGCTTTCTGGTGGGCCGGCCCGGCCAGTCGGGGCTGTCGCCCGCCTTCGTGTTGACCATCGTCGCGGCCGTGCTGTGCGCGGCGCTCTATTTCCGGGCGCTCGGCAAGGGCTGGGAGCGGCGGCCGCTCCTGTACTGCGCCGTGCTGCTGGCGCTGGTCTTCGCGGCCTTCGGCGGGAACCTGTATCCGCTTGTCGTGCCGCCGGGGGTGACCGTGGCCATGGCCGCCGCGCCCGCGCCCATGCTGCGCGTCATGCTGGCCGTGGTCGGAGGGCTTTTGCCCGTGCTCGTGTTCTACAACGCCTACCAGTACCGGGTTTTCAGCGGCAAGGCCGCGCCGCAGGACGAGGTCCATTAGCTTGTCGCAACTTCCTTCGTCGCCGCGGCCCGGCGTCCCCGGACGCTTCGCCCTGACCGTCTACCTGGCCCTTTCGCGCACGCCCCACGGCATTCTGGACCTGGCCGGACCGTTTTGCGCCGCGCTGTTGTGCCGGGGCGGCCTGCCGCCGCTTTCCGTCGTCGCCCTGGGCTGTGTTACCGTCTTTGCCGGCTACACCGCCGTCTATGCCCTAAACGACATCGTGGACTACCGCTCGGACAAGCGGCAGGTGGAAAAAAGCGGCCAGGACGCCCGCTGCAACTACCTGGACGCGGCGTTCATCCGCCATCCTCTGGCCCACGGCTGCCTGTCGCTGCCCGCGGCCGTGGCCTGGTTCCTGTTCTGGGCCGTGACGGCCTTCATCGGGGCCTATGCCCTCAATCCCCTGTGCGCCTGGCTGCTGGTGGCCGGCTGCCTGCTGGAGACGGCCTACTGCCTGCTTCTGACCGTCACCCACCTGCGGGCGCTCATAAACGGCGTGGTCAAGTCGCTGGGCCCCCTGGCCGCCGCCCTGGCCGTTGCGCCCGACCCCTCGCCCTGGTTCCTGGCCGGGCTTTTCGCCTGGGTGTTCGCCTGGGAGATCGGCGGCCAGAACATCCCGGCCGACTGGCACGACGCGGTGCGCGACGCGGTCACCGGGGCGCGCACCCTGCCCGTGGTCATCGGCTACAAAAGGGCCGGCCGGCTGGCCGTGGTCTGTCTCGCGGCCGCGCTGGTCGTTTCCGGGCCGCTTCTGGCCGCCTCGCCCCTGGCCGTTGCCGCGCCGCTGTGGCTGGCGGCGCTGCTCGGCGGAGCCTGGCTGCTGTTGCCGCCGGCCTTTCGCCTGGCCACGAGTCTCAGGGACGAGGCCGCCTCGTCGCTCTTCAACCGGGCGAGCTTCTATCCCGCCCTGGTTCTGGCCGTGCTCGTCGTCCAGCTTCTTGTCCGTTAGCGCTACGGTCTGTAACGGTTTGCCGGTACTTGTCCAGGAATGGATAGTTCTTTTGCGATCCGGTGTCGGGAAATGCACAGGCGGATTACAAGGAGGCCAAACGAAGGAGGGGCGTTGACGCAGGCTGGCCTTTGAGCGATGATTGAAACGTTAGCCGGAATTGCGTCGCGTTCACGGCCTGTTCAGGAGGCTCCATGGAGTCCCCCACACGATCTTCCGCGTCGTCCTGGCGCGAAGCGTTGCAGGAGTTCCTGCCTGCCGGCGAGGCTTGGCTCATGGAGCGCGTGCGGACCTACGCCGCGACGCATGGCTACGCGGCCTATACCTCCTCCCTGGTCGAAGCCTGGCGCGCTTCCATCGCGGGCCTGACCGTCGCCATCCTCGACGCCCTGTCCCTTCCCGAGCGATCCGTCGTCGAATACCCCCAGTCGGGTCCGGCAAGAGACGACCCTATCGCCGCCTTCGCCGATGCCGAGGCCGCCCGGCATCGCCAGCGCGGGGTCTCCCTGGCCATGTTCTGGGGGCTGCTCAAATACTACAGGCGCGCCTACCTCGAATGGATCGCCGCGCGTTTCCCCCCGGGCGAGGAGGAGCGGCGCGCGGCCGCCTTCGCCGCCGCCTGCTTCGAGCGCATGGAGTACGTCTTCGTCCTGCGCTGGGCGCAGCTTTCCGGGCAGGAGCACGGCGTCGCCCTGGCCCGGAGCGAGGCGCGCTACCGCACGCTGATCGACCTCATGCACCAGGGCCTGGCCGTGCTTTCGCCCGAAGGGCGCGTGGATTTTGCCAACGACACCCTGGGCGAGCTGCTCGGCCGGCCGCTTGCGGACATCGTCGGCCGTCCCTTTGCGGACAGCGTGCGCCCCGAGGACAGGGAGCGGTTCCTGGAGGCCCTGGCCGGCCGCCGCCGGGGCCTGGCCGATCCCTACGAGATCGGACTTTGCCGCGAGGACGGCCGACCCCTTTGCGTCATGGCTTCGCCTTCGCCGATCGTCGGCCCGGACGGCGACTACCAGGGCAGCCTCGAGGTCTATACCGACGTCACGCGCCTGCGCCAGTTGGAAAGCCGGCTGGCCACGGCCAAGCGCCTGGAGGCCATCGGCCACCTGGCCGGCGGCGTGGCCCACGAGATCAACACCCCTCTGCAATATGTCTCGGGCAACCTCGAATTCGCCAGGAACAACGCCCCGCGCATCCTTTCCCTCATCGACAGGTACGAGGACGCCTTGCGCCTGGCCCAGGGCGGGCCGGAACTCGAGGCCAAACGAAGGGAGATCGAGGAATATCGCCGGGACAACGACCTGGAGACGGTCCTGGCCGAACTGCCCCAGGCCCTGGAGGAGAGCCTGACCGGCACGGAGCGGGTGGCCGGGTTCGTGCGCTCCATCAAGCGCTTCGCCCGGGCCGAGGGCATGGGTCGGCAGGCCATCGACGTCAACGAGGCCATCCTGGCCACGGTGGAGATGGCCAGAAGCGCCCAGGAGTTCGCGGTCTGCCTGGAGACCGACCTGGCCGATTCGCTGCCGCCTTTGTGCTGCGTGCCCGGCGACTTCAACCAGCTGCTCCTGTGTCTGCTTTTAAACGCCGCCCAGGCCACGGAGCAGGCCGGTCGCGCCGATGCCTGCGTGCGGGTGGAGAGCCGGCTGGAAGGGGGCAACGTGACCGTGTCCGTCATCGATCATGGGCCGGGCATCCCGCCGGAGATCCAGGACAAGATCTTCAATCCCTTCTACACCACCCGCGACGTGGGCAAGGGCGGCGGCCAGGGGCTCGGCATCGCCCTGGCCATCGCCGAAAAGCACAAAGGCACGTTGCGCTTCGTCACCACGCCCGGCCGGGGCACCACCTTCCACGTGACCTTTCCCTTGGAATAGCCGGGAAACGAAACGGCCCGCCGTCACCGGACGGCGGGCCGTTTGAGGCGGATGGGAACGCGCCGCGCCTAATCGTCGTGGGGCGGGAAGGTCAGGGCCGCGCCGAACCAGCCGATGAGCGAGACCAGCGGGAAAAGCGCCAGCACCACGACGACCAGTCCCAGGTGGTCGCCGGGGTGGGCCAGGAAGTCCGGGGCGCGAAGCCGGGCCACGAAGGCCCACAGCACGGCCAGGAACAGGACCGGCGTGGCCACGAGCTTCACCACCACGGGCCGGATGCGGGCCGAGGCGTAGTTGAGCCACCAGGTGAAAAGGCCGGTGACGATGGCCACGGGTGTAAAAAGGACGGCCGCGCCGAGCAGCACCAGCATGGCCGCGTCGAAGCCGGCCCAGCCCGTGACCAGGGCCAGGAGCAGGCACAGGGGGATCAGCACGCAAAAGGCGATGGGGAAGTGCACGGTCATGGGGTGTGGGTGGCGCTTGAGCATGGGGTAGCGCTTCATGAAGCGCGAAAGCCAGGCCGGCACCCGGTCGGCCACGGGCTCGGGGGCCCTGGCCGGCGCTTCGAGCACGCCCACCCGGGGAAAGCGTTCCAGCACGTCCGGGGAGTGGGGGGCCTGGGCCAGGTCGAGGCCCATGTCCGCGCCGGCGTGGTGGCGGTTCATGTGCTTTCCGGCCTTCCACAGGCGGCTGCCGGTGATGTCGTAGACGACGCCCTTGTGGGCCACGTAGGCCGGCCGGCCCTCGGCGCCGTCGAAGCCTGCCAATTCCTGGGGTGTGAAGCGTCTGTCCGGGGTCTGGCTCATGCGTCGCTCCTTGGGGGGCGTTTCAATGATGCCGCCCGATGATGTCGAATTTGCGCAGTTCGCCCAGCACGGCGTCGCTGGTGAAGGGCTTGGCCAGAAAGGACAGGGCCTGCCCCTGGAAAAAGGCGCGGTACACGGCGCGGGTGTCGTCCAGGGCCGAGATCATGATGACCTTGGCCGCGTCCGAGGAGGTGACGCCGCGTTCGTGCTCCAGGTGGCGCATGCCTTCCAGGGCCTGGTGGCCGTCCATGCCGGGCATCATGACGTCCACGAAGATGACGTCGTAGGGCTGGCCGGCGGTGAGCGCCCGGCCGAAGGCGTCGAGGCCGTCGCGCCCGTTGCCGGCGGTGTCGCAGGCGGCGTAGGGAGACAGGATTTCCAGCAGGAACCGGCTGTTAACCGGATCGTCGTCGACGATGAGTGCTCGCAGCATGGGGTGCTCGGGGGGGGGGGGCGATCCCCAACCCGCGGCGACCCTAACACAACAACCCGCCGCGTCAACACATTCCCGCCGCGCTCGGGAATTGTCCCACGGCCGGGGCAAGGCCTCAGGCCTTGGCGGCCAGGACCTCGGGCCGGCCGGCCAGGCCGCAAAAGCCCGTCTCGGGACCGGCGGCGCGCCACATCATGCACATGGTCCCCTGGCAGAACTTGAGCTTGTCGTCGTGGGTGGTCAGAAGCGGGCAGTACTTGAACTTGGCTTCCTTCTCGGACACGGGCATGGCGGTTCCTCCTTCAGCGGGCTGGGACGTCGGTCAGGCTGACGGCGACCAGGGTCACGTCGTCGTCGAGATGTCGTTCTCCCCGGAAGGCGTCCAGGGCGGCGAAAAGGGCGTCCAGCACGGCCCGGGGGCCGCGCGAGGCGTGACGGGCCAGGATTTCCCGGGTGCGGGCCTTGCCGAACATTTCTCCGGCCGGGTTTTCGGCTTCCCACAGGCCGTCGGAGCCGATGAGGATGGTCTGTCCCGGGGCCAGGGCCACGGAGCCGGTTTCGTAGCGCGCCTGCGCGGCCGCGCCGAGGGCCATGCCCCTGGCCGTCAGTTCGTCGATGCGCCCCGTGGCCGGGTCGAAGCGCAGGGCCGGATCGTGGCCCCCCCGAGCAAAGGAGGCGCTGCCCGCGGCCGGGTCCACCTCCAGGTAGAACAGGGTCATGAACCGGCCCGTGCCGTAGACGTCGCGCACCAGTTCGCGGTTGACGTCGGCCAGGATTTCGCCCGGCGTTCCCGGTCCGGCGGCGCGCGGGCGCAGGAGGGCCCGGGCCGTGGTCATGAGCAGCGCCGCCTCCAGGCCGTGGCCCGAGACGTCGCCCAGGGCCACGCCGAGGATGCCGGCCTTGGGCCCCTCGAAGGACAGGAAATCGAAATAGTCGCCGCCGGTTTCGTCGCAGTAGCGGCTGGCCCCGGCCAGGGCCAGGCCGGGGACGTCCGGCGGGGTCGTCGGCAGGAGGCTGCGCTGGATCTCGCTGGCCAGGGCCACGGATTCGCAAAGGCGCAGGTGCGCGTCCAGGCGCGGGGCCAGTTCGTTGAACACCCGTCCGAGCTCCCCGATCTCGTCCGAACCCTTTGCCTCGACCCGGGCCGTGAAGTCTCCGTCGGCGAGCTTTCGCGCCGCGCCGGTCAGGGCCAGCACCGGTCGGGTCACGGCCCGCGAGGCGGAAAGCGACAGGAAGACCAGGGCGACCATGACCCCGCCGACGATGAGCGAACCGAGAAAGAGGAGCCGCCGGATGCTTTCCCCGACGTTGGCGGCCACTTCCCTGGCCTCGGCCAGCACGTCGGCCACGGGCACGATCTGCAGGAGCGCCTCGTTTTGGGCCGTGGGGGCGTAGGCGGCCAGACAGTCGCGCCCGGCGTAGCCGAGGCGGCGCACTCCGGAGACGCCCTTGGCCACGTCGTCGGCCATGGCGGCGAGGACCGCGACGTCCGGGGAGACCAGGGGAGCGGGAGCGACGAAGGCGTGCCAGCCGTGCCCGTGCCCGGCCGAGCCGTCGCCGGCCTGGGCCTCCAGGCGCGCCGCGCCGGGCGCCGCGGGCGCGGCCACGACGAGCAGGGCTTCCACGTCGCCGGCGAGGTGGCGCGCGGGCGTGACCGAGGCCAGCAGGTCGTCCAGGGGGGTGAGGATGGCCGCCACCCCGGCCGTCGCGCCGTTTCGTCCTTCGATCCGCCGGGACACGGCCACGCACACCCGGCCGGTGCCGGGCTCGATCTGGGCCGAGACCCAGACCGGGCCGGAGACGGCCAGGGCCGCCTGGTACCAGGGGGCGAGCCGGGGATCGAAACGCCTGGGCGCGGCCGGCGTGGCCGGATGGATGGCGGTCAGGCCGTCGGCGAGGGCGGCCAGTTGGAAATGGGCCAGGGGGCCGGCCAGCCGCGCCGTTTCGCGAAAAGCGCCGAGGGTCGAAGCCAGGGCGTCGATGCGGACGTCCCCCGCCGCGCTCCCCTGGGGCAGGCGCAGGGTCAGGCGGTTGGGATCGATGGGCAGGGGCGCGGTCGCGCCGTCCATGGACAGGCGGAAATAGCCGGGCGTTTCGTCGAAACCCGCTGCGGACGGCGCGCGGCCCATGCCCATGCCCGACCCGTCGGCGGCCAGAACCACGGCGTCCGGGACGCGCGGCGGCGGCGGGTTGCGGGCCAGAGCGTCGGCCACGGCCATGGCCTGCATGGACACGGCCAGGGACAGGACCTGGCGGCGGGCGTCCAGGAGCTTGGCGTGGTCTTCGACCAGCCGCGCCAGCCGCGTTTCGGCCTCGGCCACCAGATGGGCCGACACGCGGGCGGACAGCTTTTCGGCCAGGCGGCCGTAGGCGAACTGGCTGTTGATCCGCAAAGCCAGCAGCGGCACGAGCGAAATGGCGGCCAAGAGCCAGAAGAGTTTCCAGCGGATGCGCACGAGGTTCCCCGGTCCGGGCGGTCGACGGCATGAAACGGCCTAGGAAGCATCCTCCATTTGCAGGAAATCGGCAAGGATGACCTTGGGGCCGAAGTCCGGGAAGTTGACCCGGACCTTGCCGCCGTCGAGCTGCGCGATGATCTTGCCCCGGCCGAAGATCTTGTGGCGGCAGTAGCCGAGCTTGCCGGGCGGGACCGCCGGGAGCGGCACGGCCTTGGAGGCGGGCGGCGCGGCTGCGGCCGGGCGCGCCGGCCGGGCGGCGAAGGACGGGCCGGACGCGGCGCAGGCGGCCAGGCTCGACGGCGCGCGACCGCCCAGGCGCTCCCGCCGCTCGGCCAGCCGGCCGGGCGGCAGCTCGCGCAGGAAGATGCTCGGCAGGGCCGGGGCGCAGCCGCCGCCTTGCCGCTGGTACACGGTCTCCGGCGCGAAAAGGGTGAGCGCGTCGCGGGCCCTGGTGCAGGCCACGTAGAGCAGCCGGCGCTCCTCCTCCATGTCCTCGGAGCGCGACAGGGCGTGGCGCGAGGGGAAGCGCTCGTCCACCAGGTCGATCACCAGCACCGCCGCCCATTCCAGGCCCTTGGCCGAGTGGACGGTGGAGAGGACCACGTGGTCCTCGCGGGTCTTCTTGCGGTCCTCGTCCGGGTTTTCGATGACGAGGTCGGCCAGGAAGGCGTCGAGGTCGGCGTAGCCCGCGGCGATCTGCTGGAGCTGCTCCAGGCCGGCCTGGCGGCGCGGGTAGTCTTCGGGGAATTTCTCGGCCAGAAGCGGGGCGTAGGCCTCCACGACCTTTTCGAGCAGGTCCGCCGGCGAGGGGGGCGAGGCGCGCAGGACATCGAGAAATTCGATGAGCGCGCGGAACTCGGCGGACTTGGCCGCCATCTTGCCGAGCACGGCCCTGTCCCCGGCCTGGATGGCGGCGAAGATCTTGCTCGCGGTCTTGGCCCCGATGCCGGGTACGAAGGCCAGCACCCGGTTCCAGGCCGGGAAGTCGGCGGTGTTGCGGGCCAGGCGCAGGTAGGACAGCACGTCCTTGACGTGGGCGGCGTCGGAAAAGCGCAGCCCGCCGAACTTCTGGAAGGGGATGCCGGCTTTGCCGAGCTCCACCTCCAGGGCGTAGGACTGGTAGCCGGCCCGGAAGAGCACGGCGATCTCGTGCAGGGGATAGCGGCCGGACAGCTCGCGGATGCGCGAGGTGACCATGGCCGCCTGGGTCAGGTCGGAAAAGGGCCGCACCAGCTCCGGGGCCGGGCCGTCCTCGCGCACGGAAAACAGGCGTTTGTCGAACTTGCGGGCGGCGTTATCCAATATGGCGTTGGTGAGCGTCAGGATCGGCTGGGTGGAACGGTAGTTCTGCTCCAGCTTGACGAGGAGCGTCCCCGGGAAAAGATTGGGGAAGTCCAGGATGTTGTCCACGCTCGCCCCGCGAAAGGCGTAGATGGACTGGGCGTCGTCGCCCACGGCCATGACGTTGCCCGAGCCCGGGGCGAGCAGGCGGGTGAGCCTGGCCTGGACGCGGTTGGTGTCCTGGTACTCGTCCACCATGACGTAGCGGTGGCGTTCGCGCAAGAACTCCGCCAGGTCCGGGTGCTCGACGAGCATGCGCTCCAGGCTGAAGAGCAGGTCGTCGTAGTCGAGGAGGTGGTGCTCGGCCTTGAACGCCGCGTAGCCCTCGCCCAGGCGCTGCATGTCGCCGGCATGGGGCAGCAGGTGGAAGGCCTCGCGGGAGATGACGTCGGCCACGTCCATCTCCTTGTTGCGGGCTTTGGAGAGCATGCCCAGGATGGCGCTTTTGCGGGGAAAGGTGCGGTCGCCCTTGCCGATGCCGAGGCTGTCCTTCACCTGGCCCAGGATGTCCTCGCAGTCGGCGGCGTCGAGCACGGTGAAGCCGTCGGGATAGCCGGCGGCGGCGTGGTAGCGCCTGAGCGTCGCGAAGGCGAAGGCGTGGAAGGTGCCGCCCGAGACGCCGGACACGCCGTCCGGCCCCATGGCCAGCAGCATGCCGGCCCGGGTCAGCATCTCCTGGGCGGCCTTGCGGGTGAAGGTCAAAAGGAGGATGGAGGCCGGGTCCACGCCGCTCGAGACCAGCCTGGCCAGCCGGTAGACGATGGTGCGGGTCTTGCCGGAGCCGGCTCCGGCGATGACGAGTACGGGGCCCTCGGTGGTCATGACCGCCTGGAGCTGGGCGGGGTTCAGGTCGCGCTCGAAATCCATGCCGGCTCGTTTTGTTCGGGAAGGTCGAAATAGGCCGCGATCTCGCGCCCGGCCCCGGTGGTGGTGGCGGGGCGGGCGGCGTCGGTGTCGCAGTAGAGGGCGTCGTGGGGGCTGTGGCAGCCGGCGCGGCCGTGGCGGCCGAAGATGGCCTCGCGGTTGAACTTGGCCGTGAGGCTCATGCCGGGCCGGCCGACGCACACGAGGTGCGGCGCGCGCCGCAGTTGCGGGCCGTCGTAGATTTCCCCGGCCAGGTGCACCGCCTCCATGACCGGCTCGCCTTCGTAGGTCAGCCCGAGAAGCTCCTCGCGCAGCTCCAGGGCGAGCTTTTCGGCCACGTGCTCGTGGAAGACGCCTCGGGCGAATCGCTCCTTGACGTTGATGTAGATGCGCCCGGGGTCCAGGCCGAAGGCGGCGGTCTGGTGGGGGGCGATGCGGGCGTCCCATTCGTTTCGCGCCCCCGGCTGCGTCAGGAGCAGGCCCTTTTGGGCCAGCCAGGCGTTTATGTCCACTTCGGTTTCGAGCTCCACGAAGCCGTGGTCGGCCAGGGCGATGAGGCGCTTGGGCCCGTCCAGGCCGTCGTAGCGGTCGAGGACCACGCCGATGAGGCGGTCCCAGTCGGCGAGCAGGTCCAGGGCCGCGCCGTGCAGGGCGTGCTCGGGCCGGGCCACGGCCGGGAAGAAGAAGTGGAAGAGCCGGTCGGTTTCGGTCAAAACCAGCATAAACAGGTCAAAGTCGCCGCCGGCCCAGAGCATTTCCATGGCGGCCCGGCGCGAGGCCAGGGTCTGGCGCAGGCCCCTGGCCAGGGCGTCGAAATCCGCCGCGCCCCGGCTGGTGTCGGCTTCGATGCGGTAGCCGGCCAGGCGCAGGTTTTGGGCGAACTGCGGCGGAGACGCGGCCCGGTCGAGGTCGGTCTCGGGAAATCCGGCCACGATGGCCCCGGACAGGGGCTTGACGGGCGCGGCGCAGGGCAGGTTGACGATCTTGGCGACAAGGCCGGCCTTGGTCAGGCGGTCCATGAGGGTGGGCACGCGGATGGCCGAGGCGTCGATGGGGCCGAGGGTGTAGGTGGCCGGATCGATGCCCACGAAGCCGAAGACGCCGTGCCGGCCGGGGTTGGTCGCGGTGACGACCGAGGTCCAGTTGACGGGCGAGAGTTCGGGCAGCTCGGCCTCGATGCCGCAGGCGTTTTGCGTCAGCAGGCGTTCGAGGTTGGGGAGCCGGCCTGTGGCGGCCAGGGCGCGCGCCAGGGGCAGCGGCAGTCCGTCGAGGCCGAGGACGACGAGGCGTTTGCGGGGATGCGGCATGGGCGGGCTTCTAGCAGAAACGCCCCCGGAAGGCTACGCGGATTGACGCGCCGGGGGCCGTTGGGGCAATAGAGGCGCTGCGTGCCCGAGTGGTGGAATTGGTAGACGCCAGGGACTTAAAATCCCTTGTCCTTCGGGACGTGCCGGTTCGATTCCGGCCTCGGGCACCAAAAATTTCAATGGGTTACTGACTCGGTCAGTAACCCATTTTTCGTTATATTGATTTTTTGCTCCAATTTTGCTCCACTCGCTCCAGAAAAAAGTGGAGCAAAAAGTCTGACGAGGAGCAACCCCATGGACATAGCCAGTTTGGTAGGCGGACTAGGGATCGGAAGCGTGCTCACGCTGTTTTTGAAAGAGTACTTTGACAATAAAAAAATCCTTTCAAAGCGTGCTTTTGACGAAAAGAGAGATGCTTATGTAAGTTACCTTGATATTGCGGCGCGCTCTCAAATAATGCCGGAAACAGAAGCGATTTGGGCAAGGACGTCGGCAATTGAACGTATTAAATTATGTGGAAGTGATAATGTTGTAGAATTGTTAAATATAGTTTCTAATACTCCTCCAGATTCTCCTCGTGATAGTGTGAATGCACTTGTCCAGGCAATGCGTGAAGATCTTTTCCCTAAAGCCAAATAACCTTTCTTTGTTTTTATTGACAATAGTCTAATTACCGATTGATGGAATTTATTATGCGCATTGCCGAACACGAAAAGCGTTGCAAGCGGGAACTTGGTAAGCCGTTCACCAAGGTACATCATTTTCTCGATCAATTCGCCTCGAAATATTGCATGAGCATGGCGCATCGAATGATTCTGCATCACCGTCTGGGAGTGGAGGTTGTGGGCCTGGAATTTGGTCCTGACGCTAAGGAGGCGGCCCGGCTCCATATCCGTGATGATCTCTGGGGGCTGCTACCTACCGGCCCGGAGTGGTTCCTGGCGCAGGAGGTCTTCCTCCCTAAATCCGGCCAGGAGAGCTCCATGGAGGCCGACATGCTGGCCTTGCTGGGATATGCGCCGGACTTCAGCCGCACCTGGGTGACCGATTGGCATGCTCCCATGTTCAAATGTTCCTGCGGCTTTAAAGGGCCGACACTGGATGGCGTAGGACAGTGCCCTTGGTGTGCCATGCCCAAGACGGAACGCTTTGCCATGCTGTTGCGAAATCTCCAATCGCCCTAACGGAAAACTTGAGGAGCTTCGCCCGGCTGGTCCCTCCGCTGATGGCTGAAACCCAGGAGACGTGTATGGAGCCACGACAAATCAAGGGCGTGCTCTTCGACGCTTTCGGCACCTTGTGCCGCATCGAATCCCCCCGGCTCCCTTACCGTTCGATCATGAAGCGGTGGGGGAGCGGAGCGGCCGATTGCTACCAAGCCATCATGACGCGGGATGCTTCCTTGGCGGAGCTCGCCAGGGAAGCCGGGTTGTCCCGGGAGGAAGCCGCTCTCCTTGAAGCGCATGTGGCCGAGGAAACGGACTCCATGCGTCTTTTTCCCGAGGTGCCGCAAACGCTCCAGACGCTCCGTAGGCAAGGCGTCAAGATCGCGGTGGTCTCCAACCTCGCCCAGCCCTACGGCGCGCCATGCCTTGAGCTCCTGCCCTTTGAGCTGGATGTTTGCGCTTTTTCCTATGCAGTTGGCGCGCGCAAGCCCGAGGCGCCGATCTACCGCTATGCCTGGGAGAGGCTTGGCTGTGCCCCCGGCGAACTCCTCATGGTCGGCGATTCGCTGCAAAACGACTATCAGGCTCCCCGCGATCTTGGGCTTCCCGCTTTATGGCTCAATCGAAAGGCCGACTCGCTTGAGGGCGAAAATGGGCATGTTGTCCATACCCTTCAGGGCATTCTTGGCTACCTGGGGATCGGTTGAGATTCGACTTTTCCAAGGAGGCAGCATGGCAACCATACGCAAGCGCGGTCCATCGCAGTGGGAAGCCCGTATTCGCAAGCGGGGCTATCCAACGACGTGCAAGACCTTTGACACCAAAGTGGAAGCCGAGGCCTGGACCAAGGACATCGAAACGACCATGAACAAGAGCCTCTTCGTGTCCGCCAAGGAGGCCGAGCAATATACGCTTAGCGAGTGCCTTGAGCGCTACATCGAGGAGTATATCCCGCGCCTCAAGCATGCCAAGCGGGAAACCGACCGGGCCAGGTTCCTCCAAAAGCGGACCCTCGCCCATCGGATCATGGCCACCATCCGCGCCCGTGATATTGCCGACTTTCGGCGGGAACGCGAAGCCGAAGGGGTGAGCGGCAACACTATCCGTCTGGATTTCGCCCTGCTCTCCAAGCTCTTCAACTACGCCCGCTCGGATTGGGGCATGGAAAGCCTGCAAAACCCCGTGGAGCTGGCCGCCAAGCCCAGGCCCGCCAAAGGCCGCGACCGACGCCTTGAAGAAGGGGAGGAAGAACGGTTGCTGGCTGCGGCTGCGCCCAGGTTCAGGCCGGTCATCCTTTTTGCCCTGGAAACCGCCATGCGCCGGGAGGAAATCGCCAGCCTACACAGGAAAAATGTCAATCTTCTAGGCCGATACGTCCTCATACCTGAAACCAAGAACAACGAGGCCCGGACAGTCCCCCTTGCGGAAGGAGCGTTGGCTGTCCTGCGTGAACTGCCACGGAACTTTGATCAGGGACCTGTGTTTGGCCTGACGGCGGACCAGATTACGGCGTCAATGAGATATGCGTGTAAGCGGGCAAAGCTCGAAAACTTGCGGTTTCATGACCTACGGCACGAGGCTACCAGCCGTTTTTTTGAGCTCACGGATTTGGACGTCATGGAGATAAAGGCTATTACCGGGCATAAGACGTTGCAGATGCTGGCGCGGTACACGCATTTACGGACGGCGCGACTGGCAGATAGGCTGGCGGGGATGAAGCGGGGGGTAACGAGAAATGATCGCATCATCGTCGGCTGAAGGCTGCCAATAACCTGGGGGCATGGGCTGCGATTGTTGGAAAGGTATTGCTAGGAGAGCGATATGCTTATCACTAAGCATGAGCGTCATAGCTTGAGGGAGTTGGGAAATCCATTTACAGAGATTCATGAGTGGATGGATCAATGTTATGAAGTTGTGGATAACGTGGCGCATCGCGTTGCCTGCATCATCGCTATGGTATTGAGCTGGGTGTTTCTCTGTTTGGTGAGTCAGCGAGGAGGCTCTTAAGCTGCACGTCAGGGATGATTTTGTGTTTATATCAGATACTTATAGAGGTGTTGCGCAGATGATGTGCGGTCAATGTTTTTTTAACATTAATTGAGATTGATATTTTAAGTTCTATTGTCGGCGAGTTGTGGCCGAATGGTGGAAAGCTATGGTGGTGAAATTAATATATTGTCTTGTGGATTGTAAAATATTTATATATAGTTTGCTTGGCTATAATACTCTAGGTGGTGGTTTTTAGAAATGTCAACTCGTCAAATATATTCGAATAAAGATATTAGCTCCCTGCATATATCGTTCGAATCGTGGACACAAAAGAGGGCGGTTTCGACACTAGGTTCAAACGTTGGTTCTGAAAAACTACCGTTTCAAACATGGCACCACTTCAAGGAAGCGTATACACCAGAACTGGTCGCAAAGGCTGTGGTGGGCTCTAAGCGCGATCTCTTGCGCTGTGTCGATCCTTTTGGGGGATCAGGCACGACAGCCTTGACTTGCCAATTTCTGGGTATTGAGCCCGTGACTATTGAAGTTAATCCATATCTAGCCGATCTAATCGAAGCAAAACTTTGTGTATATGATAGTGATAATTTAGCGCGTAGTCTTGGAAGAATAGTACGTTTCATGCATTCTGCCAAGGCGTCATGTAAACGATTGGCCGGTCTGCCCTCGACATTTATCGAGTCTGAAAATAAGGATAGATGGATTTTTGACAGACCAATTGCAAATAGAATAGCGGCTTGCCTCGATGCAATTGATGGATTGTCGAACCCTGTTCATCGCCGCTTTTTTCGTATGCAATTGGGAGGGATGTTGATTCATATTAGCAATGTTGTTGTTAATGGCAAGGGACGTCGTTATCGCCAAGGATGGAGTACGCGATTTATTTCAGTGGAAGAGTTTGATAAAATTTTTTGTGAACGTTCACAAAAAGCTATTGTTGAGGTTCATGCACATCGTTTTCGGAAGGAAAAAAATTATACATTAATTAGGGGTGACAGTAGGCAGGCTGTTGCTGCGATTGGGGAGATCGATGGGGCAATTTTTTCGCCACCGTATCCCAATTCGTTCGATTATACTGATGTCTATAATGTAGAGCTATGGGTTCTTGGCTATTTGAGTAGTGCGCATGGAAATCGCGCGCTGCGAGAATCAACACTTTGTTCCCATGTACAGGTGAGACGAGAGTTTCCATCTGCCCCTGCGGAATCCAATCAATTAACGATGGCGCTCAAGCGGTTGACTAGTGTTCGTGGTGATCTTTGGAACCCATGGATCCCTGAGATGGTCGGAGGTTATTTTTACGACATAAAACTGATCTTCGAAGGACTTCACGCGCAGTTGGCATCAGAAGGGGAAGTATGGGCCGTCGTTGGCGACAGTCAATATGCCGGCATTCTCATTCCAACAGCGACTATTCTTGCGGAACTAGCGCCGACGATGGGGTATGCGGTTGTCAATATTGAATCATTTAGATCTATGAGAGCGTCTGCCCAGCAAGGGGGGCAGGAGAAGCTTGATGAAGCATTGATTGTACTGAGGAAAAAATGAACACCAGGTAGCCTTGAATGGTAAGAAGGTACCCTTACGAGGGCTCCTTTGGTGATGTATTTTCCACCAGCCAGTCTCGAGCGGCATCTGGTGTAGAAAATAATGGCCAGGCCCAGAATTCAATGCCAAGTTTTATGGCGATTTTGCATTTTTTTTCTGAGTGTTTATGAAGAGTTGGGCTTGGTCGCATGTCATAGCAGCATAGGGCTGAAAATTTTGCGTGATGCTCATGTCGATAGGCAAATGCTTGTTTAAAACCTTTTAACACAGCTTTTTTGTTCATGTTGTCCGAGATTTCATGACCAGTATGAGTAAATTTTTTGACGACTTTCAACTCTAGTATGGCATGAATTGTAAATTTTGATGGCTCAAGTGGGTCTTGTTCAAGAATAGATAGATCATATCTTCCGAATACGCCAGTTCCTTCGCATTTAACTTGAATATTTCCTAGCGCTTCAGCGAGACAAATCTGTAAGATGCTTTGAACACCTCTCTCGGCTTGTTTTATTGGATAACATTTTATTTTGTTTTCCCAAAGATCGTTCGATGCAAATGATGCAGTTGGTGTCAATAGATGTCTGTTGTGGATTCGGTCTAGAAATGATTTTAGACTTCTTTCGTCTATAATCTGTCCAACGAAACGAATGTCTGTGCAGTTGTCCGGGTTCTCTACCCCTTTAGGATAAAAGCGAAAAGTTTTTTCGCTCGCAGATACATCGTAATAGATAGCTGGTTGCTCTCCTGAATTTAAGGTTCGCGAAACGTAGGTAAATAGTGAGTCGATGTCTATGCCTTCAGGAATAGAGGCTCCGTTGCTGGAGTTCATTGCTGAAGAGCCAAACCATATTTTCCCCGAGACATCGACAACTCCAAGGCTAAAAGTATGCTCCCGTTTAAACTCTACACCACTATCAATAGGGGGGCGATTAAGAATGTACATGGAGGGCGCTGAATGGAGGCCTTCTTTGTCCCTGGCGTATCGGAGGCCAAGGATTTTTGCGACGCTATGGAGGAAATGTGCTTCCTCAGGAAGGTTTTGATAATATTGGTTTCCGATATAATTTTTTACCGTTGCATTCAAATCGTCACTTCCCCAAAGGCCTAGTCTTATGTTATCCATGGCTTACTCGTTTAAAGATATGGTCAACATATATATCAATTGTTTCAGCTGGATTTATACTGTAGCCGGAGAAATTTCGTATTTGGTCAATGGCCTGTGAAGTTGCGGTGTTGTCAGTGCTTAACCACTCTCCAAGGTCGATTACTTGACCAATATCCACGGCAGGGTCCCCGTAAGTAGCATCTTCTTTCATCGAAGTGGGGACCTGTTGGTCGGATAATCGCGAAAATGCCTGCACAACCTCACGGAAAAATATGAACATTAGTTCTTCATCAGGGAGTTCGCGCAAAGTTTTTAGGATTTGATCAGTTTTTTGTAGCTCTAGACTGATTTTTGGTAAAAATACTGGATCCCCTTTGTCGGAAAATCCTTTTTCCAGTGCGTTAACTCGAATGAGCCCCATCCCGATGAGTCGATTGGTATCTTTCTGTAGGAGTGGATAGTAAGGGGCGGTCGATTGTTTTAGAACTTTCCCGTCCATTGCTTTGAGATTCCAGGCTGGGGATAAGGCTTCAGCGAGATATACTATTACATGCAAAGATGTGGTTATGATGGGTGCTAATCCTACCCAATGACAAGCATCAAGTATTGATAATATTCTCAACCAGCGTCTGAGATCGTCAACAGGCCCTAGCACCCTGGGGATAGGTAGCCTATCCATCAATCCCTCCAGCCATGAGTATCTTCTTTAGCTCCATTTCATATTCAAGTCGATTGTTGCGCACAGCTGCAGTCGGAGTGGCAATATTCATGAGATTTATGAGGCGTTGTGTGTGGTCGTCTGAAGGGATGCCGTTCTTGATCATTTCTGGTATTAACTGCCCATCAATCAAATTTGATGTAATTATTAAACGGTTATTCGAGTCATGTTTGCCAAATCTGCAAAGTACGCTGGCAGCTCTTTTTACGAAGAATGCATCTAGCGAAGATTCTGGCGCATCGATTACCAGTGATCCTCCGGCTCCGTCGCCGGCAACCTGAATCAAGGCCATACGAAACGCCAGATCGATAAATTCTCTTTGACTCTCTGATACGGTTTCCGGCCCGTTTCGAGGTGTTCTACCTGTAAAATCTGAGCCACTCATTTCGAGATTAAATGCAGGGAAAGCAACAGAAGCTATTCCTATTTGGCCCAGCCTCGTTTTTGTTGGTGACCATTTCAGTTGGGCATCCTCAAAAAGAAAGCCACTTGCATATTCTGAGAACGCATTTTTGATCGCTTCAGCATGTTGAAGTATTTGAGTGTTTGCTTGGTCAACTAACTCCTTAAATGAGTCTGAAAGCATGTTTAATGTAGCTTTGTCACCAGTTAATGCCTCGTTGAGAGCAGAAAGTTCCCTATGCGCCTCGGCCTGCTTCTCATCACCTTTGGGTAAAGCCTTCTCGATGCGGCTGATGTGCTTAGACCTTTCTGCGATGGCAGCGCGTATTTCAATGAGGCGAGTTGCTACGGAATCATATTGTTTAGAAATGTTGCTAAGTTCTGATTTCAAATTATTTACTCGGTCTGTATCTAGTATAAAATTTTTATGTTGAATTTGTATTTTTTCTTTTGAGAAGGAAACTACATTGTCATGCTCTGGTTCAGTCGTTAAATCGTTTCCGCACACAATACACTTAAGATTGGTAATGCGTGTTGATAGCTCCTCTGCCGTTGACTTTGATTCATTCCCGCAGACAGCGCATTGGTCTTGTGCAAGGAGTACCGAGTAGAGGTATAGCGCCGTCTGTTTGTCAGAAGGAAAGTAATTCTTGAGTAGCGCCAGTTTCTCTGATTCAATAATGCGTGCGGTGTTGTCGGCAGCCATCTCTGCAGCTAGCAAGTCTTTTCTTAGTGCATGTCGCCTTTTGTCCAGATAGTCGATATCGGAAACAAGCGTTGTATACGCTCTTTCGTCTTCTTCTTGAAGCTTTGTCAATGAAACTAGTTCAGTACGCAATGAAGCTTCGTCACCAAGAGCTTTGTTGTTGGTTGTGATACGTTTCCTTAGTCGGTTGAGTGAAGCCGTGTCGTTTCGGTAGCGGCTGTCCAATGCTAAAATATTCCTTTCCTTCTTATACCAATTTTGAGCTTCTTCCGGAGAGAGAAACATCATTCGAAAAATGTGTCGTTGTGCAGAAGGATCCCAAACTAACTCGCGTCTGTCCTCGAAGTAGAAAACCATGTGCCGTAGCAAGAGGAGCCAGTCGCCAAAGCTAGACATGCCTGAAATTTCTGGCAGCATTTGTTGGTATACGGTCTCATCTGTCCCAATGTCGACTTTGTCACAGTGAAAAGTAACAAGTTTAAGGTTTTTAAGGTGCCGTTTAATTGTCAATCTTTTTTGACCTATAGAAAGTCTTACTGTGGCGAATGCATTGGTTGCCAAATCTTGCACGCGGTTTGCAAACATGGCGACATCAACAGCATTTAACGGTTTTACCTCCAAAGATGCGCCGCCCAATTCGGTGGCATCGAGAGCTGTACGAGACAAATCATGTGTGCCAGACAGCATGCGGTAAAGGATGGTAATTAGTGTTGTCTTTCCTAAGCCGTTTGCGCCAAGAATTAACGTCAATCCTGGTTTGAAATTAATATTGATGCCTTGTTGTGTCTCCGTGCCTGGGTATAGCCCATAGTTGCTAACCTCTAATTGCTCAAAAACGGGGAAATTAATCATCTTCCCATTCCTTCATTGTAAATGGTAGGCACCGGCTTTTATGTATCCTTTTTCGCCCAGTGTGCTCGTCATTGTAAATCAATAATTGCTTATAGGCTAATCCTATGTTCTCTTCTGGTCAACAAAAAATATGCTCCCCTATTACGGGTTGCCTTCCGATTGTGCTTTCTATCTTTTGGCATGTTTTTAAAATGTTAATGATATTCGGTGTTTTCAATAATCTGCATTTCTAATCGTTTTTCTCTCTGGAGTTGATCTTTTCCAACCACCTCAATAGCTGCCCAAAGTTCTTGTATATATCGATCAAGCGTTCTAAGTGCTGTGTATATTCTTGTTGCTGAATGCTTAAATGACTGACCTGTTTCTGAAGGAGGCGTAAGGTGTCTGTGTGAGCCGTCAGTGATAGCTCCTGTTCGGTAATAGCCTTTGCCTGCGCTTCTTGTTTCTGGCGAATCTCCTGTTCCAACGCGATCAATGTGGCGGTGAGTATGCTTTCGATCTCGGTCATAGTCTACTCCACTTTCACAGCTTGCTGTTTTCCCACCGTCCAGCCTGTGTGAGCCGATGTCTTCGGCGGCAGAACAATGAACCGTCCATCCTGGTTCTCCAGGAGTTTCAATCCCCAGGTCCGCTTTTCCAGTTGTCCGACGGTGTTCTCCAGGTCGGCTTTGTTCGCATTGAGGCTCTGAATCTCGTCCTGTAATGCCGTGAGCCTGTGTGTGAGCATAGCCATCACGCCCCAGCCGCCCAAGGCCGCCCCGGCCAGTAGGGCCATGCTCAAGAGCAGAGCTTGCAGCCACTTTCGGCCGAAGGTCCAGCTCAGGGTTTGGCAGCGTGAGACGATGCTCTCTTCCAACGTCCCAAGCTTTTCCTGGATAGCGGCTTCGGTTGTATTGAGCGCGGCGGCCGACGACTGCCGCAAGCTCTTGCTCAAGGCGTCGAATTGGTGCCGGGTCAGGGCTTCGAGCTCCTGCCGGTCCTGTTCGGTCTTGGCCCGCATGCGCTCGGCCAGGGAGGCCAGCGAGTTGCCAGTGTTCGGCATAGATTCCCCCTTTGAGGCGAAGCTTTTCGCCGCTGGCTGGGTCTTTGACGGTGATGTAGTCCTTGCCCGCCCTGTTAATCTCCAGGTCGGCCTCCCGAAGCGCCGCAAGAAGCTCGGAGCGGTTTGTGACCTGTCCCTCTTCGATCTTCATGAGCAGGAAGGAGTGAACGGCGTCCTTGGCCTCCGCGCGTTCGTCCTTGCCGGGCGTAGCCCCCCACCGAATCAGACGGGCTTTGTGCAGGTCCGCGTGTTCCGGCGTTCGCAGGCGGGCTCTGGCCGGATCGTCCGGCCTGGCCCAACCTTCGCGGTGGTTGTGCAGGTCCCGGAACACGTCGAAGTGTTTTTGCCAGCCGGGCGGGCAGGGATTGAAGGCCTTGCCGCTTGAGAGTTCCACGCGTGGGATGACGAAATGGAGCTCATGATGCCCAGCATGGTGATGCCTCACCCAGAGGATGTTGCGCTGGTCCGGCTCCAGACCGGCAAAGGCCACGGCTTCGAAGTCGTCCATGACGCGCGTTTCCTGCTTGGGCGTCACGACTTCGTCCGGATGCCAGGAAAGGACCCCGGCCGTGAACTTCCATTTGGTGTCCAGGGAGTCGATCAGGTCTCGGGTCAGCTCATGATCGCCGCGCAGCACCACGGGCGGATGCTTGTCCCGGTCCGGGTAGTCCAGACGCACCAGGTAGCGTGTCGGCCCATCCCCGGCCCCCTGCCCGTGCGGGAAGACCTTCATGTACATGGCGTCTCCCTGAAAGCTTTTGACTCCATGGAGGAAGAGGATTTTTGCCGCTCGTCTTCTCCCGCATCTGGGCCGCGTTTGAGGGACCTCTCGATGCTCAAGAGGACTGCCAAGACCTGAATGGCCTCTGCCCGGCTTTTGTACGTGTTGGCCCACCTGGCCAGTTGATTCAGATTCGCCCCCGCCCGGGCGAGCTGGCGAACGTGCTCCTTCTCCATGGGTGTTTGGCGAAGGCGGTAATCCAGGACGCGTTGGCGGATGAAATCCGTCACGGTCTGGCCCTGGGCTTGCGCCTTAGCCGTGATCGCTTCCTTCTCAGCCGGGGTGACGCGAAGCTTGATCCAGGCTGTGCGGTTTGGGGCTTTTCCTTTCATGGCGTCACCGGCCTTGATGCCTTTGGCAGGGGTCGAGGGGGGTGTAGCCCACCCGCCAGCCCCGCTGGGGGCACCGCGACAGCGTGTGGCCCCAGAGGGTAGGCTGGCGGTGCGGACATGCCGCCGATGTGCGCGGGCTTTCCGCAGCAACATACTGATGGCGAATAAAGCGAAATAAGCGAAATAAGGTTCACGCGAGACTCCGCCTTTTTTCGCTTAATTCGCTTTTTTCGCTTAATTCGCGCAGGGCCAGAGTGATCCGGGGACGGCCCGCGTTTTTGACCTTGGTGATGGTAATGCGCTGTTGTGCTTCGAGTTGCTGCAGCAGGGGTTTGAGGCGGTCGCGGGGGACATGCCTGCTCAGGACGCTGCTCAGTTCGGTGGCCGTGAGCGGGCCGGCCCTGAGCGCTTCCAGGATTTTATCTTCCAGCGGGTCCGTCGCCCGGTCTCCGAAGATGTAGCGCGCCGAATCCTGGGCATAGCGCCACATGGCAAGGGCCGCTTGCAGATGGGGCTCCTCGATTTTCCCCTGAGCATCCAAGAGCGCATAGAGGAGAGCTAGGCGGAGGGTCTGGGCTTCGGCCCGGTTGATTATGCTCCCGGCCAGTCCCGTGTGCTCCTGAGAGAGCTCTGGGTAGACGTGTCGCCAGAGCTCCAGGGCGTTTGTTGTCATGGTCATGACGCCGCGTTGCTGCGCATGCCCCACGCACCGCCAGAGCTCACGCTGCAAGGGCGCAAGCTCGGCGTCCGGCATCCGTGAAGGCAGGGCAACCAGTTTCGAGCGCCGGGCGCATATCCAGAGGAAACGGTTGCCGAAGCCATTCACGGCCTGCACCTCGCCCAAACACACGGCGAGTTCCTGCATGGTAATGTGGGCGATGATGCTGATATGCGCGCCGCGCACCAGGACGGGATTGTTCTTGGTCAGGGGGGCATAGTCGCCGGAGTCCCAGAAACTACGGATGCCCATGGAGAGTGTGTTGCCTTCCCGTTTGATGCAAGCAAAGGCGCTTGCTAACTCCTCGTCCATGATGACGAGCCTTTTGTCTCCCTTTTCGCGGACCGGTTCGGCGGGGTTCTGTCGCTGCCTTCGTTCCCGCTCCTCGTCGCTTTCGTCGCGCACATGGTGGGCCAGGCCTTCCCCTGTGGAGAGCGGGCCGCCGCTCTCCCTGGCGGGCAAAGGGACGCCCCATGTCTTCAGGTCGATGGGCAGGCAGTGTTTCCGCTCAAAGAGCTTTGTCACGGGATGCCGGGAGGTCCCTTTGCGGGCCTTGCTGGAATTGCCGCAGATGACGGCGAAGAGTCGCGGTGGGTGGATGGTTTCGCCCACATAGAGGTGTGGGCCTCGATTGGGCGCGTAGCCGTAAACCTCCGCCCCGAAGCGCACCAACGCGGTGATGCAGACCGCCGCCGGATCGGCTTCGCTGTCGCGTGTCGCCAGTCGCACGAACTCGCCCAGGATGCCTGGGCAGGCGTCAAACGAGAATCGAGGCCATTCCTTGAGGGCAAGGTCATCAGGATCGTCGGTTGTGGCACCGATCTGCAGCTGAGCCCGGGGCAGCCCCCGGATTGCGCTGCTCATTGCTCATCCCCATTTTTCCGTTCCGATTTTTGCGGTCGTCCGCGCCGTTTAGTGGGGGGCTTTTCGAGGTTGCGTTGGGGATTCGCTTTTCCGCCGGCTCGATCGGTCTTCTCCTGGATCCAATTTTCAACGAGAGCTGGGTTCCAGGCGAGGCGGCGACCCAACTTTATAGGCTGCGGCACAGCGTCGAACTGCTTTCGGGCGAGATGCCCGTGGATTGATGCTGGAGTTTTTCCAAGAATTATGGACATGTCTTCGATGTAGTAAAACATTTTTTTGACCATGAGTACTCCTCGGTGTCTGTGCAAATTGTGAGTACCCAGGCATAAACACGATTCTGAAAATAGTGTCAAGTTGACTGAAATGCAGTTATGTCAATGTATGTCAACGTAGAGTGTAGTTGTGTCACTGAATGTCATTGTATGGTATAGTTGAAGGTGATTGCCGTATAAGTCGTTTTCGGAAAGTTAAATATTTCTGATGGATAGCGAGGTGAGGGGAAAATTTTGAATTTTATTTTCCTTTTATTTAAATAATTTAGATCTATTCTCGCTCGTCAGGATGCCTGCCGACGGGGAGGAGGGGGCTGGTTTTGAAACAGCGGAGACTACCCCCCCCCTTGCGGATGTCAGACGTGCGCCTTTGGAGGCTTCAGGCTGCGAGGTGGCTGGGACGGTTTACGCGCCAATGTCAGGAGTCGTTATTTGCGCGGGCGCGGGGGGAGGCTGCGGCGACAATGCCCCTGCCCCGGCCGAGGCCGATGGCCTTGACAGAAAGTACCTTTATGGTAACTTTTCCTCATGGAAAAGCGAAAGCCGACGTATGACCTGGGCTCTTTCCAGGATGCGGCGAGAAGGGGCGAGGTCGCCGTGACGAGAACCGCCGCCCAGGCAGCCCAACGCCTCGGCTTCGATTACGATGGCATGATGGCGGTCATTGAGAGCATGAGCCGCAGGCACTTTTACAAATCCATGACCGCCTACGCGGACAACGCGGCCTGGCAGGATGTGTATCATGTGCCGACATCCGCCGGGATTTTGTACGTGAAATTTATGGCTGGAAGAATTTCGGCCTTTGATCTGCTCTCTTTCAAGGAGAAATAGCATGGAAACCAATCCCATGTGCCACGAGGACGGAACTGAAATGGTCCGTGACGTGAGGCCGGTGGAATTTTCCTACAAGGGACAGGCAATGACTGTCGCCATGCCCGGATGGTATTGCCCGACATGCGGGGAAGGCCTCTATACCCGTGCGGACATGAAGGTCTCCGACCGGGCACTGAACGCCATGAAGGCGAGGTGCGAGGGGCTGTTGGACGGCCCGCAGGTCAAGCGCATCCGCAAAAAGCTCGGGCTGACCCAGGCGGCGGCCGGCGACCTCATCGGCGGCGGCCCGAAAGCGTTCACCAAGTATGAGAAGGGGGATGCCCTGACCAGCCGGGCCGTGACCAACCTGTTGAAGGTGCTGGACGCCGTGCCTGACGCGCTCACGATCCTTCGGGAAAATCAGGGGCGCCCTTCCTGCTGATGCTTCTTGGCGTCCTCCTTTTTCATCCTCCTGCAGAAAGGGAACGGCGTCGCAGTGCACACTACGGAGTGTGCTTGCCGGCCAGCCGCGAGCTCTCCCCGGGATTGGAGGATCATTCCGCCAAGGCCGGAAGCAATGCAAATTTCTCGTCGGTGGAGCAAAAAAAGTTGCTCCAATTTGCTCCAATTTTGCTCCACTCGGTCTGGAAAAACGTGCATTTCCATGAAAATTCGTGAGTGTTCATCTGCCTGATATTATTTGAATATTTGTGGTAACGCATGGTTAAAATTGAGCGATTTTTGAGACTTAAAATCCCTTGCTCCGTGAGGGGCGTGCCGGTTCGATTCCGGCCTCGGGCACCAGGAATCAATGGGTTGTCGATGCGTTCGGCAGCCCTTTTTTTATGCACTACGCAAGTTGTTGCATTACGAGCGGGTGCGGCGAAGTCTCCTCCGTCGCTCCTCTTCGCCCGCTACCCCTTGAAGAACAGGCGCAGCCCCGGCGTGCGTCGGCCGAGGAAGTGCAGGGCCAGGCAGGCGGCGAAGGCCAGGGGGGTGTGGACGAAGATGCGCATGGGCAAGGTCGTCGGGCCGATAAGGCGCGAGAGCAGGGACAGGGCCAGGACGTGGTAGATGTAGACGGTAAACGTCGCGCCGGAGAGGCGGCGCAACGTCTCCGGCAAGGGAACGCGCTCCTGTTGGCGCGCCCATTGGAAGGCGCAGGCGCTGTAGAGCACGAGAAACGGCGAAGGGCCTTCGTAGAAGCGCAGGTCGAGGGCTCCGCGCGCGGCCGTGGCGGCCGCGGTCAGGGCCGCCGTGACCGCGACGCCGGCCACGGCCCCGGAGGCGAGCAGTTCCCAGGGCAGGCGGCGCGCTTGCCGGAACAGGGCGTGGCCGGCCACGAAGTAGCCCGTGTGGCGCACGAAAAGCATGTTGTCCACGGGCAGGTTCCAGCCGATGGCGTGCAGCCAGGGCTCGGCGAAGCAGAAAAGCAGCCACAGGCAAAGGAAAAGCCACAGGTTGCGCGGCGCGGCCACCATGGGGCGCAGCAGCGGCGCGACCAGCGCCAGTCCGAGGAAGGTCCACATGAACCAGAGATGAAACCCGATGCTCAGCCGGACGTTGTACAATACGCCGGAAAGCAGCGGGCTGGCGTCGCCCTGGCCCAGGGCCAGCAGCTTGTAGGCGACGAGGCCGCCGAGCAGGGCCATGCCGTACCGCCTGGCGACGTCGGTGAAGTAGCTTTTGAGCGAAACGACGTCCCGGCGCAGCAGAAACGCGCCGCTGATCATGAAGAAGACGGGAACAGCTTCGCGCGTGGCGGCACTCAGGACGTTGGCTACGATCCACGACGGCGAGCCGTCGTAGTTCTCGACCCTGTAGACGAGGGCATGCAGCAGGACGACGGAAAAACAACAGACGACCTTGAGCAGGTCGATGCCGTGGTGCCGGGGCGATGCATGGGACATGGCGGGGAGGGCGCGCTTTTCTTCGGGGAGCGGCAGAGTGCGTTCCATGGAGCCGATCGCCCTGGCCGCGTCGCCGCGGCCGTTTGGCGCGCCGTATCCGGCCGTGCACTAGTCCATCGCGGCCTCGCGGTCAAACGGCCGCGCCGGCGCGTACCGAAAAAAGCCCCGCCCCCGGCGTGGCGGGGGCGGGGCTTTGGTGAAGTCGGGCTTTGCCTTGGGGCCATGGCGCGAAACACGCGCGGGCATGTTTCGCCGCCGAGGCATCCGCCGGACGGCTTTCTCTCGAACGACGCGGCCGCGCCGCCCAAGGGAGGCCGCGCTAGGGCATTCCGCTTAAGGATTCGTAGACGTTGCCCACGAGCTTTTCCGAGGGCGTGAGGGTCTTGGCCCCGGGGGTCCATTTGGCCGGGCAGGCCTCGTTCGGGTGCTCGCGCAGGTGGACGCTGGCCTGGCACTTGCGCACCAGTTCGTCGGCGTTGCGCCCGAGGTTGTAGAAGTTGACCTCCTTGGAAACCAGCACGCCGTCGGGATTGATGATGAACGTGCCGCGAAGGGCCAGTCCCGTCTCCTCGTCGTAGACGCCGAAATAGCGGGAAATCTGGCCGGTGGGGTCGGCCGCCATCTTGAAGCGCACGTTCTCCAGGAGCTTCTCGCTGTTGCGCCAGGCCAGGTGGGCGAACTCGGTGTCCGTGGACACGGAGAAGATCTCGAAGCCCATCTTGTCCAGCTCCTCGTGCCTGGTGGCCAGGTCGGCCAGCTCGGTGGGGCAGACGAAGGTGAAGTCGGCCGGATAGAAGACCAGCACGATCCACTTGCCGGCCTTCTTGATCTCCTCGGTGGACATCTCGCCGAAGAAGCCCTCGGCGGGATCGTAGACCTTCATGGTGAAGTCGACGGTTTCCTGGCCGACGGCGGCCTCGGTCACCTCGACGCAGCATTCCTCGTCGTATTCATGATCGTGATCGTGCATGGGGTGAGACCTCGTTGTTAAGGTTGTCGGGCAAAACCCGATGGGGGCATTGCACCAGTGTATGGACCGCCCGGGTACAAAAGGCAAGACGCGCGGCACGCCTCTTCCGGCAGCGGCCTTCCCCGGCCGTTTGGAGCCGGATCAAGCCGTTTTTTCGCACGGGTCCGTTGGCGCGTCGCCGTATGGACAAGCCACGCCGGACCCGGTAGCCTTGACACACGCCGTATCCCGGGCTCGCCCGTAGGGAGGAGACATGCTCAAGCCGGTCCGTATTCACCTGGCGATCGCGGTCGCGGCCGCCGCCGTTTGCCTCTGGCCGTCGCCCGCGCCGGCCCAGCAGGTCGATCCTTACGGCGACTGCTGCGTCGCCCGCGTGGCCATGAACGCGTACAACGCCTGGACCGTCATCTGCGGCTCGTGCGCCGCCAATCCGGGCCAGTATCCCCTGAGCCAGCCGGACCCGGCCAAGCTCGTCTACATCGGCCCCGGCGGCGTGTCCGCGGACAGCCCCTACGACGCCGCCCGGGCCGTATGCCAATGCCCGTCCCAGGACGCGCGGCGGGAGCGGGAAAAGCGCATGCGCACCTACGAAGGCAACTAGCCGTCGGGCCGATCCTGGGCCTAATATGATCTTTTTTATCCCGTTCGGCAATAAGAATGATTCCTGTTCTCGGAAATGTCGCAATCCCTTGCCGCCTGCCGGCAAGGCGAGCCAAGGAGGGAATATGATTGGCAAGATGCGCCGCCCTGCCATGGCGTTGTTCCTGGTCGCCGGTCTGGGCCTGCTGGGCGGCTGCGCCGGACGCGAGCGCGCCGACGCCCCTGTCGATGCGGCCACGGTCCAGACGGTGCGGGCCGCGCTGCTCAACCTGCTGGAGTGCCCGAGCCAGTCCTGTTCGGTGGTGGAAGACCTCCACGCCGGAGACAAGGTGGCCGTGCTCACGCCCGAGATCAACGGCTGGTACGAGGTGCGCGATCTCGCCACGGGCCGCCGGGGCTACGTGCTGGCCCGCTTCGTCGGGCGCTAGCGTCATGTCCTCGAGGCAGCGCATGCGTTGTTCGAGGACACCAGAATAATATGACTAGTTTTTCTTGAAACACACGGTCGTATTTGTTGCGCGAGGCAAGGCGAGTGTGGCGTCGCCGGCTGCCTTCTCCTGATCTCTGTCTGACCGCCGCGGCAATTTTCCTTATTTCCAGACGGATCGAGTCCCCTCGGCCTTCCTGCTCGAGCCCTCCCGGCAATCGGAGGGCTCGCGGCGGGCGAGCTTGCGGCCAGGGTTTCCTTCTTGTGACGCGGCCGGCCGGCCGCGGTTTGTGAAAAAAAAAATTTTCTTTCTGAAAATTATCAAAAATCGCGATTCTCCAGGCCTCCAATGCTAGGCATGAGTTTGATTTTTACGTATAATGTTGTCAATTTGTAACCGTTCGCCGCAAGTGTTTTTTTTCACAAAACATTCCCGACTGTCGTGCCGGGAATTCGGAGGTGCCCATGCGACTGACGCTGACCGGCAAGATCATCGCCTTGCTCCTTTTCACCGTCGGCCTCCTTACCCTGGCCATCTCCCTCACCGTCCACCTGTACCTCTCGGAAGGCCTCAATCACATGAGCCAGCAGGAGATCAACAGCAAAGCCGATGCGGTGGACTACATGCTCAAGGAGACCAGCCAGGAGGTCAAGGGCGTTACCTTCCTCCTCGCTTCCCGCCCGGACGTGGCCGCCGCCATCGTGGCCCGCGACCGGGTCAAGCTGACCGAGATCGCCAAGCAGGCCCAGCAGGAACTCAAGATCGAATTCGTGACCATCGCCGACGCCGAGGGCGTGGTCGTGGCCCGCAGCCATTCCGACAAGGTCGGCGACTCCGTGAAAAACCAGATCAACGTGCAAAAGGCCCTCAAGGGCCAGATATCCATCGGCATGGAGGAGGGCACGGCCGTCAAGTTCTCCCTGCGCGCCGGCGCGCCCGTGTCCGAGGGCGGCAAGATCGTCGGCAGCGTGACCGCCGGCATCAACCTCTCCTCCAGCAACGCCTTCGTGGACGAGATCAAGAAGGTGCTCGACGTGGAGTGCACCATCTTCTACGGCGACACCCGCGTGGCCACCACCATCGAACGCGACGGCAAGCGCGCCGTGGGCACGCGCATGGACAATCCCCTGGTCCTGGAGACCGTGCTGCAGAAGGGCTCCCGCTTCCTCAACATCAACAAGATCCTCGGCCGCGACTACAACACCGCCTACTGGCCCATGACCGGAGCCGACGGCAAGATCGCGGGCATGCTCTTCATCGGCCGCGACCGGGCGGCCATCGCCGCCACCGAGCGCACCATCCTCTATTCCGCCCTGGCCGCCTCGAGCGTGGTGGCCCTGGTGGTGCTGGTGGTCGGCTTCTTCACCGCCCGGGGCATGACCTCGCCCTTGCGGCGCATCATCGACGTGGCCCGCAAGGTCTCGCGCGGCGACCTCGACGCCCGGCCCGAGGGCAGGTTCTCCGGCGAAATGGCCGATCTGGCCGGAGCCCTGGAAAAAATGGTCCTGGGCCTCAAGACCAAGATCGCCGAGGCCGAGGCCATGAGCCAGGAGGCGGGCGAGGAAGCCAAATGCGCCCAGGTGGCCCGCGAGGAGGCCGAGAAGGCCCGGGGCATGGCCGAGGCGGCCAAGCGCGAGGGCATGCTCGAGGCGGCCGAGAACCTGGGGCTCGTGGTCGAAAGCATCATCGCCGCCTCGGGACAGCTGGAAAACCAGGTCGAGCACGTGCGCGACGGGGCCGACCACCAGCGCGACCGCCTGCGCGAAGTGGTCGAGGCCATCGCCCAGATGACCTCCACCGTCCTCGATGTGGCCAAAAACGCCTCCCGCGCCGCCCAGTCCGCCGAGGACACCAAGGCCAAGGCCTCGTCCGGCGCGAACGTGGTCGAGGAATCCATGCGCTCCATCGACCGGGTCAACGCCGTGTCCACCACCCTCAAGGAGGCCATGCGGGCCCTCGGCGACCAGACCCAGGCCATCGGCCGCGTCATGTCCGTCATTTCCGACATCGCCGACCAGACCAACCTGCTGGCCTTAAACGCCGCCATCGAGGCGGCCAGGGCCGGCGAGGCCGGGCGCGGCTTCGCGGTCGTGGCCGACGAGGTGCGCAAGCTCGCCGAAAAGACCATGACCGCCACCAAGGAAGTGGGCCAGGCCGTGGTCAGCATCCAGCAGTCCGTGGCCGGCAACATCCACAACGTGGACCAGGCCGCCTCGGCCGTGTCCGAGGCCACCTCCCTGGCCGGCAAGTCCGGCGACGTGCTGCGCGAAATATTGGCCCTGGCCGAGGCCAGCGCCCGCGAGGTGGCCGGCATCGCCGCCGCCGCCGAACAGCAGTCGGCCGCCGCCGAGGAGATCAACCGGGCCATGAACGAGGTCAGCGACGTGGTCGAAACCACGAGCTCCGGCATGCACGAATCCGCCCAGGCCGTGCACGCCCTGGCCGATCTCTCCGGCGACATGGACCAGATCATCGCCAAGCTGCGAAACGCCTAGCGGCGCGCCCCGGGGGCGTGGTGTGGCGAGGCGAGGCGAGGGGAGAAAGGCATGCCTCCGGCGGCCGGGGGGGATGATCCCCCCCGGTCCCCCCCGACGGAGCGGGCGGGGAGGCAGGTGGGAACGGCAGGCGGCGGGGCGTCGGTCGTTGTGGTCTGGGAAATGGGCCGGGCGACGCAGGCCGCAAAGCCGGCCAGCACCGCCCGGCC
>NZ_JARKOZ010000113.1 GCF_029978005.1 Solidesulfovibrio sp. | reverse complement strand
CCTTGCTGACGAATTAAGGAAAATTATGTCTTAGGGTGCGTAAAATTCCGTTTTGTGTTTTCTCCCCGTGATGGCTGCCAAGTCTATCAACTGGGAGTTAACTCGTCTAAAGCAGTTTCGACAGCTGTTGTTTTCCCAATGCCAGAAGGGCCTTCGACGACAAGTCCTCTACCAGGTGTCCGTAAATTTACAATTAATTCAGTATATTCTTTGGGAGATACAAAAGTATGTTTTGGTACACCACTCGCTTTAAAAACCTCTTCTAATTGAATTTTCATCATTGGAAACTTACTTGGTTGAAAATTTAATGCCCAGTTAATTTGTATTTTTTTAGCTTATATTGTAATAGACTTTTTGATATGCCGAGCATCTCCGCCGCCTTGACCTGGACGAGGCTGGAGCGGGCCAGCGCCCGGCGAATGAGCGCCGTCTCGATCTTTTCCAGGGTTTCGCCGAGGTTGATGGTCAGCGGCAGCAGGTCCACGGCGGATTTGTACTGGCTTTCCTCGTCGCGGATCTCGCTCGGCAGGTCCTCCACCCCCACCACGTCGCTGCCGGCCAGCACCACGCAACGCTCCACCACGTTTTGCAACTGGCGCACGTTGCCCGGCCATTCGTAGGCCGTGAGGTACTCCATGGCCTCGGGGGAGAAGCCCTTGAAGGTCTTGTCGTTCTCTTTGGCGTAGCGCTCCAGGAAGTGGGCGGCCAGGATGGGAATGTCCTCGCGGCGCTCGCGAAGGGGCGGCGTCTGGATATGGACCACGTTCAGGCGGTAGTAGAGGTCCTCGCGGAACGTGCCGCCGGCCACGGCCTCGGCCAGGTTGCGGTTGGTGGCGGCCAGGATGCGGATGTCCACCTCCACGGGGTCGGACCCGCCCACGCGCTCGAACTTGCGCTCCTGGAGCACGCGCAAGAGCTTCACCTGGAGTTCGGGCGACAGCTCGCCGATCTCGTCGAGGAAGATGGTGCCGCCGTGGGCCATCTCGAAGCGCCCGCGCTTTCTGGCCACGGCCCCGGTGAACGAGCCCTTCTCGTGGCCGAAGAGCTCGGATTCGAGCACGCCCGAGGCCAGGGCCATGCAGTTGACGGAGATAAACGGCGCGTCCTTGCGCGGCGAGGCGTAGTGGATGGCCTTGGCCACCAGCTCCTTGCCCGTGCCCGATTCGCCGGTGATGAGCACGGTGGATTTCGTGGGCGCGGCCTTGCCCACCATCTCCAGCACCCGCTGCATGGCCTTGCCCCGGCCGATGATGTTCTCCGAGGAGAAGCGGTCTTCCAGGGACTGGCGCAGGAGCATGTTCTCGCGCTGGGCCGCGGCGAAGCGGCTGGCCTTTTCCATGGTGAGCAACAGTTCGTCGTTGGCGAAGGGCTTGGCGATGTAGTCGAAGGCCCCGATGCGCATGGCTTCCACCGCGCCCTCGATGCTGCCGAAGGCGGTCATGATGATGACCGGTATGTAGGGGAAGTTGCGCTTGACGTGCTCGAGGACCTGCTGCCCGGTGACCTTGGGCATCTTCATGTCCGTGATGACCACGTCCACTTCGGATTCGTCGAGGAAGGCCAGGCCCGTCTCCGGGTCGTCCAGGGCCGTCACGGCGTAGCCCGCGTCCCCGAGCATGGCTTCGAGGATCAGCAGGTAGTTCTTTTCGTCGTCGAGGATGAGAATCTGGCTTGGCATGGCGTCGTCCGGGAAAAAGATTGGGGGGAGCCGTCCCGGCCGGTCTTAGCAAAGGCCTAGGCCGGAGGAAAGGTCATGACCACGCGCGCTCCTCCCTCGGAGGCGTTTTCCAGGGCGAGCGCGCCGCCGTGGCTTTCCAGGATGTTGCGCACGATGGCCAGGCCCAGGCCCGTGCCGGCGTCCTTGGTGGTGAAGAAGGGGTCGAGGAGGCGGTCCTTGTTCTCCGGGCAGAACCCCGGCCCGGAGTCGGCGACGGTCAGGGTCACGGCGTCCCCGCCGGCCGCGGCAGCGACCGAAATGGAGGCCGGGCGGGCCTTTTCCTTGTCCTCGGCCAGGGCGTCCAGGGCGTTGGACACGATGTTGTACACGGCCCGGTACAGGAGGTCCTTGTCGCCGCGGACCGTAAGCCCGGGCCGGTAGTCGCGCGCGACGGCCACGCCCATCTCCTCGCACTTCTGCTCCAGGAAGGTGAGCGCCTGGTCGCAGATCACGGCCAGGTCCACCACGTCCTGGCGCGGCGTCTTGGGCCGGGCGTAGTCCAGGAAATCGCCCACGGTCTTGGACAGGCGCTTGGATTCGTCGAAGATCGCGCCGAGAAGCTTGGCGTTGACGCCGTCGGCTTCCTTGTTGCGTTTGAGGAGCAGCTCGGCCGTGGAGCGGATGATGCCGAGCGGGTTTCGGATCTCGTGGGCGATGCCGGCCACCATGCGGCCCATGCCGGCGAGCTTTTCCTGCTGCTGGAGCTCGCGTTCCAGCCGTTCGCGGTCGGCGATGCGCTGGGCGTTGATGCGCCCGGCCCGGCTGATGATCACGCGCAGGATGAAAAAGAGCAGCAGCGACGAGGTCAGGGTGGTGATGATGATGATGCGCTGGAAGTCCACCACCTTCTGGTAGTCGTCGGTGATGTCCTGGCTGAATTCCAGTACGCCCATGATGAAGCCCTGCGGGTTGCCCGGGACCAGCGAGCGCTCGGTGCGCAGGGGGTAGATGGTGCGCAGCGTCACGGCGTCGGGCTTGGGGTGGAAGTCGAAGATGCCGCCGAACATGCCCGTGCGGCTGACCAGCTGGAAGCTCGACGTGCCCTGCTCGAGCGCCTCGAGGATGGCCGTGCCGGCGTAGCCCGTCTGGCCCACCAGCTCCTTGTCCGTGGAGAACGACACCCGCTTGTCGAAGTCGTAGATGCGCACTTCGCTCACGTGGAAGCTGTGGATGGTCGAGAGCACGGTCTTTTCCAGCCGGTCGTACTGGGCGGGCTGGGACAGCTCCACCCGGCCGAAGCCGATGACCGTGGGCAGCGTGAAGCGCTGGTAGATCTGGTGGTTGAGGTTTTCGGCCAGGAGCAGGGCGAATTCCTTCTGCTTGGACAGCACGTCCTGGCGGGCGTAGTTGGACAGGAAGATGGACAGGAAAAGGTTGACCAGAAGGATCAGGGCCAGGGAGCTCCAGGACAGGAACTTGACCAGCCCCAGGTACTGGTCGCCTTCCGAGCGGGCGGTTTTCTTCACGCCGTGTTCCCCGGCCTCCGATCCCTACAGGTGTCTACAATTTGCCCAGGAAGTCGCCGATGGCGACCAGGGCCTTTTCCAGGGTGGCGTCGTCCGTGGCGTAGGAGAACCGCAGGCAGCGGTCCTCGCCGAAGGCCACGCCGGGCACCGTGGCCACGCCGGCCTCGGTCAATAGCGCCTCGGACAGGGCCGTGGAATTGGGCACGGCGGCGGTGTAGTAGTCCGACAGGCACGGGAAGAGGTAGAACGCGCCGGCGGGCGTGGGGCAGAAGGCCTTCTTCCAGGTCTTGATGATGGAAAGGGCCAGGTCGCGGCGGCGCTTAAACGCCAGGCGCATCTCCTCCACGCAGTCCATGGGCCCGGTCAGGGCGGCGATGGCCGCCTTCTGGGCGATGGAGCAGACGTTGGAGGTGGACTGGCTCTGCAGGGTGGACATGGCCCGGATCAGGTTCGGGTGGGCGATGGCGTAGCCCAGCCGCCAGCCGGTCATGGCGAAGCTTTTGGACAGGCCGCCGACCACGGCCACGTGCTCGGGGTGCAGGGCGAAGCCGCCGGCCAGGGAGGCGGGCTTGGCCGGCTCGTAGACCAGCCGGTCGTAGATCTCGTCGGACACGATGACGATGTCGCGCGAGACGGCCCATTCCATGATGGCGTCGAGCGCCGCGGCCGAGTAGTGCGCGCCGGTGGGGTTGGAGGGCGAGTTGAGGATGAGCGCCCGCGTCGTCGGGGTGGCGGCCCGCTCCAGGTCCTCCACGGAGACCAGGAAGCCCTTTTCCGGGCTGCTCGGCACGGGCACGGGCGTGGCCCCGGCCAGGCGGACCATGTCCGGGTAGCTCACCCAGTAGGGCGCGGGCACGAGCACTTCCTCGCCGGGATTGAGCAGGGCCGCAAACAGGGTGTAGAGGGCGTGCTTGCCGCCGTTGGTGAGGATGACCGCCTCTTTGGGGGCGGGCACGCCATACGTGTTTTTGTAGTAGGCCGTCACGGCCTCGCGCACGGTGTGGATGCCGGGCACCGGGGTGTAGCGGGTGAAGTTGTCGTCGATGGCCTTTTTGGCGGCGTCCTTGATGTGGGCGGGGGTGTTGAAGTCGGGTTCGCCGGCCGAGAGGTCGAGGACGGCCTTGCCCTGGCGGCGCAGGTCGGCGGCCTTGGCGGCCATGCCGAGGGTTGCCGAGGGGGCGACGAGACGCATACGAAGGGCGGTGCGCATGGCCCGGAATCCTTGCTGGGGGTTTTTCGCAAACGGCCGCGAGTGCACGGCCGTCTATCCATATAGCCCGGAATCCGTCAAAGGTAAATCATGGTCCCCGACTCGGAAGTTCCCGTGACCCTGCCCCTGCCCGGCCCCCTGGCCACGGCCCGTTTCGTGCGTCGCCGTCTGCGTTTTCTCATCGACGTGGAAGGCCCGGCCGGCCCCTTCACCGCCCACGCCAACAACACCGGCTCCATGCTCGGCCTTTTGCGCCCGGGCCGCGTCGTCGGCCTGTCCGTATCCGACAACCCCAAACGCAAGTTGGCCCACACCCTGGAAATGGTGCGGTTGCCGGATTTTAGGGGCGACTTCTGGGTCGGGGTCAACACGCTCACGCCCAACCGGCTCTTTCGCAAGGCCTTCCTGGCCGGGGCCTTCGCCGACCTGGCCGGCTATGACGCCGTGCGCCCCGAGCCGGCCTTCGCCCGCGGCCGGCTGGATTTCGCCCTGTCCGGCCCGGCCGGGGAATGTTTCGTCGAGTGCAAGAACGTCACCATGGTGGAGGACGGCACGGCCATGTTTCCGGACGCCGCCACGCTGCGCGGCTGCAAGCACCTGGTGGAGCTCACCCGCCTGGCCCGGGAGGGGCGCTGCCGGGCGGCGCTTTTTTTCTGCGTCCAGCGCCCGGACGGGGACTGCTTCGCCCCGGCGGAGATCGTCGATCCGGACTACGCCGCGCTCCTGCGCCAAGCCGTGGCCGCCGGGGTGCTGGTGCTGGCCTACCGGGCCACGGCCTCGCCGGAAGGGATCAGTCTCGGGGAGCGCCTGCCGCTTTCCCCGGCCTGCCTGGACGGGGTGCGAAAAGGCCCATGACGCGCCGGGCGGCCGGCGCTTCCACCCGACGGGCCAGGAACAGGCCGACGGCCACGGTGGCGGCCATGCCGCAGGGGACCGCCGCCAGCCACCAGCCCGGGCCGTGCTTGGCCAGGGCCTGCCAGGGCTCGAGGGTCAGGGGCTGGAGCAGGTAGACCGACAGGCTGGCCCCGGCCAGGGCCGTCGTCGCCCGCCAGCCGGCCCAGGCCGGGGCGCGCGCCGCCAGGGCCAGGCAGACGGCGGCCAGAAGCGGCGCGTACAGGGCGTTGTTGGCCAAAACCGACAGGAAAAACGAGTTCCGGGGAAAGGGCGCGGCGGCAAGCGCCACGAGCCCGATCCCGGCCGCCGGCCCGAGCCAGGCCGGGCCGCGCCCGCCGAGGAGAAAGAACCGGGCCGTGGCCATGCCGCACAGAAATTCCAGGGCCCGCAGATAGGGCGCGGTGTAGGTGAGCCACTGGAAGTACAGCCCGCCCAGCTCCACGGCCCGGTCGGCGTAGTCCGGATGGTCCCTCGCGACCCGGGCGAAAAGCGTCGGCCAGGAGGCGGCGATCATGGCGTCGCCGGCCGCGGCCGCGCCAAGGGCCAGGCCGGCGGCGGTGAGGGCGGCCCGCCGCGTGGGCAGGGCCTGCACCGGGCGCAGCAGCAGCGGGAACAGCAGATAGAAGAAGGCCTCGGTGCTCACGGCCCAGCCGATGGGGAAGACCGACGGCGACTGCGGCGCGAAGAACCAGGTCTGGACCAGGGCCAGGTGGGCCGGCAGGCTCACGGCGCAGCGCGAGAAGAAATCCGGTTCCTTGAGCAGGGGGCCGACCGTGTTGGCCGCGAGCAAAAGCAGGTAGACCGGGTAGACCCGGGCCAGCCGGGCCACGGCGAAGCGCCCCGGCCGGAAGGGACCCGCGCCCGGGCGCGGGGCGTGGGTGTAGAAGAGCACGAAGCCCGACAGCACGAAGAAGCCGGAAAGCCCGGCCTGGGTCAGCCGGGCCGCCGGCACGGCCAGGTAGGGGTGGCTCGGCAGGGGGGTGAGCCAGGCCAGGGCGTGGCCGGCCAGCACGGCCAGGGCGGCCAGGGCCCGCAGTCCCCCGAGCCCGGCCAGAAACGGCGGCTTGCCGGCGGCGTTTTCCATCGGGCTCCCCTATCAGGATGCGCCCGGCCTGAAAAGCCGGTCGGGGCGGAGATGACAAAGCGCCCATTAGTTCGTATCTGGTAAGACGCGACGCCGGGACGCCCGGCGCGCCCATTCCCAACGCCCTTTTTCCAGACGGAATCCATGACGCACACCCTTCGCCCCAAAGACCTGCGCGCGGCCTGCAACCCCGCATCCGTGCCATTTGCCGACAGCCGGGACATTCCCGACGACCAGGACGCCCTGGCCAAGACCCAGCCCCGGGCCCACGCCGCCCTGAACCTGGCCCTTTCCATCGGCGGCCGGGAGCACAACGTCTACCTGGCCGGCGAGCCCTCCATGGGCCGCACCCATTTCGCCCGCCGCTTCCTGGACCCCGAGGCGGCCAAGGGGGCCACGCCGCCGGACTGGCTCTACGTGCACAATTTCGACGACCCCGACCGGCCCCGGGCCGTGTCCCTGCCGGCCGGCCAGGGCAAGGGTTTCAAGGCCGCCCTGGCCAAGGCCGTGGGCGACCTGCGCGAGGAGATTCCGGCCCGCTTCGAGCGCGAGGCCTACCAGACCGAGAAGCAGACGCTGCTGCGCGGCTACAACGCCGACCGCGAGACCGTGCTCGACGAGATGGAGGAGCGCGCCAAGTCCGAAGGCTACAGCCTGTTCGTGGACGACCAGGGCGGCTTCACCCTGTATCCGCTGCTGGAGGGCAAGGTCGTCTCCGACGAGGAGTTCGAGCGCCTGGACCCGGAGCTCAAAAAGGCCCTCAAGACCAAGGGAGACCGGCTGCTGGAGGAGATGGGCTCGGCGCTGCGGCGTCTGTCCAAGGAGGAGCGCGGCTACCGCGACCGGGAAAAGGACCTGGAGCGGACCACGGCCGGCGAGGTCGTGGACGCCCACCTGGCCGCCCTGGCCCCGTACCGGGAGGCCAGCCCGGCCATCGACGGCTTCCTCGCCGCCATGCGCGCCGACATCCTGGACAACATCGACGCCTTCATGCCCCAGCCGGCCCAGGCCGCGCCGCCGCCGCCCCCCCACGGCGAGCAGCCCTATCCCGACGACGTCTTCTACCGCTACGAGGCCAACCTGTTCGTGGACAACGGACAGCTGACCGGCGCGCCCGTGGTCATCGAGGACCACCCCACCTACTTCAACCTCATGGGCTGCATTGAGCGCGAATCCGAGATGGGCGCGCTCTACACCGACTTCACCCTCATCAAGGCCGGCTCGCTGCACCGGGCCAACGGCGGTTTCCTCATCATCCGCGTGGACGACATCTCGGCCAATCCCGGGGCCTGGGAAGGGCTCTTGCGCGCCCTGCGCTCGGGCCTGGGCAGGGTGGAGGACCCGGCCGAGGGCGGCGAGCACGTGCGCACCCGCACCATCGAGCCCGAGCCCGTGCCGCTCGACCTCAAGGTGGTGCTGGTCGGCCCGGACGAGGCCCACGAGGTGCTGCTCTACAGCGACGAGCGTTTCGGCAAGCTCTTCAAGATCAAGGCCCATCTCCAGGAGACCATGCCGCGCACCGAGGACAACGTGCGCATCTACCTCTCCCTGGCCGCCCGGGTCGTGCGCGAGGCGGGGCTTTTGCCCTTCGACCGGTCCGCCCTGGCCGGGCTGGTGGAATACGCCTCGCTTCTGGCCGAGGACCAGGCCAGGCTTTCCCTCAAGCTCCCCCTGGCCCGGGAGCTCATGATCGAGGCCGCCGCCCTGGCCCGGCGCGAGGGCGCGGCGGCGGTCGGCGCGGCCCATCTGGCCCTGGCCCGGCGGGCCCGCGATTTCCGGGCCAACCTCTACGAGGAGGAATACCTCGAGGAGTACGACCGGGAGATGATCAAGGTCGGCACCTCGGGCGAGGCCGTGGGCCGGGCCAACGGCCTGTCCGTGCGCATGTACGGCGACTACGCCTTCGGGCTGCCGCACCAGATCGCCTGCACCGTGGGCGTGGGCCACGGCGGCATCCTCGACCTCGAGCGCGAGGCCGAGCTCGGCGGGCCCATCCACACCAAGGGCATGATGATTTTAAAAAGCTACCTCACCGGCCGCTTCGCCCAGGACAAGGCCCTGGTCATGACCGGGTCGCTTTGCTTCGAGCAGAACTACGCCGAGGTGGAGGGCGATTCGGCCTCGGGCGCGGAACTGGCCGCGCTGCTCTCGGCCCTGGCCGAGCGGCCCATCCGGCTGCGCTACGCCATGACCGGCGCGGTGTCCCAGTCCGGGGCCATCCTGGCCGTGGGGGGCCTCAACGAAAAGATTCGCGGCTTCTTCACGGTCTGCCGCCGCCGGGGCCTCACCGGCGACCAGGGGGTGCTCCTGCCGGCGGACAACGTGGTCAACCTCATGCTCGACGACGACATCGTGGAGGCCGTGGACAAGGGGCTTTTCCACATCTTCCCCGTGACCACCATCGAGGAGGCCATGGAGATCCTGACCGGCATCCCGGCCGGCGCGCCCGGCCCCGACGGCAAGTTTCCGCCCGGGAGCCTCTACGCCATGGTGGACGCGCGCCTGGGCAGGCTCGCCCGCTGCGCCCCGGCCGGCTTCCCCCAGCAACAACCCGGACAAGGATGAGCCGCCGTGGCCAGCAACTGGTTCGATGAGAAGCGCGCCGAGTTCATGCGCGACCTGCTGCGGGACTACTGCCTGGCCGTGCAGGTGCTGGAACGGCTCTTCCGCGACTTCGACCGCTCCGGGACCATGGCTTTCGAGGATTTGAAGGACCTGCTCGGCGAGGAAATGAACAAGGGGCTGCTGTGGCGCCTCAAGGACACGGCCCACCACCTCTTCCGCGACGGCGGCGGCTCGAGCCTCGTCGGCCAGTTCCTGGACTGGTGCATCGGCTACATCTTCCACGAGTCCATGAAGCTCAAGGAGGACGCCTACCAGCAGCAGAACTACGCCCCGTGGTTTCGCTCCATGCAGGAGCGCGAGCTGCCGGAGCCCGACCTCATCATCAGCCGGGAGCTTTTCCAGCTGCTCATGCAGACCGCCGAGAGCATGCAGCGGGAGATACGCCGCATCCGGTTCCTGTTCGGCGAATGCCGCAAGCTCTTTCCGCTTTTCTTCGCCGACCAGAAGGAAAACCACTGGCTGGCCCGGTTCCTCTTCAAGCGCAACGACCTCGTGCGCGAGGTGTTCGGCCAGGGCTACCGGGAACTCATCCGGGGCGTCTACGGCAACGCGCCGGAACTGCTCTACGTCATGGCCTCGCGCAGCCTGCGCGAGGGCGGCTGGATGAAGCAGGCCGCCGAGGCGGCCGAGGAAGCCTGCCGCCTGTGCCCCCAAAGCGAACCCGCCCGCCGCGAAAAAGAGATCGTCGACACCTGGCGCGCCCATTTGCGGGCGTAGCGAAGGGAGGCGAAGAGGCCTCCGGCGGCCGGGGGGATAATCCCCCCCGGACCCCCTTGGCGGGGGAAGGATTCCTACTCCAAGAGCAGCAGCCCGTTCCAGGGCTGGGCGGCGTTCGGCGGGGCCATGGTCGCGGGCTGGATGGCCAGGGCCTTGGCCCCGCCCAGGTCCGCCGCGCCGTTGCGCAGTCCCAGCAGGTACTTCCCGTTGGCCGCGTCGCCCAGGGACACGCCGATGGTCTTGTCCCGGTAGGTCGTGCGCGAGGTGTTCTGGTTGCCCGTGCCGTAGTAGAAGCGCACGGTCCCGTCCCTGGACAGCCGCGCCGCCGTGTTCACGGGCCGGCTGTCGATCCAGGTGTGGGCCTTCCAGATCACGGTCACGCTGTCGGCGTCCGGCCTGACGGAAAC
>NZ_JARKOZ010000100.1 GCF_029978005.1 Solidesulfovibrio sp. | reverse complement strand
CATGCCCGGGGTCGCCCCGACGCCGCGGAAACGTCGGTCCGCCTTCCGGTGAGCGGCGGCGGCTCCGGGCGGTGCGTCTGCAACGGTTCCGGCGGCCGAGGCGCCGGCCGGCCCGTCGTTTGGAGGCGTCCTCTAGACGTCCATGATCTCCAGGTAGACCAGGGTCTGGTTGAGCAGCTGGTAGGCGATTTCGCCGAAGGTCACCGGCCCGGTAAAGGGTTCGGTCTTCTTGCCTTCCAGTTCGGAGTAGAGATAGTTGAGGATGCAGTTGCAAGAGAAGGCCACCCGGCTGGATTCGATCGAGCATTCCTTGCAGAGGCGGTCGTTGAAGACCTTGACGTAGTCGGCCACGGGGCGGGCGTGCTTGTAGCGGATGCCCGAGAAGACCGGGGCGTAGAACTTCACCTGGCCTTCGACCTCGTCCACGTCCTGGAAGCTGATGTTGACCATGGCGCCGTAGTAGTCGGCGACCAGGGGCAGCTTGGTGTCCAGCTTGTTTTTCACGATGTAGGCGGCGAAATTGCGCTTCTCGCCGTTGACCATGACGTCCTTGGCGGCGAAGCCGTCGGCGTTGAAGGTCAGGATGTCGCCGTCGCCCTGCTCGAAGAGGTTGACGATGCCGATCTCGGCCACCTTGCCTTCGGGGAGCTGGGCCTGGAGCACCAGGGCGCCTTCCTCGAACATGTCGCCGGTCTGGCCGTTGACCACCTTGGGCGTCTTCTTGCCGAGGTCGCTCAGATGTACGCCGGCGACCCAGCCAATGAGGGGCCGGACTCCGAAATCCTTGTAGTTCGGGCCGTTGAGCGCGAAGGACATGTGGGTTTTGCTGGCGGCCGGAATGATGATGAAGCTGAACCCGTGTTTGGGGCCTTCGGCGTAGACGCGGGCCAGGCTGTTGTCGTCGTAGGCGACGATGTCGACAGCGGCCACGATGTCGGTGATGTCCGTGGCGCAGATCATTTCGCGGCTGACCATGCCGCCCTTGTCGGCGGAAATGAAGTAAGGAATGGTGCCGCCGATCCAGTCGCCCTTGGGCAACTGGCGCAAGGCGTCCTCGTCGCCGGCCAGAAGGAGCTTGCGTCCCGACTCGATCAGCTGCTTGACGTCCGATACGCTGGAAATGGTCTGTCGCATTTCGCCCTCCTAGCCGAAAATTGTTTTCAGATCATCCTGAACGCTGGGCATGTTCACGTTGTTGGCAAAAATCGCATACAACTGGTCGACGCTGGCGTTGATATTGTCGGCCGACGGGTCTTCCTTCACCGCCCTGGTCAGTCGGCCAAGCAGGATCTTTGCGGCAAGAAACTTGAGCTGATACGTCTTTTTTCCGGTCACGATGTCTTGCCAGGCCTTATTGCTCTTGCTGGGTACATCCATTTTCGCCTCCTTCGTTCTGCGGCAACGCGATCTCGCCTCGACAAGCTACCCGCTCATGTACGGCCAACCCACGACGGCCGTCCTCGACCTGGACCCGCAAGCGGATCCTGAAGAATGCACTGGGGGATATTGACCGCTCAAGAAAGCAAGGATCGCACCACGAAAAAAAACCCAAGAAAACCGATGGTTATTTCAATCTTACGGAAAGGAGGCGAGAAATTCAAGCCAAAATCGCACGATGAGCGACTGTCCAACCGCTTCGCCGGGTTGGAAAGCAATAAAACAACAAACTAATTCAGCATATTATCATAAATGGGGAGAATTGGGGCAACAGATGTCCCGCCCGGGTCAAAAAGTAACAGCCTGTCCGTAAAATGGACACGCGGCTGGCACGGGAACTTTTTCTCCCGTGCCGCCGCGTGGATGCGGGTACGAAAGGAGGCGATCCTAGGGCCGGATGCGGCGCTGGAGCAAGACCATGTCGGCCAGGGTCAAAAGGACCATGGCCTTAAGGACCGGCACCACGCGCGGGATGGCGCTGCGGTCGTGGCGGCCGCCCACCACGATCTGGGCCGGATTGCCGGACGTGTCCGTGGTGCGCTGGGGCACGGCGATGGAGGGGATGGGCTTGACCGCCGCCCGGGCGATCACGGGCTGGCCGCTCGAGACGCCGCCGAGAATGCCGCCGGCGTTGTTGGACTCGGGCGGGTTGACGATGGGGTCGTTGTTGGTGGAGCCGGTCAGGCGCGCGGCGGCGAAGCCGGCCCCGATCTCCACGCCTTTGACCGCGCCCACGCCCATGAGCGCGTACGCGAGCCTGGCGTCGAGCTTGTCGAAGACCGGTTCGCCAAGGCCCGCCGGAACGCCCGTGGCCGCGATCTCCACCACGCCGCCCAGGCTGTCGCCCGAGGCCATGGCTTCCCTGGCCCGGGCTTCCCAGACCGGGACCACGTCCGGGTCGGCGGCGCAAAACGGCCGGTCGGCCGCGGCGGCGACGTCCTTCACGGCGCAGGCGATGCCGCCGAATTCCACCGTATAGGCCAGTACCTCGACGCCAAGGGGCGCGAGCATGGCTCCGGCCACGGCCCCGCCCGCGACCCGGGCGGCCGTCTCCCGGGCCGAGGCCCGCCCTCCCCCCCGGTAGTCGCGCCGGCCGTACTTGGAAAGGTAGGTGCCGTCGGCGTGCCCCGGGCGCAGCAGATTTTTCGCCGCTTCGTAGTCCCTGGAACGCTGGTCGGTGTTTTCGATGACGAAGCCGATGGGCGTGCCCGTGGTTGCGCCCTCGAACACGCCCGAGAGCAGACGCACGGCGTCGGGCTCCTTGCGGGCCGTGCCCGTGAGCCCGCCGGAACCGGGGCGGCGGCGGTCCAGTTCGCGCTGGATCACGGCCTCGCTGAGCGCCACCCCGGGCGGGCAGCCGTCCACGACCCCGCCCAGGGCCGGCCCGTGGGACTCGCCGTAGGTGGTCAGGCGAAACAGGACGCCGAAGGTGTTCCCGCTCATGGCTCCTCCCGCAAAAGGCTACCTGGCCACGTCGCGCACGGTCTCGATGACGTAGTCGATCTGCGCGTCGGTCAGTTTCGGGTACAGGGGCAGGGTGATGGTCGAGCGCCCGATGCGGTCGGCCTCGGGGAAGTCCTCGGGCGCATGTCCCAGGGCGTCGCGCAGGAAGGAAAGCGTGTGGATGGCCCGGTAGTTGACGGCCACGGCCACGCCCCGCTCCTTGAGCGTGTGCAGGATGGCGTCGCGGCGCTCGGGGTCCACCCACAGGGTGTAGAGGTGGTGGGCGGACACGCCCGGGGCGCGCGGCCGCACGATGCCCGGCGCGCCGGCGAAGCCGGCGTCGTAGCGGGCCACGATCTCCTGGCGGCGGGCGTGCAGGCCGTCCAGCCGGTCGAGCTGGTCCACGAGCAGGGCGGCCCGGATGTCGTCGAGGTTGTACTTCCAGCCCTCGGCCACCATGTCCCAGTGCTCGTACTTGCCGTGGTAGCGGCCCGAGGCGTTCTTGCTCATGCCGTGGTTGGCCAACTGACGCGAGAGCCGGGCCAGCTCCTCGTCGTGGCAGGCGATGGCCCCGCCCTCGCCGCAGGTGAGGTTTTTGGTGGCGTAGAAGCTGTAGCAGGCAGCGGCGGACAGCTCGCCCGGGCGCACGCCGTCGCGGGAGCACTCGATGGCGTGGGCGCAGTCCTCGACGATGAAGAGCCCGTGCTTTTCGGCGACGGCGGACAGGGCCCGCATGTCGCACATGGCCCCGTAGAGGTGCACGGGCAGGATGCCCTTGGTGCGCGGCGTCACGGCCGCCTCCACCCTGGCCGCATCGAGAAGCCCGGTGTCCGGCTCCACGTCCACGTACACGGGCCTGGCCCCGCAGTGCATGATGACCGTGGAGGTGGCGATAAACGTCATGGGCGTGGTGATGACCTCGTCCCCGGGAGCCAGGCCAAGGGCCAGCAGGGCCAGATGCATGGCCCCGGAGCAGGAGGACAGGCCCACCACGTGGGGGATGCCGGTGTAGGCCGCGAACTTGGATTCGAACTTCGCGCCCACCGGGCCCGAGGTCAGGAAGACGGAACGCAACACGGACAGGACGTTGTCCAGGTCCTTGTCGTCGAGGCTGTGACGGTAGAACTCAACCTGCATGGGAGACTTCCTTGTTTTTTCGGGCCCGCACGCGAAGGAGCAGCCAGCACAGCGAGCCCAGGAGCATGACGGCGATGCCGGAAAAAAGCAGCCAGGCCACGGTCATGGGGGTGTCGTGGTAAAAGGCGACAAGGCCGAGGAAAAGCCCCACCCCGGCCACCTGGAACCAGACGAAGCCGAATTCCGAGCGGGCCTGGAAATAGACGAAAAGGATGTTGGCCACGGCGAGCAGGGCCATGGCGGAACTGATGACGGTGAGAAGCGGCCCGGCGGCGACGTAGTTCGCGCCGAAGAGGATTTTCACCACGAACGAGGAGGCCACCAGGCAGAAAAGCGCGAACCCGCCGCCGAGCACGGCCGTCAGTCCCATGGAGGTCCAAAGCGACGACAGGTCGTTGCGGCCGGTCTCCTTGGCCGAGGCCGCCTCGGTGAAAAGCACGCTCATGAGCACCGACGGCAGATAGAAGGCGATGCGCCCGAGGATGGCCGCCGTGGCGTAGAGCCCCGCGCCCTCGGCGTCGCAGTAGTGGCGCACGAGCACGAGGTCCAGGTTGCCGAGGATCATGACGATGACCGAGGAGACGAGCATGCCCACGGAATAGGCTCCGACCTCCTTGAAAAGCCCCTTGGGCAGGGGCGCGCCGGGCAGGCGGAAGACGTCGCGCAAAAAGAGGCAGTTGACGGCGATGGCCGCGCCGATGCCGGCCAGGCTCGCCAGCAGCGCGCCGTTGATGCCCCAGGACAGCGCCATGACGAAGGCCAGCGCGCCGAGCAGGCGGAACAGGGCGTTGGAAGCCCCGGCGATGCCGTAGCCCGTGAAGCGCTGCAAGCCCTGCAGCATGCCCCAGGGCACGGGCAGCACGAAGGAGCCGGCCATGACCCCGAGCATGAGCAGCACGGGCGTGGCCGATTCGATGTGCAGAAACGACTGCAGCAGCGGCAGGCAGGCCGCGCCGATGCCGTAGGCCACGGCGGCGAGCAGCGCGGCGTAGAGCCCGGCCCGGGAGAGCAGCGAGCGCACGAGGCCCATGTCGGAAATGGCGAAGCGGGCCGTGAACCGGGCCATGACCAGGGGCACGATGGCCAGGGGCGCGGCGAAGATGACCATGGTGGAATTGAGCGCGTTGAACCCGCCGAAATCGGCCGGGCTCATGGACCGGCCCACCACCAACTGGAACAGGTAGTTGAAGAGGTTGCCGGAGTTGAGCAGGAAAAGGATGACGATGTTCTGCCTGAGGAAGCGTTTCACGCGTGCACGTCCTTCACGGGCGTCTCCGGGGCGCGCCCCGGGTCGGGGGGCGTCTCCCGGGCGGCGGGGGCTTCCCGACCGGGGACGGCTTGGAGGTAGAGTCCGGCCAGGAAACAGTAGAGCCCGGCCTGGACGAGAAATTCCGAAACCCGGGCCAGGGTCGCGCCGCGAAGGCCGGCGGCCAGGACCAGGGACAGGGCGAAACCGGCGAAGTAGAGGCGGCCCGGCCCGCCGGCCAGCCAGCGGCCAAGAGCCGGGAGTCGACGGGCCGCGCGCGCGGCCGCCTCCGGCGCGACGACACGCCATACCGGAACCAGGGAGGCGGCGGCAAGCCCCAGCGCGACCCGGCCGGACACGGCCCCGAGCAGCAGCCCGGAAGCGGCAAGGGACAGGCAGACGCCAAGGCCCCAGGCCAGCTGCCGCCCGGCCCCGGGGCCGGGCGACGGAGAGGCGGCCAGCCAGGCGGCCGGCCGGCGCACCACGGCCGCAAGCCGCTCCCGGCCGGCCAAGCGCAGGCCGAGCCCAAGCGCCGCGAGGGCGGCCAAGGCGAAAAGCGCGCGCGACAGCGTGCCCGGCCCGCCCGAGCCTCCCCCGGCGCGGGGCGCGGCGGCGAAGCGGGAAAGATCGACGCCGCTGTCCGTCTCGAAACACAGGGCGGACACGCCGTACCAGGGATGGGCGAAAAAGCGGGCCGTGGCCCCCTTGGCCGCCAGGGAAGCCGCGCCCAGAGCCAGCCAGTCGTCGGCCTCGTGGATGCGCCGGGCCGCCTCGCCGGACACCTCGCCCGGGGCGTAGGGCCGGCCGTCCAGGGCGGCCAGGGGCGCGACGGCGAAGAAATCCTTCCAGCCGGCCGCAACCTGGCCGGAAAAGGCCGCCTCCATAAGCTCCAGTGCGCCCGGGGCCTGGTTGCCGACGCCCGTGACGGCCAGGGTCGCCGAGCCGCCTTCCCCGGCCAGCCGGCCGGCGACGAGGCCCGAGCGGGTGTCAGGCACGGCCGGATCGCCGCCGTCCACGGAAACGGCCGCCGGGTCGCCGACCAGGGCGTAGGCGGCGGTCAGCCACGAGAAACGGCCGAAGGGCGTGACCGGCGCGGCGGCGTAGGCTTGCGGCCCGGTCTTGGCGAGGGTCGCGGCCGTTGTCACGGGCCAGGGCAGCCGGGCCTCGTAGAGGCCTTCGTGGGGCGTTTGCCGCGGCACGGACACAAGCTCCGCCCGGGTCAGCGGCAGGGAGAACTCCCGGCCGGTGAAGCGAAAGCGCAGCACGGCCCCGGCCACGGAAGCCGGCAGGTCGGGCAGGGGCGTGGGCGCGCCCGGGCGCACGGCGTAGGTCCTGGCCGCGCCGCCGCCGGCCGGGGAGACGTCCAGAGTCACGGCGGCAAGCCCCGGGGCGGAGCCGATGTCCAGGCGGAAGAAATAGGCGTTTTGCGGCGACGGGACAAAGGACGCCGCGACCGGCACGGCGAGCTCCCCGGCCCGGCCCTCAACCACCAGGCCGCGCGGCGCGCGGTAGAGCCGCACCCCGCCCTCGGCCCGAAAGAGGCCGGCTCCGCCGGACAAGAAGACCGGCGCGGCCTCGCCCCCCTCCCCGGCCCGGGTGCGGCTGGCCGGCTCGAAGGGCGAGGACAGGCTCCAAAGGGAAACGACGCTGACGCCGCCGTCGGGGCGGTCGATGTCCGGGGCCGCGCCGAGCCCGGCCGCCAGCTCGTCGGCGGCGGCCAGGAAGGCCGGGGTGTCGCGGCGCGGCGAGACCAGGGCCAGGGCGGCGGCCTCCAGGCTCCCGCCGCCGGGCAGGCCCGGGGCCATGGGCGTCAGGCGCAGGGAAGCCGTGGCCGTGGCGTTTCCCACAGCCGCGGCGGCCGGAGCGATGTTGACGAACACGCGCCGGGCTCCGGCGAAGGGCTCGCGCACCCGGGTCGGCAGCCGGCCGGGCAGGCCATTTTCCGCTGCCCAGGCCGGGTCCAGGCCCGAGGGCACGAAGGCCAGGCACTCCACCACCCGCTCGCGGGCCACCTCGGCCTCGCCCTGGCGGAAGAACATCAGGCTTATTTCCTTGAGCCTGGCGCTTTTGATCCCCGGATAGCGGGCGCGCAGATAGCGGCCCACGTAGACGCGCAGCACGGTGCGGCCGTCGGGCAGCTCGAAGGTGCGTTTGGCCAGGGCGTACCAGTCGAGGACCGTGCGCTGCCTGGGATGGGACGGGTCCAGGGCGGCCACGAGGTTGACCTGCACCGGGGCCGGCCGGCGAAGGAGCAGGTCCACCGCGCCGATGTCCAGCAGGTCGCGGTCGAAGCGGCGCTGGAGAAAGGTGGACGGGCCGTCCTCGGCCGTGCGCCAGACGTCGTCGTGGGGGAGGTCGAGGAGGCGGCGCAACAGGTAGAGCGGCGTCTTCTCGGCCCACTGCGCCCGGGCCACGGCGACCGAGGCCTCCCCGGCGGCGATGGTCTCCAGATAGGCCGCGCCCAGGCGCTCCACGCACTCCAGAGGGTCGCTCGCGAAGGTCCGGCCGTTAGGGGCGCGCACGAGCAGGGCGGCCAGGGTGGGGTTGTCCGGGTCGACGTCGCGCACGTCCAGGGCGACTTCGTTGTAGCGGCCGAAGGCGATGTCACGACCGCCCTGGGCCGTGGCCAGGGACAGCCCGCCGTCAAGACCCTGGGCCGAGGCCAGGGGGGTCGTCTCGAGGACTCGGGAATACTTGACCTTTTTCGTAAAGAGCTTGACGCGAAGGAGCCCGTCGACCGGGCCGGAATCGGCGAAGAGCCCGTCGGGCAGGCGCACCGGGGCGCGCTCGGGCTTGGGGTCGAGGTTCACGGCGCCGGCCGGCCCGGCGCAGCAAAGCAGGACGCACAGCGCGGCGACGGCCCAGAAGCGGCCCCCATGACGCGGCATTCCCAGGATTCGCCCGGCTGTGCCCCGCAAACGCGGCCCAAACGCCGGCCTAGGGCGTGGGCGCACGCTCGCCTCCGTCCGCCGGAGAGGGAATCTCGATGGTGTCCCTGGACCGTCGCGACCGGCGCTCGGGCTTGGGCGCGGGCTGAGCCGGGGCGTCGCCGGAAGGCGCGACGGACGGGCCGGCCTCCGGGCCGGCCGGGACCTCCACGGGGGCCTCGCGACGCCGGGAGCGTCGTTCCTTTTTGGGCGGCGTCTCGCCGACCGGAGCCTGGCCTTCAGGCGCGGTCACGGCCGCGCCGTCGGCCGGGGGAGCGACCTCCACGGGCTGCGCCGCCTGCCGCCTGGGCCGGCGTTCCCTTTTGGGCGCGGTCTCGGGGGCCGGGACTTCAGTCTGTCCCTCGGGCGCGGCCTGGACGCCGGCATCGGGCGCGGCCGGCGTCGCGGCCGGGGTTTGCTGCCGCCTTGCGCGGCGCTCCCGCTTGGGCGCGGCCTCGGGGGCCGGCACGTCGGCCTGGCCTTCGGGCACAGCCTGAATACCGGCGTCCGGCCCGGCCGGGGTTTCGGCCGGGGCCTCGTGACGGCGCGGGCGACGCTCCTTTTTGGGCGCGGACGGCTCCTCGGGCGCGGCGGCGTCGGGCGTCGGGCCGCCTTCCACGGCCGGGGCCGTCGGAGGCATGGGCTTGGCCTTCTTGCCGGGGTAGTTGCCGGGGAAGCGGTCGAGCACCTCGACCTCGATGTCCTCCGTGCCCGGGGCCGGCGGCGTCTGGACGGCCGGAACCCCCGAAGCCGGCGGCACGGCCTGGGGCGCGCCCGGGACGGGAGCGCCGCCCGGCTGCGTCGGCTGGCCGCCCGGCTGCGTCGGCTGGCCGCCCGGCGCGACGGGGGCGACAGACGTGCCGGGACTGGCGGGAATCGTCGGCACAGCGCCCGGTTCGCCGGGCGAAGCCTGTTGCGCCGGCTGGGTCGCGCCCTCGGGCGCTGGCTGGACGGCCGGCGCGGGCGCGACGGGTTGCGGCCGGCGCAGGATGAGCAGGCCGCCCGCGTCGTGCACGGTTTCCAGCTCCTGGCGGGCGCGGATGACCAGGGTGTTGAACTCCCGGGCCACGTCCTCGTCGCGGCAGGCCCCGTCCACGAATTCGCAGCCCTGGTCCAGGACGAACCAGGGACGGGTCAGGTCCAGGATCACGTACTGGGCCTGCCAGGAGCGCACGGGCAGGTCCGGGGTCCGGCCGGTGCGCACGAAGCGCCAGAAGTCGGCCAGGGTGGCCTTGGAGAGGTCGCGCACGAGATGGGGCTCGAACACGCCCAGGGGAAAGCTGTTGTAGTCCAGGCGCTCGGCCAGGGCCCCCCAGTTGAGGCTGTTTTGCGACACCAGGGCCAGCGCCGGGTCCCGCGGCACGGACTTGAGCATCTCGCCCAGGATGGCGGCGTCGCGGGCCGTGGGCTCGTAGGCCTCGCTGGAAAAGGCGAAGCTGTCCGAGAACCAGAAAAGCCGCGACACCGGCGACGGAGCCAGCATCACGTGCACCAGGCCCAGGGCGGCGAAAAGGGCCGCGCCGAAGCGGCGCACGCCCACCCCGGACTGCCTGGCCAGGATGCGCACCGGGCCGAGCACCTCGCAAAAGGCGAAAAAAAGCGCCCCGGCCGCGCCGGCGGTGTAGTGGTTGGCCCAGCCGTAGTAGTTGGGGTGGGTGGAGAGCAGCGACAAGGCCAGGGCGGGCAGGGCCGGCAGCAGGAGCTTGGGCCGGAAAAGCGGGAAGAACAGCAGCGCCCCGAACAGAAAGCCCAGATACTTCCACTTGCCCGGCACGCCGAAGACCTCGGCCAGGACCGTCAGCGGGTGGGTCAACATGGTGACGACGGCCGCGCCCGGGCCGCCGCCGAGCCAGGCATAGGCCCCACTCTGGGCCCCGAGCCCGCCGTCGGCGGTACAAAAGGGCACGACCCAGGCGGTGGCGACGTAGAAATAAAGGCTCCCCAGCACGACGAGTCCCCAGCCGGCCGCCCTGCGCCCCTGAAAGAGCAGCAGATACGCCCCGCAGCACACCGTGGTCAGGGCATAGGGTTCCTTGACCAGGGCGGGCAGGAGTCCGAGGACGAAGGCCGTGACCGTGCGGCCGGAGGTGGCCGCGGCCAGAAAAGCGAAAAGGATGGGGATAAGCAGGTGGTCGAGATGAAAGTCGAAGAGGCCGTTGGTCCAGACCGGAAAAAAGAGCCCGTAGGCGACGGCGGCCAGCAGCCCGTAGCGCCGCCCGGCCCACAGCGCCGGCAAGGCCAGGACGAAGGCCTGGGCCGTGAGGAGCACCAACGGCGCGGCCTGGTCCGGCACCAGGCGGTAGACCTGGGCGTAGACGGGCAGAAGCGGCTGGGCATGGCCGAGAAAGGCCCGCCACCACTGGCCGAAAGCGTGCAGGGAATAGAGGTTGGACAGGAACACGCCGAGGTCGAAGACCGTGGAATGCAGGGCCAGGTATTTGAGGCAGGCCATCACCGCCAGCACGACGAAAAGCCCGAGGAAGACCGCGCCGCCGAAGCCGCGGTTGTTCGTCCCGACAGGCAGGGTGGCGGGGGCGTGGATGTCAGGCATGGGGCTTCTCCCGGCGCTTGATCGCAAAAGGTCCGACGACGAGGACCGCCAGGCAGGCGGCGTAGGCGGCGGCGCTGCCGGCAAGGCCCATGAGGTACGAGGTTTGGGGCGCAAAGGAAAGCAGCACCTCGAAATCGAGGCCCCCGTCGGGTCGGCGGGCGAAATAGCCCGGCGCGTCGGCCCCGGCCTCGGGCAAAAGGCGCAGGATGGCCGGGTCGAGCCACCAGGCGTTGGCGAAGCCGTAGGCCTCCAGGTGCAGGGCGTCGGGCCAGGCGACGGGACGGCCCTGCCCCGCCCCGGCCACGGCCCAGCCGGCCGGGTCCAGGGGCCGCGTCAGGGTGGACGGGTCCCTGGGCGCGAAGGCGGCCGGGAAAAATCCCTCGGTCAGGCGAGGCCCGGGCAGGTTGTCGTTTTGCACCGACCCGGCGACGCGACGCGACACGAAGCCCACGGCGGCGGCGGTTTCCGTCTCGCCGACGACCGCCCCGCCCGGGCCGTAGGCGAAGACCCGGCGGGTTTTCGGGTCGCCGTCGCCCAGGGTCGAGACCTCGCCCCGGGCGAGATAGCCGGCCAGCTCCCCGGCCGTGGCCGCGTCCGGGCCGGCGGCCGGCGAGGGAACGTAGCGCGGCAGCAGGCGCGCCGCGCCGTTTCCCTCCCCGGTGAGTTCCCCGGCCCGGCGCGGCACGAGGAGCGCCTTCCAGCCGGCGTGGAACGTCTCCTGAAAGACCAGGGGAAAGGCGGCCGTGACCCCGTGGACGCGAAGGCGCACGGACGTGGGGCCCAGGCGGCGAAATTCCAGGCTCGGCGCGGGTATGGCCTCCCGGGGGCGCTCGACGAGGAGCTTGGCGTCGGCGGCCCGGCCGACCAGCAGCCGGCTTTTCTTCGGCCCGTCGCCCATGACGGAGGCGAGAAATTCCAGGAAGACCGGGTCGCGCCCGGCCCGCAGGTAGACCGTGCCCGGGTCGTAGTCCGGCAGGGCCGTTTCCTCGGCCAGGGCGGCCACCACGGGATTGGCCGGCCCGGCCCCGCCCACGGGCTCCACGGCCGCCACCCGGTCGCCCGGGCGCACCAGGGGCAAAAAGGCCTCGTTCTCGTAGACGTCCACGGTGGAAAAAAGCGGCAGCCTGCGCAGCTCGCGCTGCATGGCCAGGTTGGCGTCGAAGACCGGCTTGTAGTCCTTGTAGCCGTCCACCGTGTCCGGGGGCACGTAGGCGGGCTGGAAGTCGTCGTAGGTGTAGGCGTGGGCGTAGTGCGGATAGACCAGGAACCGGCAGGACCCGAGCGCCGCCAGCCGGGCCAGGGTCGTGGTCGGGTGCTCGGCGTAGAGGCCGTTAAATACCGGCTCGGCCAGGGGATGGGTCTTGAAAGCCAGGAAAAAGGGCTTGGGCGAGTAGGCCGAGGTCCACTCGAAGGTGAACTGCGTCTCCCCGGGCCAAGTGATGCCGATGGGCGGCAGGTAGGCCACGCGGAAGGCGTCGGGCCGGTCGCGCAGAAAGGCGTAGACCGAGGCGTCCTCGGGGCCGATGGGCGTCTGCTTGAGGGTCAAGGGCTGGATGTCGCGGTCGGGGTCGAAGGGGCGCGTGAGCCCCCCGGCCAAAAACGGCGAGACGAAAAGAAGCGTCACGGCCAGACTGGCCCACCCGACCAGGCGCGGCCGGCCGGCGGCGGCCAGATCGGCGGCGGCCCGGGCGAAAAGAATGGCGTAGGGCAGCACCACCAGCGGCAGCCAGCGGGTGGTGTTGGAAAAGGCGGCGAACAGGATGGGCAGGGTCTTTTTGAGCCCCAACTGGTAGAAGGCCATGCCGGGCAGGGTGCGCGAGCCGGAAACGAGCAGCACGCCGACCACGGCCGTGACGAAAAGGGCCGTGAGCTCGGGATTCTTGCGGGAGCGGAAGGCGTAGGCGAAAACGCACAGGGCCACGGCCACGGCGGCCACGTGCCAGGGCAGGCCCAGGCCGTCGGGGATGGGGTAGACGTATTCCGTGTCCATGCCCGGGCGCAGGCGCAGCAGCGCCGCCGCGTCCACGGGTTGGCTGGTGGATTCGTGGTAGGCCTCGCGCCGGGGAAGCTCGGTGTCCACGGTGACGTCGCCCTCGGCCGAGACGGAAAGCCCCCAGCCGTGGCGGATGGCCCCCTTGCCGAAGTAGTCGCCGACGAAAGGGGCCATGAAATGGATGTTCATGGCCACGGCCACAAGCCCCAGGCCCACGAAGGCGGCGCACAAGGCAAGCCGCCGCCTGCCGCCGCAGCACACGCGCCAGGCGAACGCGATGGTCAGCATGGCCGCCGCGCTCATGCCCACGCCCGGGTGCAGCGAAGTGAGCCCGAGCAGGAAGCCCGTCAGCACCGTGAAATAAAATGCCCCCGGCCGGGAGGCCTCCAGGCGGGCCATGAGGACCTTGGCGGAAAGGACCACCAGGGGCAGCAGGGCATAGCCCGCGAGCATGGGCATGTGGCCGGCCACGATGCGCGACAGGGCGTAGGGCGAGAAGGCGTAGAAGACCGAGGCCAGGCCGGCGTAGAGGGGCGACAGGCCCTGGCGGCGGGCCAGCGGCCACAGGGCCGCGCCGGACAGGAAGGTGAGCGTCAGCGGCAGCCACTTCGAGACGGCCTCGCCGCCGGCCGCGGAAAACGGCCACAGCGCCCACCAGTAGAGCAACTCCAGCTTGAAATAGTGGTAGCGCCCGGTCTCGAAATAGTCGTCCCAGGTGGACAGATGCCGCCAGGCCATGTCGCGGAACTGCTCGGCGAAGGCCGGCACGCCCCAGTCCCAGGTGTGGCCGACCATGCCCGGCCGCGACAGCACCCCGGCGAACGCGACAAGGACCAGGGCCGCCAGCGCGGCCATGGCCCCAAGCCAGACTGCCGTCTTCCGTCCCGTCATCGTGTTCCCGCGCCCCGCTGCTCCCGCATCCGCCTCAATAAAATATGTCGCCGGCCCCGGCCCTCGCGCCGCTCCCGGCTCGCCCCGCCCACCCCTTGCGAGGGGGTCCGGGGGGCATCATGCACCCCGGCGGGGAAGTCCAGAAGGGGCAGAGCCTCTCCTGGCGGCTTCAAAAGACGCGTCGAAGATGGCCGACCAGCGGTAGCGTTCCATGTAGGCCACGGCGGCGCGGCCCATGGCCCGCCAGGCGTCGGGGTTCCCGACCATGGCCGCCACGGCCTCCTCCACGGCGGCGGCCGTGTAGGCGACGACGATGCCCGCGCCTTCGCGGGCCACGTCCTTGGCGATCTCCGGCACGTCGGTGATGATCACGGGCAGGCCGCAGGCCAGGTAGTCCTTGACCCGGCTGGGGTCGGCCCAGCGGGAGAGGTTGTTGTCCGTGGGCCGGTAGAGGGCCAGGCTGACGTCGCAGGCCGGCAGGGTCTCCAGCACCTTGTCGTGGTTCATGACCCCGTGCAGGACGACCGAATCGCCCAGCTCGCGCAGGCGCGGCTCGTAGGGCGCGTAGACCACCCCGTCCTCCACGGCGTTGTTGGGCGTCTTGCCGACGACGTGCAGGCGCAGCTCCGGGAACCGGGCCAGCAGGCGCGGCCAGGCCTCGATGACGCAATCCACGCCCTTGGACGGGCTCAGGGCCCCCAGGAGCACCAGGTCGCGGGGGGCGCGGTCCGACTTGTCGGCCAGAGTGATCTTTTCCAGGTCCACGCCCACGGGCACGAGGATGTTGCGTTCGTCGGGCAGGCCCTGGGAACGGCGCACCTCCACGATGCGCGGCGAGATGTTCCAGGCCGCGTCGCAGTGACGCACGCAGAAGAGGTCCAGGGCGTGGTAGATCCTGTTGAGCAGCGGGTTGGCGAAGCGGCCCGGCATCCAGTCGATGGTGTAGAAGATCACCCGGTCGATGAGGCGGCATTTCTTGAGCGCGATGGCCACCACGGCGTTGAGCGGGTCGCAGGCCACGCAGTCGTTGTAGCGCCCGCCCAGAAGAAAAAAGAAGACCAGCGAGCACAGCACGTCCTTGGCGTAGGTCAGCAGGTTCGGCAGGGCCCAGCCGATGCGCTTCCTGTCCATGGTCAGCCGGCCGGCCACGTACTTGCGGGCCAGGGAGCGGCGGTCGGAACAATAGTGGAAGGGGTGGTAGATCACGCCCAGCACGTCGCTGCGGTGGCGCAGGTAGTTCTCCAGGGCTTCGGACGGGCCGGCCAGATCGGTGATGTGGCTTATAAGGAGTGCTTTGGCAAAGCGCATGGCGTTCCTGTGCGGTCTCTTATGAGGATGGGCCGGCGACGGGGCCGGTCGGGGCTTGAGGTAGCCGTATCGCCCGGGGAAATCAAGGCGGCGCGTAGCGCGCGCCCCATCGGCGTTGCCAAGGGCCGCGCCCTGGGCTAGCCTCGGGAAACTCTCAAAGGAAGCGCGCATGGAACATCCCCGGGCCAGACACGACCTCGAATTCATCCCCTTCGACCACGAAGGCCGGCAAATGATCCTCGTGCGCGACCGGCTGGACCTCGTGCCCTACGGCACGGGCGTGCCGCCGGGACTGCTGCCGGTGCTGGCCCTCATGGACGGGCTGCGCTCCCTGGACGACCTGGCCCGGGAGATCACGGCCCTCCAGGGCGGCCGCCCGGTCTCCCGCGAGGACATCCTGTCGGTCCTGGCGGAGCTGGACCAGGCCGGACTCCTCGACACGGAACGCTACCAGGCCGCCAAGGCGCAGGCCGCGGCGGACTTCGCCGCCAGGGACACGCGCGGGGCCGTGTTCGCCGGCCAGGCCTATCCCGACGCGCCCCAGCTCCTTTCGCCCTACCTCGACGCCGTCCTGGACCTGGCTCCGGCCGGGGCGGCCCTGCCCGCCGGACGGCTCGTGGGCGTCATCGCCCCGCACATCGACCCCGAGGCGGGCAAGGCCGCCTACGCCGCCGCCTACGCCCCCCTGCGCGGGCTCGCCCCCCGCCGGGTCATCGTGCTCGGCGTCGGGCACCAGATCATCCGGGGCCTCTACTCCCTCACGGACAAGGCCTACTCTACGCCGCTCGGCGACGTGCCGGCCGACGCGGCGGCCGTGGACAGGCTGCGCCGGGCCGGCGGCAAGGCGGTCGATCCGAGCGAGCTCCAGCACCGCGACGAGCACTCGCTGGAATTCCAGGCCGTATTCCTGCGCCACGTACTGGGGAACGCGCCCTTCTCCATCGTGCCGATCCTGTGCGGCTCGCCGGTGGGGGCGCTGCCCGCCTTTTCGCGGCAGGCCTTCCTGGACGCGGCCGGCCCGTTCCTCGACGCCCTGCGGGAACTCGCCGCCGCGCCCGACACCCTCGTCGTGGCCGGGGTGGATTTCTGTCACATCGGCCCCAAATTCGGCCACGACAAGCCGGCCGAACTCCTGGAAGAGGCGGCCATGGCCCACGACACGGCCCTGCTCGATGCGCTCTCGCGCGGCGACGCCGAGGCCTTCTTCGCCGAATCGGACCGGGTCGAGGACCGCTACAACGTCTGCGGCCTCACCGCCCTGGCCACCCTGGCCGAGATCCTGCCGCCGTCGGAGCTGACCGTGCTTTGCCGCGACATCATGCGCGAAAAGGAGACCGCCTCGGCCGTGACCTTCGCCGCGGCGGCCGTCACCGCCCGATGATCCGCCCGCCCGTCATCCTGGACTGCCTCCACGTCGAGGCCTCCTCGCGCAGCCGGGCCGAGACCGGCTTCACCATCCGCGCCGGCCACAAGAAGCACTGGCTCGACCACGACCTGCCGCCGGCGCTTTTTCAAAAAGCCCTGAACGACGTAGACGCCGTGGCCGAGGTGCGCTTCCACGGCTGGGGCGACCCCCTGGCCAACCCGGACTTCCTGGAGATGCTCGCCGCCGCCCGCAAAAAAGGCGCGCGCACCGTCCTTTTCACCGACGGCGGCCGGCTGGCCGACGCCCAGGCCAACGCCCTGGTCCGCGACGGCCTGGACGCCGTGGTCTTTCCCCTGGCCGGGCTGTCCGAGGACACCAATTTCCGCCGGCGCGGCACCAGCCTCTACGCCGTGCTGGCCGCCATCGACCGGCTGCACACCGTGCGGGCCGTGCACGAATCCACGCTGCCGGAGATCCGGGTGCGCTACACGCTCACCCGCACCGGCCTGGCCGCCGGCGAGCTGGAACACCTCCCCCGGTTCCTGGAAGGCCTCGGCATCGCCCAGGCCTCGCTTCGCCCCCTCTCCTACGCCACCAGCCCCCAGACCGAATACGACGTCCTGGTGCCCAGGGACCAGGAGAGCTTCGACGCGGTGGCCGAGGCCATGCACCAGGCCGCCCGGGAGGCCGCCGGACTCGGCGTCGCCCTGGACTGCAAGCTGGTCCACGGCGGCGTCAGGCGCTTTCATTGTCCCGACACGCCGGGCGAGAGCCTCTTCCTGGCCGCCGACGGAGCCGTCAGTCCCTGCCCCCTGCGCAACGTCCCCATGCCCGACCCCGCCAGCTACCGCTTCCACGGCCACGACATCCCCTTCCCCCGCGACGTGCGCGGCAACCTCCACGCCGACAGCCTGGCCGCCGTCTGGAACGCGCCCGACTACCGCGACTTCCGCTTCGCCCACGACACCGACGCCGCCCCGGCCGGCTGCGCCGGCTGCTGGCGGTCGTTTCTGGTGAAGGTGGCGGCGGGGAAGGAGCTGGGAAAGGATGCGGAGAGGGACAGGGATGGAGAGAAGAGGGAAGAGGCCTCCGGCGGCCGGGGGGGATGATCCCCCCCGGCCCCCCCCGACGGGGCGGATGGAGGCGTGGAAGGGAACGTCGGGCGGCAGCGGCGAAGCGCCGCATGGGAAGAAGGGGAAAGGCCATGACCAAATCGTATCTGCTCTTCAAGTGCGGCGGCGAAGGACGGATTCCCTTGGTGTTCTTCACCGCCGACGGCGAGACCGAAGCCCGCGAAGCGCCCACCTGGCTCAAACGCAAACACCCCGAACACCAGGGCCTGCGCCTGGAACCCGGGGAGTTCTACGAAATCATCGAAAAAGACCTCTGCGACCCGCAGGAATGGGACGCCGCCCTCGCCTTCCTCGGCAACCCCACCCCCACAACGAACCACAAAAAATGACCCGTTCCCCCCTTGAAAAGTTTTTGGAGAGGGAGGGGGCTCGGGGGAGGGAACCCCTTTTTTCAAAAAGGGGTTCCCTCCCCCCGATTCTTCCTCCTCTTCCTCCCCTGGAGCACGCAATGCGGCAATGTTGGTGTGGTGTGGGCGGGCTTGAGCCCTTCAGCGACGGGTATATGCTGTGTCCGGCCTGCGGCACGTTGGTGTCGCGGGAGGAGCGCGCCGAGGGCTACGGCCGCGACTACTGGTCCGGCCATCCGGAGGCCGACCTGGGCCAGCCGGCCATCGAGGCGCGGGCGCGGCTCGATCTGCCGGAGCGCTGCGTCTACTGGTTGCGGCGGTT
>NZ_JARKOZ010000093.1 GCF_029978005.1 Solidesulfovibrio sp. | reverse complement strand
CACCGCCGCCTACGTGGCCGCCCGGGCCATCGCCCCCAACGTGGCCGACTACGCCTTCATCAGCCACGCCTCGGCCGAACCGGGCTACGCGCCCATCATGTACGCCCTGGGACAAAAACCGCTGCTCGACCTGGGACTGCGCCTGGGCGAAGGCACCGGCGCGGCCCTGGCCCTGTTTCTCATGCGCGCGGCCGGGAACGTGTACGGGAAGATGGCCACGTTCGCCTCGGCGGGCGTCAGCGACGGGTAAGGCGGGAGAAAAGACGAAGATGCCTCCGGCGGCCGGGAGGGGGTGACCCCCTCCCGGACCCTCCCCGACGGGGCGGGTGGGGAGGCGTGTGGGAACGGCAGGCGAAATTCCGCACCCATCTTCGGTCCGCCCGACGACCGGCCTTCCGGTGACGCTCCGCCTTCCAGCCCGACCAAGCCGCCGAGGGGGTCCGGGGGGCATCATGCCCCCCGGTGGGGTTCGGGGCAAAGCCCCGTTTGATCCCCCCGCTTACGATCCAGCGCCAGCCGGCTGCGGCTGCGGCGGGCTGGGGTTGGGGCTGGCGGGCGGGGGCGGCCGGAAGCCGTAATTCCATTTGGTCATGGGGCCGCCCATGTCCATGGCCAGGGTGGCGGTGATGGCGGTCAGGGGGTCGGTGGGCATGCGGTTTTTGCGGGCGAAGATGATGTAGTCCTCGGTGAGGCCGGTTTCCATGGTGCCGGCATGGGCCATGGACCAGAGACGTTCGCCGTTTTGGACGTCGATGACGTCGAAGGTGAAGGAGACGCCGCTGTCGCCGCGGGTGCCACCGGACATGACGTAGGTGAACTTGCCGACGATGACCACGTCGAGGCCCATTTTGCGGGCCAGGGCCACGGCTTGCGGCGTGGTGCCGTTGCGCAGGTTGGCTTCGTAGATGAGCTTGGGGTAGACGCGGTCGCGGGTCCAGGTTTGCCAGACGATGCGGGTGAGTTGTTCGCCGAGTTCCTGGGAGGCGGGGATGTCCTGGGTGACCTGGAAGGGCACGATGAGGGCGCTGACGGGGCGCGGCGGCGAGCGCAGGGGTTCGACGTAGACTTCGGCGTTGCCGCGCCGGGTGTAGTTGTCGATGTAGACGGTGTGTTTGTCGGAGAGTTTGGGCTCCACGGCGCAGGCGGCCGCGAGGAGGCACAGGGCGAGGCCGAGGAGCGGCAAGCCGGGGCGGTTGAGCAGTCGGCGCATGGGACCTCCTTGGGCGGGGCCGGGGGTTATTGGCGCGTGGTGGTGACCACGGGCGCGTCGGAGAGGGTTTTGAGCAGCTGCTCCCGGGAGGAGAGCAGGCTTTCGCGCAGTTCCAGCCGTTTCTTGGACGGCAGCAGCCGGAATTCGGGGCGTTTGGCCATGCGTCCGAGTTCGCGCATTTCCTCGCGGATGCGGCGGGCCTTGAGTTGGAAGGCTTGTTCCTCGGGCCGGGCCTTGGAGGCGAGGTCGGCCAGTTCGGCCAGTTCGGCGGCCATGACGCGGAAGGACTCGGGATGGATGTCCCGGGCCAGCCGCCTCTTGATGGCCATTTTCTGCCAGATGCCGCGCAACCATGCCCACATGGCCTTTTTCCGTCCTCGTCGGCGCGGGCCTGCCGGGTGAGGCATGCCGGAAGCGCCATTTTTCGTCTGTTGCTGGTCGTGTTGTCGCGATTCCCGGCGGCAGCGTCAAGGGGTGGCGGCGGGCGGCGTTATTGGCCCGGGGTGAAGTTTTGCAGCATGGCCAGGAGGAGGAAGAGGTACAGGGACCATTTGATGAAGATGGCGGCCAGGGTCTGGGTGTAGGCCCCTTGGTGGACCTTTTTGAGGCCGATGGCCTGCACGGCCATGTACCAGACGAGGATGATCGGCGAGAGGATCTGCCCGGCCACGGGGATGGCGGTCAGCACGGTGGGCGCGGCGCTGTAGCACATGACCCGGAAGGTCTCGTTGAAGCCTTTCTTGGCGCTGCGGAAGAGCAGGAGCAGCAGGTGGGTGAGCCAGGCGTCGAGGTATATGCCCAGCGCGATGGCCAGGGGGACCAGGAGCAGGGCGATGAGAAAGCCCAGTCCCGGCGTGGCCGCCGCCGCGCCCAGGGCTTCGGACTGGGCCGTGCCCGCGCCGAGCTTGTGCCGCAGTCCCATCAGCGACCACAGGAAGTCGAGGACGAGCAGAAATTCGCTGATGAGCAGGTTGAAGACGAGGGCTTTCCCCTTGGGCCGGCCCTCGGGCATCTCCCCGAAGAAGGCGGCCGGCGAGAGCAGGATCTTCTTGAGGGTGAGCAGCAGGCCCGGGAAGAAGCCGTAGGCGTCCAGCCGCTCCCAGGGGATGGGGTCGGTGACGACCTCTCGGGGCGGGGACTCCTCGTCGTCGAAGGGATCGCCCAGGGATTCGGGATCGACGCGTTTTTTCGGAGCGTCCTCGTCCATGGCCTTGAGCCGCGCCCAGATGTCGCGCACGCCGTCGCTGCGGCGTCCGGCCGGCGGGGTCTTGGCGGCTTCCTGTTCCGGTTCCTGCCGGGCGGCGGGAGCGGGGGAGGGGGCGGACGTTTCCTCGGGAGCTTGGGGCGTCCGGGTCGTTTCGCGGGGGGCATCCGGCGGGGGGGACGACGCCTGGGCCTTCTCGACCGGCGGCGGGAGCGGATCCTGGGCCTCCTCGATGGGGGGCGGGAGCGGATCGTCCTTGGGGGCTTGCTCGACCTGCCTGACGCGCCGGGGCGGCGGGGCCTGGAAATCCTCGTCCTCTTCCTCCTCGAGCAGGGGCCGGCGCGTCGGCTTGGCGGAGACGGGGCGGCCGTCCCGGTCGTCGGCCGCGCCATGGGCGTCCGGCGGACCGTGGCGGAAATGGGCCGGTTCTTCGTAATGCGGCGTCGGGGGCTCGTCTTCGAGGGGCTGCGGCGCGGCCGTGCGGCGGTCCGTCGGCGGGGCGACCTCGTGGACGTCGTCCTCGGGAAGGACTTCGGGGTCGAAGCGGCTGGCGGGCGGGGCGGTGGCGTCGCGACGGGCGGCGGCCGGTCCGGGCCTGCGCCAGGAGGATTCGGTTTCCTCCTGCCCCGGCAGGGGGGCGCGGGGTTCCTGGCGGCGGGAGGCCTGTTCCCTGTCCAGGCGAAATTTGAACCGGTGGCGGCACTTGGGGCAAGTGGCCATGGTCGAGGTCACCGGGACCTTGTTGTCGGGAATGTCCCGGAAGAAACCGCATTGCGGGCAAGTGATGCGCATCATGTCCCTTTGCTGCGACGCCCGGTGGTGGCCGCCGGGCGTGAAACGGCAGGATGCAGTGTAGCCGCTGCGAGGCCTCAAGGCAACCGCCGCCTGCCCGGGGCCTGTTACCACAGGGGCGGCGGCAGCAAAACCCTTGCGTTGGGGCCTTTTGCGGCCAGGGCCGCGAAGAAATCCAGGGGCAGGGCCGGATAGTCTCGGCTGAGGCGGTGGCGGGCGATGCCGCCGGCGGCGTCGTAGGCGGCGAGCTTGGCTGTGACCGCGCCGTCGTCGGCGAGCAGGCGGTTGAGGTGGCCAAGGGGCGCGCCGAGGGCCAGGGCGGCCCGGCCGGAGAGGCCTTCCAGGCGTTCGTGCACGGGGCGGACGTAGCGCGGCCGGGCCGGGGAGAGGTTGCGCAGGAGCCGCAGCTGGAGGTCGGGCCACAGGCCGTGGCCGACCTTGGCGTGGCCGGGGTCCGGGTAGAGGGTCAGGCGGGGGAAGAAGGCCCCGCCGAGGTCCGGGCGTCGCGTCAGGCGGGCGACGATGGCGGCCATATCCGGATGGGGCCGTTCGTCGGGGTCGAGGCTGAGGACCCAGCCCGGAGGACAGGCGGCGAGCAGGGCGTTTCGCTGGGCGGCGAAATCGTTGGCCAGGGGCCGGGCCAGGTGGCGCACGGGCCTGTCCAGGGCCTCGGCCAGGGCGGCTTCGCCTGGTACGTCGGCGGCGTCCCAGAGGACGACGGCGCGCTCTCCCAGGCCGGCGCAGGCGGCGAAGAAATCCGAAAGCCCGGGTTCCCCGGGGCGGGCCAGCACGGCCAGCGTCACGCCCGGCTGGGCGGACACGTCCGCGTCGTCCGGACCATCGGGCAGCGGCGCGCTTTCCGTCAGCATCCGGCGCGCCCAGGCCAGGGGCTCGCGCGCGCCCGGCGGGGCGGGTTCCGGATTGGCGACGACGATGGCCGTGTCCGGGGTGAAACCGGCCAGGGCGGGCAGGCAGAAAAGGGCCTGACGGGATGTGTCGGCCACAAGTTGGGCCGGGCCGTCGGGCGTGCGCCAGCCGAGGCGGCCGGCCTGGGCAAGGCGTCGGACGTTTTCGGGGTCAGGGCAGAGCACCGTCAGGAATTTGTCGACAGGAAGTTCCCCGGCCAGGGCGGCGGCCACCGCTCCCGTGCCGAGGCCCAGAAGGACGATTTCGCGTTTCTCCCCGGCGGCGCGCAGGATGCGACGGGCCTTGGCCCGGGCGGCGTCGGCGTCCGGGGCCGGGGCGGCCGCCTCGTCCGGGCCCGGGGGGTCGCCCAGCCGCCAGGCCAGGATCTCGCTGGTATAGGTGAAAAAAGGATGCGCGCCTTGCACCACGGCCTCCGTCAGGGGCTGTAGCGCATGGCGCGGCGGAAAGTCCAGGGAGGGGACCGTGGGACCGGGGTGGCTCAGCCCTGGGCGCGGCTGGCGGCGTAGGCGGCCATGATGCGGTTGACCGGCGCGGCCTTGGAGGCCTGGGCGATGGAGCCCGGAAGCGGCGTCGGGATGTTGACAACGGCCGCGGGTTCGGCCTTGGCCGGAGCCGGGCCGGCGCTGGCCAGCACGGGCTGGCGCGGGGCGGCCGTCTGGACGGGCTTGGCCGGGGCGGCCTGTTCCGGAGAGGCGGCGTAGGCGGCCATGGCGACGGCCTGGGGAGCGCCCGGGGCCACGGGAGCGAGGGAGGGGCGGGTGGTCGCCTGGAGGCCCTGGGTCGGCACGACCTTGGTGGCCACCTTGCCGTTGGCCTCGTGGAAGGCGTCGCGCAGACCGGTCAAAATATGCATGACCTCGTCGATCTTGGAGACGTCCATCCTGAGGTTGGCGGCCAGGAGCCGGGTGCTGCAGAAGAAATAGAGCTTTTGCAGGCGTTCGGCCAGTTCGCCGCCCTTCTGGGCGTTGAGGGTGCCCTGGAGTTCGGAGAGAATGTCCAGGGCCTTGGAGATGAGGATGCCCTTTTTCGCGTAGTCCTTGGCGGCGATCTTTTCCTTGGCCTGGCGCAGGAACTTGAGCGCCGCGTCGAAAAGCATGATCAGCAGGTCGCCCTGGGTGGTGGTGGCGACCTGGGTCTGGAAGTAGGATCTGGCGGCGTTTTGCATGGAAGTCTCCCCCTGTTTTGCCTCTTATCGGACGCCGTCGGAATTTCTGAAGGGGGAGGCGGCAACTTCCTTCGGGCCTGCGGGTTAGCTGGAGCTGCTGCTGAGCTGGCTGATCTGGGAGTCGAGCTGGCTTTGCATCTGGCTGTAGGTCGAGAGCATGGAGTCGACCTTGGCGAAGCGCTTGCGCAGGTTGGAAGCGTAGGTGTTGATGCGGCGCTGCTCGAAGGCGATCTTGTCGTCGATCATGGCCGTGATGTCGTCGTAATTCTGGTCGAGGATGTGCAGGGGGCCGTCGGTGCTGTTGGTGAGCTGGCCGAGCAGGTCCACGAGCTCGCCGGTCTTGCCCTGCTTGAGGGACACCGACCCGGTATGCGTGCCGGCGGACACGTCGATGGCCTTGATGACCAGACCGGCTTCGTCGTAGCCGTGGGAACCGGTAATGAGGTTTGAATTGCTGTGCCAGATGGCTTCGTGCCCGTTGATGGTGGCGCCGGTGATCTTGCCGCTGGCGTTCGTGGTGTAGGACACGTCGTAGGTGCCGCACTTGGTGGTGCCGGAAATGTAGGAGGACAGCGCCATGTCCGAACTGTTGGTGCGGCCCAGGTAGTTGGCGGCGAAGAGTTCGGCCGCGCCGCTGGCGTTGGAGGCCAGGACCTCGTTGAGGCGGTCGCCGTCGATGATGAGCAGGCCTTCGGTTTGGGAGCCCTCCTCGGCGTCGGTGGAGATGCCGAGCTGGGAGAGCACGGAAAAGGCGTCCTCGGTGTAGTCGAAGCCCACGCCCTTGCCGGCCACGGCGGTCTTGAGCTGGGTGTCGATGATCTGCAGGCCGTAGTTGCCGGTCAGGATCGAAGCCTGCTGGCTGGACGAGTCGTATTTCGTCAGGTCCTGCAGCAGGGTGCGCACGGTGTTCATCTGCTCGACGAAGGTCTGGATGTGCTCGCGGACGGCGTCGGTGTCCGTGGCCGTGGTGATGGTGACTTTGCCCGTGCTCTTGAGGTTGAGGGTCAGGCCGGAAACCAGGTCCGAGACGGTGTTCGTTTCGCGGGTGATATAGGCGTCGGATGCCGTGGGCCAGCCGTCGAGCTTGAGCTGGGCGCTGGCGTTGGAGGTGATGGTGGAGAAATTGGCGGCCCCAAAGCCGGAAAGGGCGGAGTTGGAGGCGATGATGAGGCTTGCGGCATCGCCGGTGTCCATGCCGCGCATCTGGAGATAGTACTTCGAACCGTCGTAGACCACGCTGGCCTTGACCCCGGCGTTGTTGGGGTCGTTGTTGATGATGCTGGCCAGGTCCGTGAGGGAGGCGTTGGCGCCGACGGAGACGGTGTAGGTCGTGCCCTGGTAGGCGTACTTGAAGTCGGCGTCGGTGCTTGACGGATTGATGTCCGTGTCGGCGCTGGAATAGCCGGTCTTGGTGACCATGGCCTTGGCCGTGGCCAGGCGCACCACTTCGACGGAGTGGGAGCCGTCCAGGGCGTTGGAGCCCGTGGAGACGCTCATCACCGAGGAATTGGTGGAATCGGTGGTCTTGACCAGGAATTCGCCCTCGGTGTCCATGCCCTCGAGCGTGGTCTTGAGGGCGAGCATGGCGGAGTTGAGTTCCTGGAAGCATTCCTGCTTGTCGACCCAGGATTGCTTCCAGGTCTGCAGGGTGGTGATGCGGCTTTGTTCGACCTGGACAAGCTTGGTGATCAGCGAGTCGAAGTCCGTACCGTTGCCAAGACCCGAGAAGGTGATCTGTCCCGAGGTGGTGACCGGTGTGTAGGCGCTGATCGTGCTGGACATGACGAGATCCTGACAGGGGTTGCTGCTTTGGGGGACTCCGTCACTCTTCTAGCAAGCATTGTGCCATAAAAAGGCCGGGCCGCATCGGGCGGCCCGGCCGCTCAAAACCTTTCCGCTTAGCCCTGGATCAGGCTCAGCGCCATACGCGGCAGGGAGTTGGCCTGGGAGAGCATGGCCACCGCCGACTGGGTCAGGATTTGCTGGCGCACGAACTCGGTCATTTCCGTGGCCACGTCCACGTCCGAGATCTGGGACTCGGCGGCCTGGAGGTTTTCGGCCTGGATCTGCAGGTTGGAGATGGTGTTCTCCAGGCGGTTCTGCAGGGCGCCCAGGTTGGCGCGGATCTTGTCCTTGGA
>NZ_JARKOZ010000089.1 GCF_029978005.1 Solidesulfovibrio sp. | reverse complement strand
CCCCCCCCCCCCCCCCCCCCCCCCCCCCCCCCCCCCCCCCCCCCCCCCCCCCCCCCCCCCCCCCCCCCCCCCCCCCCCCCCCCCCCCCCCCCCCCCCCCCCCCCCCCCCCCCCCCCCCCCCCCCCCCCCCCCCCCCGGTTTCCATACGAGGACGCGACCACGATGCAAAAGCGCACGATCATCGTTTCGGGGCTGGCCGCCACGTATCCGCTGGGCGGCGTGGCCTGGGACTACATCCAGTATCTGCACGGGTTCTACCGCCTGGGCCACGACGTCTATTATCTCGAGGACACCGGCGGCTGGGCCTATGATCCGTTCAACGTCACCTTCGTGGACGATCTGACGTACCATACCAAGTACCTGGGCGATTACGTCGCCGCCCTGGACCCGGGCCTGGCCAAGCGCTTTTGCGTCATCGGCCCGGACGACCGGCACTGGGGCATGTCCGCCGAGAACCTGGCTTCGGTGGTGGCGCGCGCCGACGTCTTCTTCAACATCTCGACCACCTGCCAGTTGCGCGACGCCTACGCCAAAATCCCGGTCAAGGTGCTCATCGACTCCGATCCCCTCTACACCCAGTCGAGCTTCCCCCAGTACCTGGACGGCACGGCCACGGACGAGGAAAAGCACAACATCGAGAACATGCGCCGCCACGACGTGTTCTTTTCCTTCGGGGAAAACGTGGGCGAGGATTTCTGCACTGTGCCCAAGGGCGTCGTGGACTGGATCCCCACGCGCCAGCCCATCGTGCTGGACAGCTGGTCCGGCGCGCCGGAAAAGCCCGCCCGCGACGCCTTCACCACCGTGCTCTCCTGGCAGCCGACCCAGAAGGGACCCCTTGTCGGAGGCGTGCAGTACGGCGGCAAGAACATGGAATTCGAGAAGATGCTCGACCTGCCCCAGAAGACCGGCGCGACCCTGGAGCTGGCGCTTGGCGGCGGCCGGCCGCCCCGGGAGCTTTTGGAAGAGAAGGGCTGGAAGCTGCGCGACGGCTTTTCCATGTCCCAGACGCCCTGGGTCTACCGCGACTACATCTGGGACAGCCTGGCGGAATTCTCCACCGCCAAAAACGCCTACGTGGCCACGCGCTCGGGCTGGTTCTCCTGCCGCACCGCCTGCTACCTGGCTTCCGGCCGTCCGGCCGTGGTCCAGGACACGGGCTATTCGCGCTTCATGGACGTGGGCGAAGGCGTGCTGGCCTTCGACGACGAGGCCGGGGCCCTGGCCGGCATCGAGGCCGTGCGCGCCGACTGGGAGCGCCACTCCAAGGCGGCCAAGGCCTTCGCCGCGCGCTGGTTCGACTCCGACGCGGTGCTCTCCAAGCTCCTGGCCGACGCCCTGCGCTAGTCCGCCGCATCCTCAACCCGCAGATACTGCATGAAGCGCATGTTTTTCCGGATGACGGCAAGGGTGTTTCGGTGCTCGTTCGGGCCGGCGGCGGATCGCCGCGTCGGCCGCCTCGTGATGTTTTTCCTGCTCGCGGCCGCGCTCTGGGCGGCCGCGCCCGCCCTGGCCGGCGGCTACGGCACGGCGCGCCAGGACGGGGCCTGGTGGCTGACCATGCCCGGCGGGCCGCGCTTTTTTTCCATCGGCGCGGACACGGTCAACGGCGGCGACAAGCACTACCGGGAAAACGGCTACTACTGGGAGAAATACTATCCCGACCAGGCCGCCTGGGCCGAGGCCGCGCAAGGACGCCTCTACGCCTGGGGCTTCAACACCCGGGGCGGCTGGTCCGACCCGACCACGGCCATGCGCCTGCCGCTGGTGCCGGAGATCGACCTGGGGCGCAACAGTCGCCTCCACTGGTTCGACCCCTTCGCCCCGGACGCCCAGGAGATCGCCACGGCCCGTGCCATACAGCTCGTGGCCCCGTACAAGGACAACCCGGCGGTCATCGGCTATTTCACGGACAACGAGGTGGGCTGGTGGAACGCGCCCCTTTTCCGCTGGTACCTCGGCAACGAGTGGGCCGTGTACACCAAGCGGTTCCTCTGGCGCATGATTTACGACTACTACCAGGGCGACTGGCGCAGGCTCCTGGTCGATTTCACGCCCGGCCAGGGAATCGACAGTTTCGAGGACCTGAAAGAGGGCCGGGCGCAGCTCCGCCTGCGCCCGGGCGGCCACGGCATCGCGCTCATCCAGCGCTTCACCGCCGCCTGCGCCGGCCGCTACTACGAGCTCGTCTACAAGGCCCTCAAGGCCGCCGACCCCGACCGCCTGGTCATGGGCGACCGGCTGCCGCTCTACTACAACCAGGACGCGGTCCTGGCCTCGCGGGGCTTTCTCGACGTCCTTTCCACCAACTACAACGTGGACGCCCCGGACGGCTGGGTGGCCCCGTACTATTTCGACGGCCTGGCCGGGCTCACGGACGTGCCGGTGCTCATCTCGGAATTCTTTTTCGCCGCCGACGAGAACCGCTCGGGCAACGTCAACAACGGCCACCTGATGCACGTGGCGACCCAGGCCGAGCGGGCCGTGGGCGCGGCGGCGGCGATGCGCAACTTCGCCTCGTTTAAAAACATCGCCGGCGTCCATTGGTTCCAGTACTACGACGAGCCCTCGGGCGGCCGGGGCGACGGCGAGAACTTCAACATGGGCCTGGTGGACATCAACGACGTCCCCTACGAGGGGCTCGTGGCCGCCCTGGCCGCCGCCAACCGGGACGTGCCGGCCCTCCACGCCGCAAGCGGGAAGAAGACCCCGCCGCCCATGCCGGCCGTCATCCCCATCCACCCGGCCAAGGCCCCGGTCCGCGCCGACGACGATTCGCTGGCCGACTGGCCGGACAAGGCCGGCACGCGCCTGCCCTGGTTCAGCGTGCCCGCGCCGCATGTGCCCTTCGGCGACGTGCACCTGTCCTGGAGCCCGGAGAGCCTCAACCTCTTCAACCTGGCCCAGAACTACGCCGACCTGTTTCTTCTGGCCCACGACGGCGAGTTTCCGCCCTCGGAGTCCTACCGCATCAACCTCGACGTGGACGCCGGCGCGGGCATGCGCCACTTCGCCCTGTGCCTGGTGCCGCGCCCCCATGCCAAGTACCCCGGCCGCTTCGAGCTGGCCCCCAGGCTCTACGCCGTGGCCGACGACGGCGGGCTTTCCCCCATCGATCCCCAGGGCGTCATGCAGGTCCTGGACAAGCCCTTGCCCCACATCGCCGTGGAACTGGCCCTGCCGGCGCGGCTGCTTGGCGTGGAGCGCCTGGAGTCCGGCATGGCGCTGTCGCTTCGCATCGAGGCGATCACGTTCTACAGGGAAATGGCCATGACCCTCGGCGCGCCGGCCAGGGACGGCAAACGCGGTGAAGCAACGAGGACCGCCCCCGTGGCGGCGGTCCTTTCCGACCAGTAAACCCATCAAGGAAGAACGCTCCATGGCAACCAACATCCTCGTCACCGGCGGCGCGGGCTACATCGGTTCCCATACCTGCAAGGCCCTCAAGGCGGCCGGCTTCACCCCGATCACCTTCGACAGCATGGTCTACGGCCACGACTGGGCCGTCAAATGGGGACCGCTGGTGCGCGGCGACATCCTGAACCGCGGCGAGCTCGACGAGGTCTTCGCCGAGTTTAGGCCCGCCGCCGTGCTCCATTTCGCCGCCTTCGCCTACGTGGGCGAGTCCGTGACCGACCCGGAGAAGTACTACCGCAACAACGTGGCCGGATCGCTGTCGCTGCTTTCGGCCATGCGCCGGGCCGGCTGCCGCCACATCGTCTTTTCCAGCACCTGCGCCACCTACGGCGCGCCCGAGCGCGTGCCCCTGACCGAGGACCACCCGACCCGGCCCATGAGTCCCTACGGCACGAGCAAGCTCATGATCGAGCAGATGCTCAGGGACTTCGACGCGGCCTACGGCATGACCTACACGGCGCTGCGCTACTTCAACGCCGCCGGCGCGGACCCCGAGGGCGAGATCGGCGAGGACCACAAGCCCGAGACGCACCTCATCCCCCTGGTCGTGGCCGCGGGCCTCGGCCGCATCCCCCGGGTGGAGATCTTCGGCACCGACTACCCGACTCCGGACGGCACGGCCGTTCGCGACTACATCCACGTCACGGACCTGGCCGACGCCCACATCCTGGCCGTCAAAAGGCTCCTGGACGGGGGGGGAAGCGCCGTCTACAACCTGGGCACCGGCACGGGCAATTCCGTGCGCGAGGTGATACAGGCCGTGGAGAAGGTCTCGGGCAAGCCCGTGCCCGTGGTGGAGGGGCCGCGCCGGGCCGGCGATTCGCCGGGGCTTTACGCCGACTCCGGGGCCATCATTCGGGAGCTCGGCTGGAAGCCGCGTTTCATGGACCTGGCCCCCATCGTGGAGACGGCCTGGAACTGGCACCTCGGCCACGTCCCGGGCAAATTGAGTTGCAAAATCTCCACGGCGGGGTAGAGTCCGGCCAAAACGCGCCGCGCGGAGGACGCATGGACTACGCCGCCCTGGGACTGGATTTCCACGCCATCCGCAACAGGAACGAGGAGCGGGTCATCAACCTCATGCCCGGGGTGCTGGCCGAGTTTCCGGACTTCCGCTACACCCGCACGGACATCGAGGACATCTACGCCCTGACCCTCAACATGCTGCCGGCCCGCTACGTGCAGTCCGTGAGCCTGGTCATCGACGAGCCCGTCACGGACGACACCGTGCGGCTTATGCTGCGCGAGGCCGTGCGCACCGTGCGCGCCCGGCCGAATATGTAGGATTTGTAGGGGGGAAGCCTCCGGCGGCCAAAGGGCGAAGCCCTTTGGAATCCCGCCAGGGGGGAGCGAGTCGGAATCCGGGAGAGATGACTTCGCGTGTTTTGATGGTGCGCGAAAGAAAGATATGCTGCGGCGGCCGGGGGTGATGCCCCCGGCCGCCGCTTCGTTTGCGCGGCCGACGTCACAAATGCCGTTTGAGGCAGTAGAGGCTCCACAGGCTGGCCGCCGCGGCGATGGCTCCGGCCACGAAGCCGACCACGGGCAGGCCCAGGCCGTCCACCGTCAGGCCGCCGAGAAACGCCCCCGAGCCGATGCCGATGTTGTAGATGCCGGACTGCATGGACATGGCGATGTCCGTGGCCTCGGGCGCGGCTTTGACCACCCGCGTCTGGAGGACCAGGTTGAAGGCGGCCATGGCTATCCCCCATACGGCGCAAAGGGCGAGGAGCAGGGCGGGCGAGGCGGCCGCCGGCCGGAGCAGCAGCAGGCAGGCGGCGGTCAGGGCGATGGGCGCGCCGAACATGGTCACCGGATGCCGGTCGTTGTCCCGGGCGAAGAGATAGCAGCCCAAGATGCCGGTCAGGCCGAAGAGCAGGAGCGTCAGGGTGGTGAAGTTCTCGCTGCCCCGGGCCACCTCGGCGATGAACGGCTCGATGTAGGTGTAGGCCGTGAAATGGCCGGTCACCAGCAGCACGGTCAGGACGTAGAGGCCGACGAGCGCCGGCCGGCGCAAAAGCACCGGCAGGCTGCGCAGGTCGCCGGCGTGCTGGCTGGGAAGCTCCGGCAGCCGCCGCAAAAGCGCCGCCATGACCAGGAGCGCCAACCCGCCGATGCACAGAAAGGTCATGCGCCAGCCGAGCCACAGGCCGATGACGCGGCCCAGGGGCAGCCCCAGGACCATGGCCAGGCCCGAGCCCGTGGACAGGATGCCGAGCGCCCGGGAGCCGTAGTTGGGCGGGGCGACGCGCAGGGCCAGGGGGATGTTGATGGACCAGAAAATGGCGTGGGCGCAGACCACGCCGATCCGGGAGGCCAGGAGCACGGGAAAGCTCCAGGCGACGCCCGACAGGGCGTGGCTGGCGATGAAGACGAGAAACACCCGGAGCAGCAGCCTGCGCCGCTCCATGCCGGCGCAAAGGAGCATGAGCGGCAGGGAGAGCAGGGCCACCATCCAGGCGTAGATCGTGACGAGCAGCCCCGCCCGTGAGGCAGAGATGCCGAAGTCGGCGGCGATGTCGCTTAAAAGCGCGATGGGCGCGAATTCCGTGGTGTTGAACACGAACACGGCCACGGCCAGGAGGATGACCGGAAGCCAGTCGCGGCGCGTGGGTTCGGGAGCGAGGGAAGGCATGGCGGTGGTATTGCGCCGCAAGGCGGCGAAGTCGCCTCCTGGTATGCCGATCGCCCGCCGTTGGCAAGGGCGCGCCGCTCCGGGCCAGCGTCATTGCAGTTGACTCCAGGCAGGGCTCCGGTCAACCAGAACCGGTCCCGGGAGTCCAGAGGGCGCAAGCCCTTTGGCCGCCGGAGGCGTTCCTCCTCCCCTTCCCTCACGCCCCCTTGGGCGTGGCCGTGCCGCCGGCGGCGGCCAGTTCGGCCAGGGCCGTTTCGAGCATGTGCGGCACGCGGCCGGCCACGGTAGGGGAGAGCTCCACGGCCAGGGTCTTGAAGTCGAAGGGCTCCATGCCGATGACCACGGTGTCAGGGCGCTTGCCCACCAACTCGCAGTAGATGAGCGTGTCCACGAGGTCGGACTGGTGCATGGAGTCCTTGAAGGCCAGGGACTTGCGCAGGTCCTCGCCGACGAGGCGATAGACCGTGCCGGGTTCGCCGCCGCCGAGCACCGCGTCGAGCACGATGCAGAAGTCGCAGTCCATGAGCGGCTGCATGAGCCGCATGCCCAGGTTGCCGCCGTCCATGAGCGTCACGTTGTCGGAAAAATCGTAGGCTTCGAGCAGTTGCTCCACGGCCCGCACGCCGACGCCCTCGTCGGTGTAGAGGATGTTGCCGACGCCTAAAATCAGGATTTTACGCGGGGAATCGGACATGAAACCTCCCTGAAAACGGAGAACCCGGCCGAGGCCGGGTTCTCCGAATACGCGAAGCGGGCGGGTTTAGACAACCCGGAACTTGAGGATCTCGTTGGTCTCGGGTTCGATGACGTGCACGCCGCAGGCGATGCAGGGGTCGAAGGCGTGGACCGTGCGCAGGATTTCCACCGGGCGCTTGGGATCGGCGATGGGGGTGCCGATGAGCGCCTCTTCCACGGGGCTCTTGTCGCCCTTGGCCCCGCGGGGGCCGAGGTTCCAGGTGGAGGGAACGACCAGCTGGAAGTTGTCGATCTTCTTGCCCTTGATGCGGATCCAGTGGGACAGCGCGCCGCGGGGGGCGTCGCAAAGGCCCACGCCCTTGGACTCCTCGGGCATCTCCCACTTGGCGCACAGGGTGTTGTCCTTGGCCGAGCTGTCGGCGAACTCCTTGATCCACTTCTCCATGTTGGCGGCGATGATGGCCGTCTCGATGCCGCGGGCGGCGGTGCGGCCGAGGGTGGAGTGGAGCGCCGTGGCGGGCACGGACAGCTTGCCGAGCACCATGTCCACGACCTTCTTGTACTCGGGCTGGCCCTTGGCGTAGGCGATGAAGCAGCGGGCCAGGGGACCGACTTCCATGGCCAGGCCCTTGTAGCGGGGGGCCTTCATCCAGGAGTAGTGGTCCTTGTCGTCGAGCTTGGTGTACTTGGGATCGGTGACGCCGTCGTAGGGGTGCAGGCCGTCGGCGCCGGGCTTGTACCAGGAGTACTTGACGTCCTCGTAGATGGCGCCGAGGTCCACCTTGTCCACCTTGCCGAGGTCGCGGCCCGTGATGATGCCGGCCGGGAAGTAGGAGGACTCCATGTGCTTCTCGGGCGAGCTTTCGTCGGTGGCGAACTCGCCGAAGGCCATGTAGTTGGTGCAGCCGCCGATGCCGCCCCAGTCCTTGTAGAAGCCGGCCACGGCCAGCAGGTCCGGGATGTAGACGTCGTTGACGAACTGGCAGACTTCTTTGGTCAGCGCCAGGTAGTTGGCCAGGGGGTCCTTGGTCATGGCCTGGTAGTTGGAGCAGCCGCCCACGACCGTGAACTGGGTGTGGGGGTTCTTGCCGCCGAGGATGGCCATGGCGCTGGCGGCCTTGACCTGCAGGTGCAGGGCTTCCAGGTAGTGGGCCGTGGCGATGAGGTCGAGCTCGGGCGGCAGGTAGTAGGCCTTGTGGCCGCCGAGGAAGTAGGCGTTGGTGAAGATGCCGAGCTGTCCGGACTCGACGAAGGCTTTCAGCTTGTCCTGGACGGCTTTCAGGGCCTCGGCGGAGTTGCCGGGGCGGGCCGGGGCCACGGAGGCGGCCAGCTTGGCGGCCTTCTGCGGATCGGCCTTCAGCGCATTGGTCACGTCCACCCAGTCCAGGGCGTGGAGGTGGTAGAAGTGGACGATGTGGTCATGGAGGTACTGGGAGGCCATGACCAGGTTGCGCATCATGCGGGCGTTGCCGGGGATGTTGACCTTGACGGCGTCGTCCACGCAGCGGGTGGAGGCCAGGGCGTGGACGTAGGTGCACACGCCGCAGGCGCGCTGGGTGAAGTGCTGGGCGTCGCGGGGGTCGCGGCCCTTGAGGATGATCTCCAGGCCGCGGAAGAGCTGGGAAGAGCTCCAGGCGTCCTTGACCTTGCCGTTCTCGACTTCGACCATGATCCGCAGGTGCCCTTCGATCCGGGTGATGGGGTCGACCACGATGGGGCCGGTGAAGGTGGATTGCGGCGTGGGTTTGCTCTCAGCCATATGCTTCCTCCGTCACGAGACGTGCGCTGCAGTTAGAAGGTGTTCGGGGACCGACCATGAACCGGGCAGGAAGCGTCTAGCCCTGCTCGTAGAAGGGGGTCATGGTGTCCCAGAAATCCGGCTCGCTGCACCCGATGCAGGGGTGGCCGGCCTGGACGGGCCAGTTGACCTGGTTGAAAAGCACCTTCGGACAGTTGTTGTAGGTCACGGGACCCTTGCAGCCGAGTTCGTAGAGGCAGAAGCCCTTCTTGGCCTCTTCGGAATCGAAGGAGGGAGCGAATTCGGAAGCCTCGAAATGCGGCAGGCGCGGACAGTTGTCGTGGACCAGCTCGCCGAAGAAGATCTTCGGACGGCCGTTGGAGTCGAGTTCCGGAATGCCCTTTTCCAGGACATGGACCACGGCGCCGATGAAATTGATGGGGTTGGGCGGGCAGCCGGCGATGTTGATCGTCTTGATGCCCGTGCCGTCGCTGACGCTCACGGCCTGGCTGGGGTTCGGCTTGGCCTTCTGGATGCCGCCGTAGGCGGCGCAGGTGCCGAGGCTGATGACGCCCTTGGCCTTGGGGGCGATCTTCTTGGTGGTCTCCAGCATGGGGTGCCCGGAGACCATGCCCCAGTTGCCGCCCTCGATGGTGGGCAGGCCGCCCTCGACCACCAGATAGAATCCGTCGGGGGACTCGATGGCCTTGTGCAGGGCATCCTCGGCGGCTTCGCCGGCGGCGGCCATGATGGTCTCCTGGTAGTCCAGGGAGATGGTGTCGAGGATGAGCGAATCGATGTACGGTTTGATGGTCCGAAGAGCCGCCTCGGTGCAGCCGGTGCATTCGGCGTTGTGCAGCCACACGACGGAGGGGCGGCGCTTGGCCGTCAAGGCCTGGGCCACCTTGGGGGCGAAGGCCGGGCCCATGCCCATGGCCGCCGCGACGGTGGCGCAGAATTTCATGAAGTCGCGGCGGGAGACGCCGTTCTGCTCAAGCCGTTTTTCCGCATCATCCCTGCCAAGACCCACGGAAAAGTTCATAAACGTCCTCCTTTGTTTTCAAAAGGACATGCCCGCCTGCCGCCATGGCGCACCGGGCGTGTCGCCTCCATCCCTCGCGTTGCGCGCGCCGGGGACGGGCAAAAAGCCCGCCCCCGGCGCGTTGCGATGGCATAAAAAAAGAGCCAGCCGGATTACGTGTTCCCTGTCGCAGTAAATCACGCATTGCAGGCGACGTCAATGGGGTTTGCCAAAATTTTCACGTGATTCAAGGGTGTTACGAGGAAGACTCTGGGGGGGAAGTAAAGGATACGAACTAAAAAAAAGTATGCAGCATGTCGCACCCGTTACGACCCCGAGACCGATAGAAGACGGGGCGCGCGACAGGCGGACGCTCAGCGCCCCGGGCGCAGCAAGGCGTCGATGGAGGCCAGCGGCGGCGTCTCGCCGCGCGCCAGCCGGGCCAGCAGAATGATCTCAGGACGATATTCGAAGTGCATGAGGTCGAACTCCGCCCATTTGCCGCCCCAGATGAAGCCCTCGGCCTCGAAGGCCGCCACCACGGACGGGGGAAAGGCCTGGCGCACGGCGAGCATGTTCCTGCCGCGCGGCAGGTTGCGCCAGTAGGGGTTGCCCCGGGGGCTCACGTCCACGGCGGCGGCGAAGGCGTGGGCCGAGAGCCGGTCCGTGCCGGCGATCACGCGCCAGACCATGCCGCCCGAGGCGGGCAGCAGGTATTTGCGGATGCCGGGATCGGCGGCGGCCAGCTTCTCCAGCCGGGTCGAGACCCGGGCGAAGGCGTCGGCCGCGCCCTGGCGGGCGTTGAAGGGGATGGACTGGTTGAAGAAGGGGACCGGGCGGCAGGCGGCGCGCACCTCGGCCTGGGTGTGGCCGTAGAGGGCGAAGAAGAGCGCCTGGGCGCGCTGGCGCCCGGGCGAGAACCACAGGGGCGGCTCGGCGGCGACCGGCCCCAGGGGGTAGGGCTGGGCCAGTATGGTCTTGAGGTCCGGGTCCTCCACCGACTCCTCGGCCGAGCGGGGGCGGCCGTCGTCGTAGGGCAGGCGCGCGCCGTCGGCCAGGACGACCGTGGCGCGTCCGCCCGGCGCGACCTCCACGGCCTGGATGACGCCGGGATAGGCCGTGGCCAGGACCGACAGGTCGCGCCGGGCCTGGGGGGAGAGCGTCTGGGCCGGGGCCGGCGAAACGAGGCAAAGGAGACAGGAAAGGAGCAGCAGGCCGCGAAAGGGATGGCGCATGGCGGAACTTCCTCCGGAGGCCCGGCATAGCGCCGCCGGACCGCCGCGGCAAGGGCGGGCAGGCGTCAGCGGCAAAAAAACGAGAGCAGCCACTTGAGGCGGCCGCACAGCCGGCCTTCGCGGCGAACGCCGGCGTCCGGGCTGTCCAGGAGCTCCGGGCGCAGGCGCAGGACGGCGCGCACGGCCAGCTGCGCGCCGAAACCCGTCAGCCCGGCGCACTGGGCGTCGTGGGCCTTTTTGTCGTCTTTCACGGGCTTGGTCAGCACCCGGCAGCAGGCGGACTTGTGGCGGCGGGTGAAGGCCTCGTGGATGGCGGCGGCCTCGCGGCGCACGGCGGCGCGCGCCGCGGCGGCCTCCCCCCGGGAGCACAGCGCGCCCACGGCCAGGCAGGCCCCGGCCACGGCCCCGCACAGGCAGCCCCGGTCGCCGATTCCGGCGGTGAGCCCGGCGGCCAGGCCCACGGCTTGCCCTTCGGTCAAGGGCAGGCCGAAGGCCTCGTTGACCGCGACCAGGATGGCCTCGGCGCAAAGCAGGCGGCGGTTGCTGAAAAGGGCTTCGGCCCTGGCCCCCACGGCCTGGCCCAGGGCGTCCTCGCGCGCCGCGCGGGACGGCGTGTCCCGGGGTGGGCGCGGCGCGGCGGGCGTGTCGGGCAAGGGATGACGGCGGAAAAAATCAAAAAGCAGCATGGTACGACCTCGGGCGGCATGGGCATTTCCCGGAATCGGGAGGTCCAGGAGGGGGCGCTCCCCCTCCTGGCCGCCGGAGGCGTTTCCCCCCGGCTATTTCGCCGCTTCCACGGGGTAGCCGGCGCCCTTCCAGGCGAAGATGCCGCCAGGGTAGCGCACCACGTTGGTGTAGCCAAGCTTCTTGGCCCAGACCGCGCCGTTGTGGCTGCGGGTGCATTTGACGAAGCCGCAGTAGACCACGATGGGAACGTTCTTGTCCGGCCCCAGCAGCTTGGTGTAGTCGGCCTCGGACTTGGCGCCGGTCTCCTTGGCGTCCCATTTGTCCATGTCCGGGATGGGGAAGAGGAAATTGACCGCGCCGGGGATGTGCTCCTTCTTGTAGCTGTCCTCGAAGGGCATGGTGTCCACGATGACCATTTTCTTGCCTTCGTCGATCCACTTCTTGAGTTCCTCGGTGGAGACGAGGCCGTAGCCGCCTTTCTGGGTGTCGCGCACGAGCTTGACGGCTTCCTTTTCCTTGGCGGTCTCGTCCTCGAACTTGTCGGCCCGGGCCGCCTGGGCCAGGCAGAAGACGCAAAGGACGAGCAGGGCGGGGATCAGTTTGCGGGCGCGCATGAGGGCTCCTTGGGGGTTGGGGGTTGGCGGCGCGGGGCGTGAAATCGCCTCCAGGCGACGCAGTAGGCCACGCCGGCGAGCATGGCCAGGTCGCGCCGCAGGGTGGGCCACAGACCGTGGTAGACCTCGCCTTCGGGGTCGCCCGGACCGTAGCAGCCGCAGTCGATGTCCAGGCCCTGGCGGATGGCGTTGACCACCACGCCGACGAAAAGGACCAGAAGCCCGCCGATGATGGCGAGGCCGCCGGGCGCGCCCAGGAGAAGCAGGACGCCGCCGACGATTTCCAGCGCCGGCAGGCCCACGGCCAGGGGATAGACCAGGTCCGTGGGCAGGATGGCGAAGGCCTTGATGGTCAGGGCGAAGGCGCGCACGTCGGCCAGCTTGAGGACGCCGGCGACGATGAAGGCCGCGGCCAGGACGGCGCGCACGACCCGGTAGGTCCAGACGGATGCGAGCAGGCTGCGGAGGTGGCGCATGGCGGAGGGTCTCCAGGGTTCGGCCGAGACCCTCCCTTCTTACCATGCGGTAATTCTTCTGACAAATCGGCGAGATGAATCGCAGGTCCAAAAAACGATAGACTGCGCCGATCACTGCCCGGACGCGGGCCCGCCCGTGCCCGCGTCCGGCGCGTCCCGGGACGGCTGGGCCTTGGCCGGAATCCGGAGCACCGTGCCGGGCTTGAGGTTGTCCGGGTCGACGCCGGGGTTGGCGGCGATGACGTCGCGGGTGCGCGCGCCATGGCTGTTGGCCACCTTGGACAGCACGTCGCCCTCCTTGACCGTGTACTCGACCACCGGGCCCGACGGGGCGGCGGCGGGCTTGCCCCAGGCCGCGTCCGGGCTTTTGCCCGCGCCCTCGGGCAGGTTGATGGTCGCGCCGGCCTTGAGGTTCTTGTCGGTGAGCCCGGGGTTGGCCGCGGCCAGCGCCGCTTCGGTCGCGCCGAAGGCCTTGGCGATGCGCGCCAGGCTGTCGCCCTTCTTGACCTTGTAGGTCGCGCCGCCCGCGTCGGCGGCCTGGGCCTTGGGCTGGGCCGGGGCCGGGGCGATGCCCTGGGCCTTGGCCGAGGCCTCGGTCAGGGGGGCGTAGAAGTAGAACACGCGGCCGCGCGCGCCGTCCTTTTCGTAGCGGTTGCCGATGAAGGCATGGCCGGGCCAGCTCCAGGCCGCGACGGCCGACGGCCGGCCCGAGGGCTCGGTCTTGTCGCGCACGGCGTCGGGCGGGCCGTACTTGGCCTCCAGGCTCTTTTGCATGGCCTGGGCCGAATCCGCGCCCTCGTAGTCGATCTCGGCATGGTAGAACTGGTTCTTGTAGAAGGAGTAGGTGACGCGGCGCACGGTCATGCCGCCGAGGGCCTTCTTTTCGTCGGGCTTTTCGTAATGGACGATGTCGCCGTCGCGTTCGACCTGGGTCAGTCCCGGGACGCTCGACGGCGGCGCGCCCCATTTGACGTCGCGAAAGTCCTGGGGCGTTTTCTGGGGATCGGCGGCGAAGGCCGTGGCGGCCGTCGCGGCCAGCAGGGCGAAGCCGGCGCACAGGCCGGCCAGGTGGCGCGTGGACATGATCGGGCAAGCCTCCATGAAAGTCGCCCTGCCATACCCCGGAACGCCGCGTCAGTACAACACCTGGTTGGCCAGGACCTCGGGCCGGTGGAAATGGAACTCCACCCGGCGGTTTCGCGCCGCGTCGCCCGGGGCCAGGACCGGCACCAGGGGGCGAGAGTCGCCGTAGGCCACGGCCCGCACCCGGGAGGGCTCGATGGCGCCCGCGGCGATGACCTGCCGCGCCGCCGCCGCCGCCCGGGCCCCGGAGAGCTCCCAGTTGGAGGCGAAATTGCCCTTGGCCGCCTCGTCGGCGTCGGCGTGGCCCCGGATGACCAGGCACAGGTTGTAGGTCCTCAGCACGTCCACCACGTCGGCCAGAAGCCGCTTGGCCTCCTCGGTCAGCACGGCCGAGCCGGGCGCGAACAGGGCGGAATTCTGCACGCGCAGCAGCACGCCCACGTCGTCGGAGCTCACCCCGCTCGATTCCTTGAGAAAGGGGTCCTCGGTGATGATCTTTTTAAAGCGCACGGCGATGGCGTAGCGCATGGCCTCGTCGCGGTTGAGCGGCGCCGTGTACTGCTTCTCGTTTTTCTCCGGCGAGAACATCGCGCCTTGCGGGGGCTTGGGCGTGTCCTTGAAATACTGCTCGAGCTGCTTCTGCACGCTCGGCGGCACCATGTTGAGGATCCACATGAGCAGGAAAAAGGCCATCATGGCCGTGACGAAGTCGGCGTAGGCCACCTTCCAGCTGGAGCCGTGGGACTTGGGAAAGCCCTGGAGCCTGGGCGGCCTGGTGGGGGCGGGTTTTTTCTTGGCGGTCAGCATGAAGGCGGCGTCCTAGCCCCGCAGCATGGCCTCGAGTTCGGTGAAGTCCGGCCGCAGGGCCTCGGGCACGGCCCGGCGGCCGTATTCCACGGCGATAAAGGGCGTGGCCCCGCGCGCCGCGCCGGCGATGACCGCCCGGATGACCGCAAAGAAGGCCTGGCGCTCCATGGCCTGGTTCTCCAGGTTGGTGGCCAGGGGGCCGACGAAGCCGTAGCACAGGAGCACGCCCAAAAACGTGCCGACCAGGGCCGCGCCGATGCTGTGGCCGAGCACCTCCGGCGGCGCCGTGATCTTGCCCATGGTCAGCACCACGCCGAGCACTGCGGCCACGATGCCAAGGCCCGGCAACGACTCGGCCACCTTGCCCAGGTTGTGGCCCGGGCTTGCCGCCTGCTGGTGCATGGCCTGAATGTCGATGTCCATGAGCTGCTCGATCTCCTGGGCCTCGCCCGTGACGAGGTAGACCCGGAAGGTGTCGCAGATGAACGCCACCGCTTCCTTGTCCCGGGAAAGCCAGCGCGACATGGTGAAGACCGGGCTCGATGTCGGGTGCTCGATGTCCGACTCCACGCTCATGAGCCCTTCGCGCCTGGCCTTGGACAGCAGGCGCGACAAGGCGCTCAGGGTCTCCAGGTACTCCTCGCGGCCGATGCGCGCCGGGGAAAGCACGCGCGGCAGCCCGCGCACCAGCAGGAAAAGGGAGTTGCGGGTGGAGCCGATGAGCATCGAGCCCAGGGCCGCGCCGCCGATGATGAGCCATTCGGTGGGCTGGACCAGCACGCTGAACGCGCCGCCTTCCAGGGAGTAGCCGAGACAGACGGAGGCGAGAACCACGAGCATGCCGACGAGGGCGATCATGAACCGTTTCCTTTTTCGGTTTGAGGGGCCGGGCCGGCCAGGGCGGGCTCGGCGAGGAGCGCGTCGAGGTCGAGGCCGTCGTCCTGTCCGGCGTCCAGGCGTTGGCCGTGCCGGCTGACGGCGTCGGTCCAGGCCGCGAGTTCCTTGACGCCGAAACGGCTGACGTCCAGGAGCTCGATGGATTTTTCGAAGTTGGAGCCCCGCCCCAGGTGCGCGATGCGAAGGCCGAAGCGGCCGCCGCCCTCCTCGGGCTGGGAGCGCATGGTCGCGGCGTGCAGGAACAGGGACAGGGCAACGCCCGCGTCGCCGTAGTCGCGAAGCTTCAGGTAGACGAAGAGCGCCGGGCTGGCGGTCAGCGCCGCCACGACGTCCGGCGGGGCCGAAAGACGCAGCCCCAGCCCCAGGGGCGCGGCGTCGGCCAGCACCAGATGCTGGCCGGGCAGGCCGCGCGAGGCGGGCGGCCCGAGCTCCGCCAGGGGCAGTCGGATAGGGGGGAAGGCCGGGGCCGGCCACAGGGCGAAATCCAGGACAGCGTCCTGCGGGGGCTGGACCCGTTTTTCCGCGCGACGGTCCGACAAGACCATTTCGACCTCCCGATCGGGCAACACTGTCTTTTCTTGCGCGAAATGTCAAAATACGCCTGTCGGATCGGTTACGCCCGGATGGAAAACGTGAACTTCGGCTCTCCTGCGCCTCCCGGCACGGCCGGCCCCGGCCCGCTGGCGCTTCTCCCTCCTTCCTGGTAGGAAACCCGCCGAGAGGCCCCCATGAGCGAATACGTGGAACACGACCAGACCGGGAACAGCGTGGGGCGGGTGGAGAAGCGGTTTTTCACCTTCGCCGCCCCGCCAGGCGTCCTGACCGTGGAATCGGGCCGCACGCTCGGCCCCGTGACCCTGGCCTACGAGACCTACGGCCGACTCGACGAGACCGCCTCCAACGCCGTGCTCGTGCTGCACGCCCTGACCGGCGACTCCCACGCCGCCGGCTACTACGACAAGGCCGACTCCAAGCCCGGCTGGTGGGACATCATGATCGGCCCGGGCAAGCCCATCGACACGGACCGCTACTTCGTGGTCTGCTCCAACGTCATCGGCGGCTGCATGGGCTCGACCGGCCCCTCCTCCGTCGACCCGGCCACGGGACGCCCCTTCGGCCTCAATTTCCCGGTCATCACCATCGGCGACATGGTGCGGGCCCAGAAGCGGCTGGTGGAGCATCTGGGCATAAAAAAGCTCCTGTGCGCCATCGGCGGCTCCATGGGCGGCATGCAGGTCCTCGAATGGGCCGTGCGCTATCCGGACATGGTGCGCGCCGCCGTGCCCCTGGCCACCACCACCAAGCATTCGGCGCTCGGCATCGCTTTCAACGAAGTGGCCCGGCAGGCCATCATGGCCGATCCCAAGTGGAACTGCGGCGACTACTACGACGGCGAAAAGCCCGGCCACGGCCTGGCCGTGGCCCGCATGATCGGGCACATCACCTATCTGTCCGACGAGTCCATGCGCCAGAAGTTCGACCGCCGGCTCCAGGACCGCTGCGAGATCTCGTTCAATTTCGAGGAGGCCGACTTCCAGGTGGAGTCCTACCTGCGCTACCAGGGCCAGAAGTTCGTGGACCGCTTCGACGCCAATTCCTTTCTCTACGTGACCAAGGCGGCGGACTACTTCAACCTGGAGGCCAGCCACGGCGGGGGCTCGGCCGTGGCCGCCTTCGCCAAGGCGCGCTGCCGGTTCCTGGTGGCCTCCTTCTCGTCGGACTGGCTCTACCCGACCTACCAGTCCCGGGCCATGGTCCAGGCCATGAAGAAAAACGGCCTGGACGTGAGCTTCGTGGAGATCGAGGCCAAGTGGGGCCACGACGCCTTCCTTTTGCCCAACGCCAGGCTGTCGGGCATGCTCGAGGGCTTCCTCGACCGGGCGGCCGGGGACGCGGCCAGGGAGGCCGGCCATGCGCTATGACCTGTCGGTGATCGCGTCCTGGATCGAGCCGGGCTCGAAGGTGCTGGATCTCGGCTGCGGCTCGGGCGACCTGCTCCACATCCTGTCCGTGGACAAGGACGTGCGCGGCACGGGCATCGAGGCCGAGGAGGGCAAGGTCACGCGGGGGATCGAAAAGGGCCTGTCCGTCCTGCACGGCGACATCAACGAGGAAGTGCGCGACTACGCCGACGGCAGCTTCGACTACGTGATCCTGTCCCAGACCTTGCAGCAGGTCTACGATCCGGCCAGCCTCATCCGCGAGATGCTGCGGGTGGGGAAATGCGGCATCGTGAGCTTCCCGAACTTCGCCTACTACCGCATTCGCGGCCAGCTGCTCTTCCGGGGGCGGGCCCCGGTCTCCCGGGAGCTGCCCTACGAGTGGTACGACACGCCCAACATCCGGGTCATCACCATCCGCGACTTCCGGCGCTTTTGCCGCAAGGAAGGCTTCGTCATCGCCCGCGAGACGGCCATCAGCACCCCGCACCACCACGAAAAGGGCATGGTGGTGAAGTTTTTTCCCAATCTATTGGCCACGTACGGCATGTTTTTGCTGCGCCGGCGGGGGTAGGGAGAGGGGATGCCTCCGGCGGCCAGGAGGGGCGACGGCCCCTCCTGGACCTCCCGAAAGGGAAAAGCGGGGCGGAGCGATCAGTCGCTGTTCAGATGGTTCCAGGGCGTGTCGCAGATGGGCGCGTAGCCCCGGGCCTGGGCGGCGGCGTCGAGGTGGATCATGGCCGCCGGGGCCGTGTCCAGGTCCGCGTCCCGCGTGCTCTCCACGCGATTGAGCACGATCAGGTAGTGGCCGCAGCTGCGGCAGACGTGGATGCGCTCGCGGTCGCGGCCGGCCGGGAAGAGCACGTCGAGCTGCTCCTGCTCGCCCTCGCCGCAGGCCACGCACTTGAGGCGCGGGTAGCGCCACTGGTGGCCGCACAGCGCGCAGTGCAGGTACAGCCGCCCCGACTTGGCGATGAGAAATTCCGAAGGTTCGCTTTGCTCCTTGAGCATGCCGCAGTCCGGCGGGCCGCCGCAGACCGGGCAGGCGGGCTGTTGCCACAGCACGTCGTCGGCCAGGGGCGAGAGCGTGCGCGCCCTGGCCCGCAGCACGGCGGAAAGCGCCTCGCGCGAGGCGAAGACCAGCGCCCCGGGCCGCACGCCCATCTCCGCGGCCAAAGCCTCCACATCCTCCTCGCTGCCCTGGGCCAGGGCCGTCACGAGCGGCTCGGCCAGGCGCGGCCCCATGGCCATGGCCTGGGCCAGGGCGGCCGCGTCCTTGGCCAGGGCCGGGAAGATTTCCGCCAGGCGCGGCAGCAGCAGGCCCGCCGCCAGCCTGAAGTCCGGCGCGAGCTCCGCCGGGCCGGCGTCGGCCAGCAGGGGCTTGCCGGCGGCGAACAGGTCCGGGTCGAAGGTCATGCCCACGGGCGCGTCCGGCACGGCGGCGGCGATCTCGCGCCGCAGCGCGGCCAGGGCCGTGAAGCGGTCGATGACCTCGGTCAGTTCCGCCGGCGGCGGCACGTCGGGCAGGTCCGGGGAGGCGTGGGTCATGTTCGGGGGAATGCGCATGGGAGTGTCCTCTCTGGGCGAAGCGGCCGCGCGGCCGCCACTGGCAGATGGCGGCCGCGCGACCTGGGAACCGCTTTCCGGCTAGCCGCGCATCCGGGTGACGGGCCGGGCCAGCATGGCCAGAAACGCCTGGCGCGACATCGGGCCCCGGTTGGGGACGCGGCGCTCGGCGTATTCGTGGTAGAGGTTGCGGGGCTCGGTGACGAGGTAGACGACGCGCAGGTATTCCTCGTCCAGGAGCTGGGCCTGGGGATGGCGCTCCTTGACCTTGGCCAGGGTTCTCTGGGCCAGGGCCAGCATGTCGTCGCGCTCGCCGAAGTTCATGGTGCCGGTGCAGCAGGTCTTGACGCAGGCGGGCAGCATGCCGGCCTGCTGGCGGTCGATGCACCAGTCGCATTTGGTGAGCAGCCCCGAATCCCGGTCGCGTACCGGGATGTTGTACGGGCACACGTCGTGGACTTCCTGGGCCTGGTCGATGGTGAGCTTTTTCGTCAGGTCCGTGTAGAGCACGGCCCCGGAGGGCTCATCCAGGACGATGGCCCCGGGCACGTAGGCGTCGGCCGCGTCCTTGCAGGGCGGGACGAGACAATGCCGGCACTGGTCCGGGAAGAAGAGCCATTTCACCTGGCCGTCGATCTTGTGCTCGGAGAACCGCACGATCTTGAAGTTGAACGGCGTGAAGTCCGGCGGGTTCTGGTGGGTGCCGGTCTGTTTGGTGGGCACCGCCTTGTGCTGGTGCCATTCCTTGCAGGCCACCTGGCAGCCGCGGCAGGCCGTGCAGCGGGAAGTGTCGATGAAGAAGGTCTTGGGCATGGCGCGCTCCGTGTAAGGTCCGGCCGGGAGCCGGGCGGCTCCCGGCCGGGACGCGTGTTAGCGGTACAGTTCCGTCACCTTGTCGGCCTTGCGCAGGTTGACCAGGCAGGCCTTGTACTCCGGGATGCGGGTGTTGGGGTCGGCCACCGACACCGTCAGGCGGTTGGTGGCGTCGCCCACGCCCGGCGTGGTCCAGCCGAAGCAGAACGGCATGCCGACGAGGTGGAGGGTCTTGCCCGCGACCTGAAGCGGGGTCATGCGCACGGTGACCATGGCGATGGCCTCGACCTTGCCGCGAAGGCTCTCGATGACCACCGGATCGCCGTTTTTGATGCCTTTTTCCTTGGCCAGCTCCTGGCTGATCTCGATGTAGAGCTGGGGCTCGGCCTCGAGCAGGGGCGGGGTGTTGCGGGTGTCGCCGCCGCCGCACCAGTGTTCGGTCATGCTGTAGGTGGTCAGCACGATGGGGAAGCGCGGATCGCCGGGCTTGGCCAGCGCGTCCATGTCGCTTTCGGCCACCTTCATGCAGGGGTTGCTCATCTGGGCCGAGAAGGGGTTGACCGTGACGGGCGTTTCCGCCGGCTCGTAGTGCTCGGGGAAGGGGCCGTCCACGCGGCCGGGGCCGAACAGCTGGCCGTGGCCCTCGGTCTGCATGATGAACGGGTACACGCCTTTGGGATCGGCCATGGGCGCGGCCGGACCGTCGGGCACGTCGCCGACCCACTTGCCGTCCTCCCAGGCGATGACCGCCTTGGCCGGGTTGAAGGGTTTGCCGTTCACGTCCACCGAGGCGCGGTTGTAGATGATGCGGCGGTTGACGGGCCAGGCCCAGGAGTAGTTGGGATAGAGCCCGATCTTGGCCTGCATGGGCGTCTGGGCGTGGTCGCGGCGCTTGGTCAGGTTGCCGCCCGGGCCGTAGCTGCCGGCGTAGACCCAGCACATGCTGGTGGTGGAGCCGTCGGCGGCGAGCATCGGAAAGGCCGGCACCTGGTCGCCCTTCTTGTACTGCTTGTCGCCGATGGTCACGTCGCGGGTGAACTGGCCGTTGATCTTCCTGGCCACCAGGTCCGCGTCGTACTCCTTGTACCAGTCGAGGTTCTGGATGGGCGCGGGAAAGGCGCCGCCCTCCTTCTCGTAGAGCGCTTTGACGCGCTTGGTGATCTCGACGACCATCCAGCCCATGGGCTTGCTCACGCCCATGGGCTCGTAGCCCTTGTAGTGCCACATGTGCCAGCGGCCGGAGTTGGAGGTGGTGCCGTCCTTCTCGCCGCGCTGGCACGACGGCAGCATGAACACCTCGGTCTTGACGTTTTTGGGGTCGAAGCCCGGCTGCCGCCAGAAGGCGCAGGTTTCGGTCTCGTGGGCCTCGCCGATGACCAGCCAGTCGAGGTTGGTCAGGGCCTTCCTGATCTTGTGGGAGTTGGGCATGGACATGGCCGGGTTGTGGCCGTAGATGAACCCGCCCTTGATCTTGCCCTTGTACATCTTGTCGAACATGAACAGGCTGGCGTACTCGACGTTGGGCTCGATTTTGGGCACCCAGCCGTAGCCGAACTCGTTTTCCGCCGTGGCCGCGTCGCCGTACCAGGACTTCAGCAGGCTGACCACGTACTTGGGCCGGTTCTGCCACCAGTTGACGCTTTTCGTGTCCTTGCTGGCCGGCGTGTTGGCCTTGAGGTAGTCGGCCAGGGTCGCCCAGGCCGCGACCGGCACCGGGTTGTAGCCGGGCAGCGAATCGTAGAGCAGGGCGTGGTCCGTGGAGCCCTGGACGTTGGGCTCGCCGCGCAGGGCGTTGATGCCGCCGCCGGCCACGCCGACGTTGCCCAGCAGCAGTTGGATGATGCCGGCGCAGCGGATGTTCTGCACGCCCACGCTGTGCTGGGTCCAGCCCAGGGCGTACATCATGGTGGCGGCCTTGTCGGGCTTGCCCGTGGCCGCCACGGCGTCCCACACCTTCAGCAGGTTTTCCTTGGACACGCCGGTGATCGCCGACACCGTGCCGACGTCGTAGCGGTCATAGTGCTTCTTGAGCAGCTGGAAGACGCAACGGGGGTGCTGGTAGGTCTTGTCCTTGAGCACGACGCCGTTTTCGTCCTTGTCGAAGACCCAGGTCTTGCGGTCGTAGGTCCTGGTGGCCGGGTCGTAACCCGAGAACAGGCCGTCCTTGAAGGAGAAGCCCTCGGACACGATGAAGGAGGCGTTGGTGTAGTCCCGGACGTAGTCCTTGAAGTAGAGTTCCTTTTCCAGGATGTACTTCATCATGCCGCCGAGGAAGGCGATGTCCGTGCCCGAGCGCAGGGGCACGTGGAAATCGCTGCGGGCCGAGGTGCGGGAGAACTTGGGGTCCACGTGGATGACCGTGGCCCCGGCGTCCTTGGCCTTGAGCACCCACTTGAACGAGATGGGGTGGTGTTCCGCGGCGTTGCTGCCCATGATGAGCACCACGTCCGCATTCTTGATGTCGATCCAGTGCTGGGTCATCGCGCCGCGTCCGAACGACTCTGCCAGAGCCGGTACAGTGGGCGAGTGTCAGACCCGCGCCTGGTGGTCGATATGAACGACCCCCAGGCCCCGAAGCATTTGGTGCGCGACGGCGCACTCCTCGTTGTCCATCTGGGACGTGCCCAGGTGGAAGATGGACTCGACCCGGTTGACGGTCTGGCCCTTCTCGTTTTTCTCTATGAAGTCGCGGTCGCGGGTCTCCTTGACGCGCCGGGCGATGCGGTCAAGGACGAAGTCCCAGTCCTTTTCCACCCACTTGTCGCTGCCCGGGGCCCGGTACTGGGGCTTGAGGATGCGGTGGTGGCTCACGTGCATGGAATGGAAGGCCGCGCCCTTGGGGCACAGCGCGCCTTCGCTGACCGGATAGTCGGGATCGCCTTCGGAGCTTAAAAACTTGCCGTCCTTGACGAACATCAAAATGCTGCAGCCGCACGAGCAGAAGGGACAGGTGGACTGATACTCCTTGGCCCCCTCGATGCGCAGCTTGGTGGCGTACGCCGCCGCCGGACGGGGATCGAGCCCGAGGTCCCTAAGCCCCAGGCAGGCCAGTCCGGCCCCCGTCAATTTCATGAACCCACGTCGCGAAATGCCCATACCGCCTCCTTTTTCCGGTTCCCACCACGCCGGGCGGCCCTCCGCCCGACGGTCAGACTTATGTCGAATCAGGCACACTACTGTGTAGGGAAATCGGACAGGCAGGGTCAAAGGAATCCGGATTGCTTGAGCTTTGGCACTAACAGGCACGGTTTTTCCAGGAAAAAGACCTCTCTAGCCGAAAAGGATTCTTCAATTATCCATTTAGGTTATTTTAAATACAATAAAATAATCCGCTGTCACGGAAAAGTTTCCGTGACAGCGGCAGGACTTTCGCCCCGGTTGACGGCCGCGGGGTTTGTTGGCACGCCTGACTCGCTTGCGCCGGACGCCGTCCGCCCGATTCCGCGGCCGCCGCCGGCAAAGGGTCGCGCCATGGAACACGCTTGCTCCCTCGCCAGCGAACTCGACCGTCTGCGCCGCGAACGCCCCCACGTCCGGGCGTTCGTCGATCCTTTTCTGGGGCTGCTTGTGGCCCGGGAACCTCTTGTCGAGGCGCTGCGCTGCGCCGACGCCTCACGGCCCGGGTCGCGGGTGGACCCGGTGCGCTTGGCCCAAGGGGCGAGCCTCGAGGCGCGCGACGAATTTCCCCTGGACGAGGCCGCCCTGGAGCGCGCCTTCGAGGTGCTCCAGCCGGCCCTCGTGGCCGGGTTTCGCGATGTGCGGCCGGACCTCTCGGCCATCGGCCAGGCCGCCCGGGCTCGGGAAGGGTTCGTGGCCGAGGCCGTCCGGAACCTGCTGCGCGAGAAGAAGACGGACCTGGCCCGCCTGGCCCACAGGCTCGGCGTGGACGCGCGGGTGATGACGTTTTGGGCCACCCAGCTCGTCACGCCCCTGGCCATGGCCAGAGGGCGGCGTCTGGCCGGGCTCGTGGCCGAGGCCGCCTGGAACCGGGGCTACTGTCCGGTATGCGGCTCCTGGCCCGGCTACATGCGCCGCGACGCCGCCGGCGGCGTCATGACCTGCGCCTTTTGCGCCGCGACCTGGCGCTTTTCCCGGCGCGAGTGCCCTTTTTGCGAGGCCGCCGGCCCCACGGCCCAGGCCTACGCCGTGCCGGGCTTCGACGGCGAGCGCGTGGTGGCCTGCCGCCGTTGCAACCACTACCTCTCCGAACTGCAGGACGGAGACCTGGCCGACTACCCCTCGGAGCTGGCCGGCCTGGCCCTGGCCCCCCTGGAACTGCTCGCCCGCCAGCATGGCCATCTGCCCGGGGTCATGGACTGGCGGCAGATGCCCTGGGCCTGATTCCGGGAAGGAAACGGAGCGTTGCCTCCTTCCCGTTTTTCTTGTTGGAGGAAGGCCGGAACGAGGCCGCCGGGGCAGGGGCGGCAACCCGGGAAGACAAGACCGAATTTTTTTCCTATACTGCCTTTCGGGCGGCGCGACAGGGCAGCCGCCGCGCCGCTTGCGGCCGTTCTCTCTCCCCCTCAGCCCGGACACGAGGAATCTCATGCGCGCAGTCAAAACCGCCACCCTGGCCTACGGCGACAAGACCCTGGAACTGCCGGTCACCGTCGGCAGCGAGGGCGAAGTCGGCATCGACGTCACCTCCCTGGAAAAAGAGATGGGGCTTCTCACCTTCGACCCCGGCTACGCCAACACCGGGTCGTGCCTGTCGTCGATCACCTTCGTGGACGGCGAGAAGGGCATCCTGCGCTATCGCGGCATCCCCATCGAGCAGCTGGCCGAAAAGAGTTCGTTCATCGAGACGGCCATGCTGCTGATCTTCGGCAAGCTGCCCACGGCCGAAGAACGTACGGCCTTTCGCTTCCTGCTCTCCGAGCATGAGCTGCTGCACGAAGGCTTGCTCCATCATTTCGACGGCTTCCCCCCCGGCGGCCAGCCGATGGCCATTCTGTCCGCCGTCATCAACTCGCTTGGCAACTACCATCCCGAGCTGCTCGAAATCCAGAGCATGGACGACTTCACCATGGCCGTGGCCAAGCTCGTGAGCAAGGTGCGCACCATCGCCGCCTTCAGCTACCGCAAGTCGCTGGGGCTGCCGTTCATGTACCCGGACCCCAACCTGAGCTATTGCCGCAACTTCCTGCACATGATGTTCTCCGTGCCCAACCGCGACTACGAGCCCACCCAGCAGGCCGTCTCGGCGCTCACGCTCTTCCTCATCGTGCACGCCGACCATGAGCAGAACTGCTCCTGCTCCACCGTGCGCATGGTCGGCTCCACCCAGGCCAACCTCTTCGCCAGCGTGTCCTCCGGCATCTGCGCCCTGTGGGGGCGGCTGCACGGCGGGGCCAACGCGGCGGTCATCGACATGCTCGAGCAGATCCTGTCCGGCAAGCACAAGGTCAAGTCCTTCCTGGACATGGTCAAGCGCAAGGAGCGCCGCCTCATGGGCTTCGGCCACCGGGTCTACAAGAACTTCGACCCCCGGGCCCGGGTGCTCAAGAAGGCGGCCCACGAGCTGGTCTTCCAGTCGGGCAAGAACGACCCCATGATGGACATCGCCCTGGAGCTCGAAGAGACGGCCCTGTCCGACGACTACTTCAAGAGCCGCAAGCTCTATCCCAACGTGGACTTCTATTCCGGCATCATCCTGCGGGCGCTCGGCATCCCGGTCAACATGTTCCCGGTCATGTTCGCCATCGGCCGCATGCCGGGCTGGATCGCCCACTGGCGCGAGGAGAACCGCGACCCCACCACGCGCATCCACCGGCCGCGCCAGATCTACACCGGCCCGCCCCGCCGGCCCTACGTGCCCATCGATCAGCGCTAGGGCCGGTCGCCGGGCGTTGCCCCGCCACCGGGGGTTGCCCTGGACCCCGCCAGGGCGCTGCCCTGCACCCGCCAGGGCGTTGCCCTGCACCCGCCAGGGCGTTGCCCTGGACCCACTGGGGGGAGTCGCTCCCCCCAGTCCCCCCGGTTGGCGTGGGCGGGCGGAGAGGGCTGCGTGCACCGGTCGGGCCGCCGTTGGCGCAGCGAAGACGGGGGCGGAATTTCCCCTGCCGGTGCCGCCGCTTCGCGGCAGGCTCGACAGGGAAAATTCCGCCCCCGGGCCGTCGCCCCTGCGGGGCGAGTGTTGATGGAATTTTTGCTTTGGAAGCCTGGAATGGCTGAACCGGGTTGTCGTGATGACGGGCTGAATACGGTCTCCGGATTTTTCGTCGGAAACACCAGGAGCCGGGAGAGAGGGAAGAAGATGGCCGAGATCGCGTTGACGAAGGTCGCCATGGCCCTGGGCTTCGGCCTGCTGCTGGCCGTGGTCCTGGGCTTCGTCCTGACCCGCCTGGTCGAGGGCCGGGGCGGCAAGGGCGTGTTCCGGGCCTTTTTCCTGACGCTCGTGTGCGTCTACGCCCTGGGCTTCGCCGCCCGCTACGTCCTGGTCGAAGTCCTGCCCTGACGCCGCGTCCGCGCGCGTCGCATTCTGCCGCCTCGTCGCACCATGGCGGCTCGCGTGCCCGGCCGCGCACCGCCGTCCGGACCGTCCCCGGCTTAGTGCCAGGAGATGGTCAGCGTGCGCTTGCCCCACTGCATGGCGCCGCAGCGGTCGTCGCCGTAGAAGATGTCGATGGTCCTGTCGTGGCGGTCGTGCATGACGTCGAGGACCTTGTACTTGCCGGGCAGGCCCTCGATGGTGATGAGGTCGCCGCGGTCCAGGCCCATTTCCAGCAGGTCCGGCGAAACGGCCACGGCGTTTTCCTCTTCGCGCAGGGTGTCGCCCCAGGCCCCCCGCGTGGCGCGTTTCGCCTTCTTGCCGCCCACGGAGCAGTAGGCCAGGGCCTTGACCTTGAGCGTGTTGCCCCGTCCCTTGGCCGGGCCGCTGAAGAGGAAGTCCGGGTCGGCCAGGCGGCCGAAGGAGTCGGCCGCGCTTGGCGCGGCGGCGGTGACCGAGGGCGCGGACTTGGCCGCCTTGGTGCCGGCGCAGCCCGGCAGGGCCAGGGCCGTGACGAGCAGCGTCAGGGTCGTGAGCAGGGTATAAGCGTGTCGCATCGTCGCTCCATGGGTGCGACGCCGAGGGGGCCGGATGCGCCGGCGTCCGGAGGACGCCTTGGAGGCGGGAGGCCTATGAGCCCGGGCAAAGCCGGGCCGTCTCGGTCGTCCGCTTGTGGAGTGGCTCGCGTGGCGAGAGGTCGTGTCCCGGTCGCCGACAGCCGACGGCGGGACGTCAAGCGACATGGTCGCTTTGGAGGCGAGGAAGGCCGCGGGCGGCGCGGTCAGCCTGACAGGCCTGCGTGCCCGCCATCGCGGGCGGCCCGGGCGGATGGGACGCTGCGCCGGCCAAGCGGCTGCGGCCGTCGCCTCTAGTTTATCCATGCCTGGAAAGGGGCGGCTTGTCAAGGCGGAGGGAGGGCGGGGACGACCGGCGCGTGGCCGCCCCCGGGGGCCGGCGATTGCGCCGCGTCCGCGAAACCCCTGCCTGGGATTCCGCGGACGCGGCGTATAATCAGCTGTTGTTACTGTATTTTTTTACTGTTCGCATCGCGGCCCTAGCCGGCCTTGGGGTCGTCGTCGCCGGCCGGTTTGGCGGCGGGCGTCTCGGGCGTGTGCGGCTCTGGGGCGGCCTCGGGCTCCCTGGCAGCTTCCGGGGCTTTGGCCGCTTCCGGGGCGGGGCCGGCCGGGGGCGGCGTCGCGCCGGCGGCGGCTTCGGCCTCCTTGGCCGCTTCCTTGGCGGCCTTTTCCTCCTTGCGCGACTTGTCCACGAACCAGGAGACCCAGATGCCGACCTCGTAGAGCACGACCATGGGGCCGGCCATGAGGAGCTGGTTTATGGCGTCGGGCGTGGGGGTCAGGACGGCGGCCACGATGAAGCTCAAGAGAATGGCCCAGCGGCGGAACTTGCGCAGGGTCTTGGTGGTGACCAGCCCCAGGCTCGTCATGAAGAAGATGAAGACCGGCAACTCGAAGATGAGGCCGAAGGCGAACAGCAGGGTCACGGCCAGCGTGAAGTAGGCGCTGATGGTCGGCATGACCGTGATGTAGTCCGAGGCGTAGTCCACGAAGAACTTGAACCCGAACGGGAAGACAATGAAATAGCCGAAAAGCGCCCCGCCCACGAAGCACACCGCCGTAAAAAAGGCCACGGGCACGATGATCTTGCGCTCTTCCTTGTAGAGCCCCGGGGCCACGAACTGCCACAGCTGGTAGAAGATGAAGGGGCTGGCCACGAAGGCCCCGGCCACCAGGGCCAGCTTCATGACCGTGAAGAAGGTTTCCGGCAGGCTCGTGGCGATGAGCTTGCTCCCGCCCGGCATCACCTCCATGAGGGGCCGCAGCAGGATGCCGAGGAGCTGCTCGGCGAAGGCGTAGCAGGCGGCGAAGCCCACGCCCACGGCGATGAGGCAACGCACCAGGCGCGTGCGCAGTTCGAGCAGGTGCTCGAGCAGCGGCGCTTCCTTCATGTCGCCGGCGGCGGAGGCGCCGGCGGGCGACGGCGGGGCCGGCGGTGCGGCCGGTCCTTCCGGGGCCACGGCCTCGGGCAGCGAGGGGGCGGCGGCTTCTTCCCCGGCCGGGACGGGGGCCGGTCCCTGCGGCGGGACTCCGGCCCCGGCGGACTCGGGGCCGGCCTGCGGCGTTTGTCTCTCGGGCGTATCGGTCATGCGCTCCTCTTTTGCCGGCGTGGGGCGGAAAACGGCTTGGTTTGGCGCGGCGCGAACCGCGCCTTGCGGTTACGGCAGGAAGCGCCCCGGGTCAAGGGGCGGGGCGGAAACGGGCGGCCGGAGCGGCCTCACAGCTCGACCTGCACGCCGAGCTCCACCACGCGTCCCGGGGGCAGGCCGAAATAGGCCGTGGCCGGCCGGGCGTTGCGGGACATGAGCGCGAAAAGCGACTTGCGAAAGCCGGCCATCTTGGTCCTGCCCGTGGTGAGCAGGCTCTCGCGGCCGAGGAAGAAGGTGGTGTCGGCCGGCGGGTCGATGGGGATGCCCGTGTCGCGCGCCCGGGCCATGATGTCGGGCACGTCCGGGGACTCCATGAAGCCGTAGCGGGCCACCACCCGGTAGAATCCGGAGCCGAGGTCCTGGACGTCCAGGCGGTCGGCCTCGGGCACGGTGGGCGTGTCCGCCGAGGTCACCGTCAGGATGACCACGCTTTGGTGAAAGACCTTGTTGTGTTTGTAGTGGTGCAGAAGCGTCACGGGCGTGCCCAAGGGCGAGAGCGACATGAACACGGCCGTGCCGGGCACGCGCAGGGGATTTTTGGTGGCCACTTCCTGGAGGAAGGTGCGCAGGGGGACGGTCGCGGACAGGGACATGTCGCGCAAGGCCCGGCGGCCGTCCTGCCAGGTGGCCATGGCCGTGAACACGCCGGCGGCGATGAGCAGGGTGAACCAGCCGCCGTCGGCCACCTTCAGCAGGTTCGAGCCGAAATAGGCCAGGTCGAAGGCCAAAAACACCAGCACTGGCGGCAGGCAGCGGTAGAGCGGCTGCTTCCAGGTCCAGTGGGCCACGAAGAAGTAGAGGATGGAGGTGATGCCCATGGTGGCCGTGACCGCGATGCCGTAGGCCGCGGCCAGGCGGCTGGATTCCTCGAAGGCGATGGTGATGCCGATGCAGGCCCACATGAGGGCGAAGTTGACCTCGGGAATGTAGATCTGCCCTTCCATGGCGCTCGAGGTGTGCACGATGCGAAGCCTTGGGCAGCAGCCGAGCTGGATGGCCTGGCGGGTAAGGGAAAAGACGCCGGAGATCAGCGCCTGGGAGGCGATGACCGTGGCCGCCGTGGCCAGGGCGGCCATGGGATAGAGCAGGTTGTCGGGCACCAGGCTGTAGAAGGGGTTGGCCGCGATGGACGGGTCCAGGAGCAGGCCCGCGCCCTGGCCGAAATAGTTGAGGACCAGGCAGGGGAAGACGATGAAGAGCCAGGACAGCTGGATGGGGCGGCGGCCGAAATGCCCGAGGTCGGCGTAGAGCGCCTCGCCGCCGGTGATGCACAGCACCACCGCGCCGAGCACCACGATGCCGTGCAGGTGGTTGCGCATGAAGAAATTCACGGCGTGCCAGGGGTTGATGGCCCCGAGCACCTGCGGCGCGGCCATTATCTCCTTGACCCCGAGCACGGCCAGCACGCCGAACCAGACGAGCATCACCGGGCCGAAGACCTTGCCGATGCCGGCCGTGCCCCGGCGCTGCACCATGAACAGGCCGAAGAGGATGACGCAGGTGATGGGCACCACGAGCGGCTCGGCGGCGCTCGTGGCGACGTTTAGGCCCTCCACGGCCGACAGCACCGAGATGGCCGGGGTGATGACCCCGTCGCCGTAGAGCAGGCCCGCACCGACAAGTCCCAGCACGGCCAGGGTCTTGCGCACGTGGCGATGGCCCCGGTCCTTGGGCAGAAGCTCGATGAGCGCGAAGATGCCGCCCTCGCCCCGGTTGTCGGCGGCGGTGATGAACAGCACGTACTTGATGGTGATGACCATGGTCAGGGACCAGAAGATCAGCGACAGCACGCCGAACACGTTCTCGGGCGTCGCGTCGATGGCGTGGATGCCGTGGAAGCATTCCTTCATGGCGTACAGCGGACTCGTGCCGATGTCGCCGTAAACGACGCCGAGCGCCCCGAAAGCCAGGGCGAGGGTGTGGGACAGGGATTTTTCGGGGGCGTGGCCGTGGGTAGTCATGCGGCCCGGCTCCGGCGCGATCCGGCGCAGGCCGCGAAAGCATGCTGCTGCATGGGGCGGAGATCCTTCCGCCGCCGGGGGAGGCCCGGCGACGCGTCGCTATCTGGGGTGCGCGGAGCTATACCGTAAAACCGCCGTGCCCGGAATCCTGTTGCCAAAATGTCATGGACGCTTCGATTCTGCCGCATCCTGGCCCAACGTGTCCAGATACAGCAGGGTCGCGCCGCAGATGGCGAAGGGAAAAAGCACGATATTGACAATGGGGATGAGCAGGGGCGCGCCGAAGCCGAGCAGGGTCATCGGCCGCCCGGCGGCGCGGCGCAGCCGGGTCGCGAAACGCGGTTCCTCGCGGCAGAAGGCGAAGTCCATGAAATCGAAGGCCAGAAAGCCCGCCGCCGCCACCGGGGCCAAAAACTGGCCGACGACCGGCACGAACACCAGCAGCACGGGCACGGCGGCCACGAACACGGCCTTTTTGACTTCCTCGGCCATCACGCGCCACCAGGGCAACCCCGCCTCGGCGACTTTGCCGCCCCGGGCCGCGGCGAGCATCCGCCCGGCCATGACGTCGTACAGCGGCGAGGCCAGGATGTTGGCCGTGACCATGAACAGGAAGTACATGAGCGCCACGGCCAGCAGGTAGAGCAGGTACTTGGCCACATGGACGTAAAGCCAATAGAGCGCCCCGAGGAACCCTCCGGCGGCCGACGCCTCCGGGGACCAGAAAAAGGCCAGGATGCGGTCGCCCGAGGCCGCGAACAGCCAGAACCCGGCCGTGAAGATGCCCAGGGTCAGGAGGAAGGGCACGAGCGCCAGCAGCAGGTAGCCCTTGTGGGCGAAAGCGAAGCGGATGCCGCGGGCATGGGCCAGCACGGCCCTGGGAAAGGCGGTCAGCATGGGCGTCCTCCGATCCGGGCCGGCGCACCGGCCGCGTCAGCGCCTGTCGTCGTCCCCGTCCGGGGCGTCGGCGTCGGCGGTCGCGTCCCCGGCGACGGGGGCTTGCGGGGCATCCTCCTCGGGCACGGCCGCGCGCGCCTGGGGCGGGGCGGTCCTGGCCAGATGGCCGTGGCAGCCCTCGGCCTCGTCGGCCGGGGCACGCTCGATATGCGTCACCTGAAACGGAATGGTCAAGGTCGCAAGATCGACATGCTTCTTGGCCTCCTTGGAGGCATGGGCTTCGTTGTGCGCGGAAACGACGACATATTCCGTTTCCAAAACTTCCTTTTTCGAACGGAACCAGCGCGTTGGAACATGGTCCTTGGTGGCGAAATACACGCGAAACTTTTGCATGATGGGAAAACTCCGGAAGACACGCCCGCCTAGGCCGCCGAGGCGACGAAATCACGAACGGCGGCGGGGGCGTGAGGGGACGCACAGTACGTCAAGGCCGCCCCGGCGGCAAGGGATTTCCCGCGTCCGTCCCGCCGGGCGGGGACGGGCGCCGGAGCGCCGCTTGACGTTTCCGGTCGCCTGTTTCACTGCACCGGTAACAGGATGTTTCCCGGGAACGGAGGATGGCATGCGCTCTCTCATCATTGCCGCGACCCTGGCGGCCGCCGGCCTGTGCCTGGCCGCCGGGCCGTGCCTGGCCGGCGACGACGACGCGGCCCGCGCCCTGTTCGCAGCCAGGCGCCTGGCCTGCGCCTTCAGCCACGGGGTGGTCGCCGGCTTCTCGCCCCAGGGGGGGGTGAGCGTCAAGCCGCCGCTCGACCCCAACACGCCGGGGCTGACCATCGACATCGTGGATGCGGACAAGAAGCGGGCCAAGCTGGAGGAGGACGACCGGGAGACGGTCGGGGCCTTCGCCGCGAGCCCCACGGGCCTGCACGTCATGGCCCGCTACCCCGACGGCGGCATGGCCCTGGTCACGGTCTACGCCAAATATTCCGGCGCGTCCGACAATTTCTTCATGGTGGCGTCGCACCACGAAACGGGCACCATGCCGAAGATCAGCCAGCGCTACGGGCTGTGCCGGGTGGCCGAGACGCCGCCCTTCGGGCCTACGCGCGCGGCGACGACGCGACGGCCGCGCGGGAGCTCGCACCGCTGGTCGCCTCGGGCAGCCCCGCGGCCATGCACCTGCTCGGCCTCATGCGCGAGACCGGCCGGGGCGGGCCGCGCGACCCGGCGGAAGCGGCGCGGCTCTACCGCAAGGCGGCCGAGGCCGGCAACGTCCCGGCCATGACGGCCCTGGCCGTGCTGTACCTGCGCGGCCAGGGCGTGCCCCGCGACGACGGCCTGGCCGGGCAGCACCTCAAGCGGGCGGCAGAGAAGGGCTCGGCCCAGGCGCTTTTCCTGCTCGGGGCCATGCGGCTCGAGAGTCGCGGCGGGCCGCCCTCGGACGCGCCCGGCTACCTGCGCCGGGCGGCCCAGGCCGGTTCGGGCCAGGCCGCCTTGATGCTCGGCGAAATGCTCGTGGCCGGGCGTGGCGTAGCGCGCGACCCGGCCGAGGCTTACCGCCTGGCCCTGGCGGCCCGGGAGCGGGCCGGGGGCGACGCGGCCCTGGCTTCCCGGCTGGACGCCCTGGCCGCCTCCGCCAAGGAGCGGCTCGATCCGTCCGTTGCCCTGTCCGTCGCGGCCAAGGCCGGCAAGGCGGCGGGCAAGGACGCGCCGCCGGACGGCGGCCGGGCGCAGCGGCCCTCCACGGGCTCGGGCTTCGTGGTCAGCCGCCTCGGACACGTGCTGACCAACGCCCATGTGGCCGACGGGTGCGGCCGCATCCTGGCGGTGGTGGACGGGAAGCGGGTCCCGGCGCGTCTGGCCCGCCTGGACCGGCAAAACGACCTGGCTCTGCTCGTTCTGGAGACCGCCCCGGCCAAGACCCTCGTTTTCCGCGAGGGCGGGGACCTCCCGGAAGGGGCGACGGTCTTCGCCGCCGGCTATCCCGGTCAGGCGGCCGCGACCGGCCGGATGCGTGTGGTTTCGGGCCGGGTCCGGACGCTGGCCCCCCAGGCCGGGCCGCGCGGCGGCCAGGCGGTCACGGCGCAGGTGCTTCCCGGCAACAGCGGCGGGCCGCTCCTCGACGCCGCCGGGCATGTGGCCGGCGTGGTCAGGGCCAGGCGCGACACGGAAAAGGCCCGGGAGAGCCTGGGCGAGGCCCCGGCGGACATGGGGTTCGTGGTGCCGATTTCCGTGGTCAAGGCCTTCCTGGCCAGGGGCCAGACGCCGGTGGCCGTTTCCCCTTCCGACCGTGTCCTGGACGCCGCCGCCGTGGCCGAGGCGGTTTCCGGCGCGGTCGTGCCCCTGTGGTGCCTGCCCGGCGAACGCTGAGGAACTCCACGCAAAAAAGCCGGCCCCCCGAAGGGAGCCGGCCTCGCGTCGCAGCTGCGTGTTTCGCGCGAAACTAGAACTTGTAGGTGAAGCCGAGAGCGACCTTCCAGGCGTCGCCCTGACGGGCCTTGTCGGCCAGACGGTGGCCCCAGACGCTGGTCTGGAAGTCGCCGTGGGCCCAGCCGGTCTCCATGACGGCGGCCAGATTCTCGTAGATCTGGTAGGTCGTGTCGATGTTGGCGCCCATGACGTACTCGTTGGTGGTCAGGTCGCGACCCATGGTGAAGTACGGGTTGCTGCCCATGTAGGTGTTCAGGTAGCGGATGGCCGCCGGCGAGTTGTTGCCGCGCAGGTAGATGAAGGTCACGCGGTTGGTCAGCTTCTCGATAAACGAGATGTTGTTGAGCGAAGCGCCGATGCCGTAGGAACCGATGGGGTTGACGCCCATGTTGCCCTGCTTGAGCAGCTCCTGGGAGCAGTCGAACAGGAAGCTGTTGCCCGGGCCCCAGTTGGTCATGACCGAAGGCATGCGCTCGGAGCCGTTGCGGGTGGAGCTGTCCTCGCCGGTGGACCACCAGGCGAAGACCTGCGGGGTCAGCACGTCCCAGCCGGTGTACTCGGCGCCGAGATCGATGAACCAGCCTTCGCGGCGGTCCTTCTTGCGGTCGGCCTGGTTGCCGGCGCCGTAGATCACGTCGGCGTAGAACTTCACCGGGTCGAGCGCGGTCACCTCGAAGGTGCCGCCGGCCCACCAGTAGGCGTTCTGGGCGTTGCGCATGCCGGTGGGGGTCAGGAAGGTGCCGGCGGACAGCAGGCTGTCGGCGAAGGTCGAGTTGGGGCCGTAGGAGCCGGCGGTG
>NZ_JARKOZ010000003.1 GCF_029978005.1 Solidesulfovibrio sp. | reverse complement strand
CCCGGCCGTCCGCTTCACGAAGCGCCGCCGGTCCCGCGCCTCGCCGCGCCGGCCTGCCCCTCGCCGCGCCTGTCCTGCCCCTCGCCGCGCCGGTCCTGCCCCTCGCCGCGCGGTCCTGCCCCTCGCCGCGCGGTCCTGCCGCCGCCAGGGCCGCCCGCCGCTCCCGCCGCACGGGCGGCCCCCTCTCCGGGGTCGAACCGGCCAACCGAGCGGCCTGACGGGCAGCCCAGGCAGGCGGAGACGCGTCGGCTCCTCGCTCCTTCGAAAAGCCGTCAGGTCACAAAGAATAATTTTTCATCTGACTTGAAAGATACGATTGTTTATAGTACAAATCTTTCGTGCTACTTTTTAAAAATTTATATCCATACATCCAAGCCCGGCAACGCCTCGCCCCGCGCCCGGCGGGAGGCCCCAGGACCGCTTGCGCCCCATCTCCGCCGCTTTCGCCCCGGGCGCGCGCCTCCCGTCGCCAACCGTCCGCCAACCCACCCGCAAGGGGAACCCATCAACCCGTCGGAGGTCGTCCATGAGCCGTATCGAGATGGAAAAAATCTTCTACGAAACGAGCACGCCGCCCCCGGGCGCGGACCTGGACCAGTCGCTCATCGTGCAGGTCGACGAGACCAAGTGCATCGGCTGCGACACCTGCATGGGCTACTGCCCCACCGGGGCCATCGCCGGCGAGACCGGCGAGCCCCACAAGGTGGTGGACCCGGCCGCCTGCATCAACTGCGGCCAGTGCCTGACCCACTGCCCGGTTTCCGCCGTGTACGAAACCGTATCCTTCGTCCCGGCCATCGAGGCCAAGCTCAAGGACAAAAGCGTCAAGGTCATCGCCATGCCGGCCCCGGCCGTGCGCTACGCCCTGGGCGACCCCTTCGGCATGCCGCTGGGGGCCGTGACCACCGGGCACATGTTGGCCGCCCTCAAGGGCCTGGGCTTCGCCAACGTCTGGGACAACGAATACACGGCCGACGTGACCATCTGGGAGGAGGGCTCGGAGCTTCTGGCCCGCATCACGAAAAAGCTCGACAAGCCCCTGCCCCAGTTCACCTCCTGCTGTCCCGGCTGGCAGAAGTACGCCGAGACCTTCTACCCGGAACTTTTGCCCCACTTCTCCTCCTGCAAGTCGCCCATCGCCATGATGGGCCCCCTGGCCAAGACCTACGGGGCCAAGGAGGCCGGCTACGATCCCAAGACCGTCTACACCGTGTCCATCATGCCCTGCACGGCCAAGAAGTTCGAAGGGATGCGGCCGGAATACAACGCCAGCGGCTTCCGCGACATCGACGCCACCATCAACACCCGCGAGCTGGCCTACATGCTCAAAAAGGCCGGCATCGACCTGCCCCGGCTGGTCGAGGGCAAACGCGACGCGGTCATGGGCGAGTCCACGGGCGGCGCGACCATCTTCGGCGTCTCGGGCGGCGTCATGGAGGCGGCCCTGCGCTTCGCCTACCAGGCCCTGACCCAAAAGCCCCCCCAGAGCTGGGACTTCAAGGCCGTGCGGGGCCTGGGCGGCATCAAGGAGGCCACGGTCGACATCGCCGGGACCGCCGTCAAGGTGGCCGTGGTCAACGGCGGCAAGAACTTCGCCAAGGTCTGCGACGCGGTCAAGGCCGGCAAGTCGCCCTACCACTTCATCGAGTTCATGGCCTGCCCGGGCGGCTGCGTCATGGGCGGCGGCCAGCCCGTCATGCCCACCGTGCTCCAGTCCATGAACGACAGGGCCACCAGGTTCCACGCGTCGCTTACAAGGCGCCTGGCCCTTTACAACGCGCAGAAAGCCTAAGGAGGGCGTCCCATGTCCATCGCCGGCTTCACCCGTCGCGGCTTTTTGAAGACCGCCTGCGTCCTGACCGGCGGCGCGCTCGTCGGCCTGCGCCTGACCGGCCGGGCCGTGGCCGCGGCCAAGCAGCTCAAGGAATACATGATGGATCGCGTCAGCGGCGTCTACGGCGCGGACGCGGCCTTCAAGGTCCGCGCCTCCCAGGACAACGGCCAAGTCATCGCCCTGTACAGGAAGTTCCTCAAGGAGCCCCTGTCCCACGAGGCCGAACATCTGCTGCACACCAAATGGGTGGACCGCTCCAAGGACCTGGCCGCCCTCAAGGCCAAGGGCCTCTACCCCAATCCCCGGGCCAAGGAATTCGAAAACCAGCCCTACCCCTACATCTAGGTGTTGCCCTCCGAAAAAGCACATCCGTACTTTCCAATATAAATAGTTATACTATGCTATCTATTGAAAAGTGTCCGCCTCCGGGTGGACGCCGCACCAACCCTGCATGAGCCGAACAACCGGAGGCAAGGGTCCGCCTGACCCGAAGGTTCAACGGCAACTTCTCCGTCCTCCCGCAGTCTGAAACGTCGGCAAACAAGGCGCGTTGCTTGTCGCGGAGTTTTCCGTTCCGTGGACTTTACTTGACGCGATTTATTCCTTATCCACATGGCTTCGCAGTCATGTGCCCGAGAGTCGTTGCAATATAAACGGGATACGGCCCACGCGGACCGCATTCTTCTTCTGCGTGCCGTTTCCCCGCCGCATTGCGCCAACCGGGCCGCCCGGCGGCAATGCGACGCATGGTCTTGAAGTCTTCCTTCCTGGTCCAGGCGTTGCCGCACCGCGACACGCCGGGTCCCTCCGACGCCCTCGCCCCGCGCCGGGAAGACCCGAGAAACACGGCGACGGCTCCCGGATGCCGTCCCGAAAGGAACCCGCGTCCATCAACCCGCAACACGAGGAAGGAGAGGAATGAAACGCTTCACCGTGCCGGCCCTTGTGGCCCTGCTCCTCTGGGGAGCCATCGGCGTCGCCCAGGCCGAGACGCAAGTCCGCATCACCGGCGACTCCCGCGTCTACGGCGTCTACTTCAGCGGCCACAACTTCACCGGCTGGAACGACCCCGCCTGGACGTCCAACACCCCCACCTGGACCAAGGCCGGCACCAAGACCGAGGACACCTTCGAGATCTGGCAGCGCATCCGGGTGCGCATCGATTTCATCGCCAACGAGAACGTGCGCTTCCGCCTGGCCACCAAGACGGACAACACCTGGGGCACCGGCACCTACACCGCCGCCAATCCCGACTCCCAGGGCATCCTGGTCTACCAGGCCTTCCTCGAATTCAAGTATCCGAACACCGACATCCAGGTCACCGCCGGCCTCCAGCCCGTGGCCCTGCCCCAAAGCGCCCTTTTCAACGACAGCATCGTCTTCACCGACTGGGCCGCCGCCTGCATCGTCAAGGCTCCGCTGGTCAAGGACACCCTGGAGATCAGCGCCGGCTTCGCCCGCATGATCGACACCAACCGCACTTTCGACAACACCACCACCCAGGTCGGCGACGAGCTGGACTTCTACATCCTGACCCTGCCCGTGACCCTGCCGGGCTTCAAGGTCACCCCCTGGGGCGTGTTCTCCATGGCCGGCAAGAGCGCCGGATACTACACGGCCTACGCCTCCTCCTTCGCCGAGGCCTCCTACGCCGAAGACCTGCTTTCTGCCGGCACCATGGTCGGCCAGACGGGCTGGAAGAACAACCAGAACGCCTACTACTGGGCCGGCGGCGCTTTCGAGCTGTCCGTGCTCGACCCGGTGCGTTTCTACGCCGACGTGATCAACGGCGGCGGAGCCCTCGACGACCGCAGCAAGAGCCGCCGCCAGGGCTGGTTCGTGGACTTCGGCGCGGAATACGTCGGCTGGGACGTGCTCACGCCGCAGGTCTTCGCCTGGTGGTCCACCGGCGAGGACAAATCCACCGGCAACGGCTCCGAGCGCCTGCCCCACACCCGCCCCAACTGGGGTCCGGGCGGCTCGTTCCTCTTCGACGACAGCCAGGTCTTCGCCCGCAACTCCAACATGGGCATGGACCCGGTCGGAGCCATGGGCCTCGGCGCGTCCCTCAACAACATCACCCTGGTGGAGAAGCTCTCCCAGCGCCTGACCTTCACCTACCTCAAGGGCAACAACTCGCCCCGGGCCATCCGCTTCCTCAACGACGCCGTCGGCTCCAATCCCTACTTCCAGTTGGGCCGCGACCTGACCGTCAACGAGTACGCCCTGGGCGTCAACTTCGACAGCCAGTACATGATCAACGACAACCTGGGGGCCCGCATCGAGACGGGCTGGGCCCAGGGCCATTTCCAGGAGAGCGTCTGGGGACATCGCCTCGCCAGCCAGGCCAACGGCAACAACACCTGGAAGGTGGCCTTCGGCCTCACCTACAAATATTAGCGCCGGCCCGCCGACGCGTCCGAAGGCGGCCGCCTCCCCCGGGAGGCGGCCGCCTTCGCGTTTGATGAACGAGATTTCATGTGGTTGCGCCGGGCAACCAGGTTGCATCCGCCGGAGCAAGCGACTAGAGGGTGACGGTCCGCGCCTGCGGGCGCAAGCCTCAGCCAAAGGAGTCTCCCCATGCCCGGGTCGAAGCGGCGCTTCCTGTCCGATCTGTGGGCCCTGACCAAGCCCTACTGGAAAAGCGAGGAACGGTTCAAGTCCGGCCTGCTCCTGGCCGTCATCATCGGCATGAGCCTCGGCATCGTCTATCTCAACGTCCTTTTCAACGAGTGGAACAACCTCTTTTACAACTCCCTCCAGGAAAAAAACGTCGACGCCTTCTTCCGCCTCTTCGGCCGCTTCACCATCCTGGCCGCCATGTTCATCATCGTGGCCGTCTACCAGATCTACCTGCGCCAGATGCTCCAGATCCGCTGGCGGCGCTGGCTCACCGAACGCTACGCCGAAAGGTGGCTCGAAGCGCACAACTACTACCGCCTGCGCTTCGAAAACGGACTCACCGACAACCCCGACCAGCGCATCAGCGAAGACATCAACGGCTTCGTGGAACAGACGCTTTCCCTCACCCTGGGCTTCCTCGAATCGGTGGTCACCCTGGCCTCGTTTTCCGTCATCCTCTGGAACCTCTCGGGCGACATCCACATCCTCGACCTGCCCATCCCGGGCTCCATGCTCTGGGCCGCGCTGGTCTACGCCGGCCTCGGCTCGATGCTGACCCATTTCATCGGCCGGCCCTTGATCCGCCTCAACTTCTTCCAGCAGCGCTACGAGGCCGACTTCCGCTACAACCTCGTGCGCGTGCGCGAAAACGCCGAGGCCATCGCGCTTTACGGCGGCGAATCCCAGGAGGCCCGGGGACTGGCCGGCCGCTTCGCCGGCGTGGTGTCCAACTGGTGGGGCATCATGCGCCGCCAGAAGCGCCTCACCTGGTTCTCCGCCGGCTATTCCCAGGCCGCGGTCATCTTCCCCTTCCTGGTGGCCGCGCCGCGCTACTTCTCCGGGGCCATCCAGCTCGGCGGACTCATGCAGACCGTCTCGGCCTTCGGCCACGTCCAGTCGGCCCTGTCCTGGTTCATCGACGCCTACACCCGCCTGGCCCTGTGGAAAGCCACCGTGGACCGCCTGACCGGCTTCGCCGCCGCCCTGGAAGGCCTGGAATCGCGCCGTCACGAGGGCCTCGACCGCGCCGACGCCCCGGCCGGCGCAGGCCTGCGCCTCAACGACCTCACCCTGCGCCTGCCCCAGGGCGACACGCTCCTGGCCGGCGCGTCCCTGGCCCTGGCCCCGGGCGAGCGCCTCATGGTGGCCGGACCGTCGGGCTGCGGCAAATCCACGCTCTTTCGGGCGCTTGGCGGCCTGTGGCCCTTCGCCTCGGGCACGCTTTCCATGCCGGCGGGCGAGCGGACGCTCTTCCTGCCCCAGCGCCCCTATCTGCCCATCGCCAGCCTGGAGGCGGCCGTGGCCTACCCCGACGCGCCGGAGACCTACGGCCGCGAGCGCATCGCCGCCGCGCTTTCCGACTGCGGCCTGGCCCACCTTACCGACCAGCTCGAGGTCGAGCGGCACTGGTCCCAGGAGCTTTCCGTGGGCGAACAGCAGCGCCTGGCCTTCGCCCGGGCGCTGCTCCTCGCGCCACGCTGGCTTTTTTGCGACGAGGCCACCAGCGCCCTGGACGAGCCGGCCGAACAGGCGCTTTACGGCCTGCTCGTCTCGCGCCTGCCGGGCACGGCCATCGTGAGCGTCGCCCACCGGCCGGCCCTGGCCGCCTTTCACCAGCGCCTGGCCCGGTTCGTGCCGGACGCCGGCGGCAAGGCCACCTTCAAGCTGGAACTGGCGGCGATCCCGGCATGAACGCGCTTTTGAGCCTCGACCTCTTCGCCCAGGCCACCCTCTCCATCGTCATCGAGGCCCTGCCCTTCCTGCTCTTGGGCTCCATCGCCTCGGGCCTGGTGGAAGCCTACGTGCCGCGCCAGCGCATGGAGCGGCTGCTGCCCAAGGGCCGCCTCGCCTCCACCCTCTTCGGCCTGGCGCTGGGCGCGGCCACACCCTGCTGCGAATGCGGCGTGGTCTACCTGGCCCGCCGCCTCATGGGCAAGGGCGTGCCGGCCGGCGCGGCCGTGGCCTTCATGCTGGCCGCGCCCGTCATCAATCCCGTGTCCATCCTGGCCACCGTGGTCGCCTTCCGGGGCGACCCGACCATGGCCGTCTGGCGCTGCCTGCTGGTGGCCCTGGCCGCCCTGGTCGTGGGCTACCTGGCCGGCGGCCGCAAGACCGAGGAACTCCTGCGGCCCCTTGCCGGCCGCGAACCCGAATGCGGCTGCGGCCACGACCACGGTCCGGATCACCAGCACCACCACACCCCGGCCGCCCTCTCCGGCACGCCCTTCGGCTCCCTGGCCGACGCCCTGCCCGTCTCGGCCCTGCGCGAAAGCCAGAGGCAAAAGGCCGCCAGCGCCCTGCGCCACGCCATGGCCGACTTCCTGGACATGGCCAAGGTGCTCGTCTTCGGCTCCATGGTCGCGGCTGCCTTCAAGGCCTACGTGCCGGCTCCGGTCATCATGGCCATGGAAAACGACCTCGTCCTGGCCATCCCCGGCATGATGGCCCTGGCCGTGCTGCTTTCGCTGTGCTCCCAGGCCGACGCTTTCGTGGCCGCCTCGTTCTCCACCTTCCCCCTGGCCTCGCGCCTGGGCTTTCTGTGCCTGGGCCCCATGCTCGACCTCAAGCTCCTGCTCATGTGGCGACAGGTCTTCACCCCCCGCCTGGTGCACCTGCTGGCCTTCGCGCCGGCGGCCATCGTCTTCGTCGCCTGCGTCGTCTTCGGCATCGCCACAGGAGGCGCATCATGAAGAAATTCCCCGCCCAGGCCCTCGCCGCGCGCATCGACGGCGCGGCCTGGCTGCTGATGGCCGGCTTCATGGCCTGGCTGCCCCTGGCCGGCGACTACTGGATGTTCCTCAACCCGAAATTCAAGCCCGTGACCCTCGCCGCCGCCGCCGTGCTGGCCGTGCTCGCCGCCTACGCCCTGTGGCGGCCCGTCTCGCGCCCAAGCCTCGGCCGCACAGCCGCCTACGTCGCGCTGCTGGCCATGGCCGCCCTCACCCAGGGCGGCACGCAAGCCATCTCCGGCCGCATCGACTCCGACCCCTTCGCCACTGCCCCGAGCCTGCCCGCGCCGCCGCCCGAATCCACCCCCAGCCGCATGATCGCGCTGGGCAAGGAATTCATCCCCATCAATACCGGCGAACTCTTCGACATCGCCGCCAAAGGGCGCTCCGAAGCCTGGGACAGACCCTACGTCATGCGCGGCTTCGCAAAGCGCGACCCGGCCCTGGACGCCTCCGGCGAATTCGTCCTCTTCCGCCTGGCCGTCTGGTGCTGCTTCGCCGACAGCACCGGCGTCGGCTTCAAGGTCAAAATCCCGCCCGGAACCGAACTCCCTGCCGACAAAAGCTGGATCGTCGCCTACGGCCGCCTGACCGACATGCCCGCCGACCAGCGCGGCGAATACATGCTGCCCGGCATGTCCTTCTCCTCCATCGCCCCGGGCGCGCTGTTCGCGGCCGACCACCTTGAAACCGCCCCGCTGCCGACCGAACAGGTCTACATGTTCGAATGGAGGGCAGCGGAGCCGTACGCGTATTAGGTCGGTTGCGGGGGGGAGGGAAGATGCCTCCGGCGGCCGGGGGGGATGATCCCCCCCGGACCCCCTCGATGGGGAGGCGGAGGATGGGGAAGCGGGTGGCGAGGTGGTCGTGGGCGGGAGTGCGTCGGCGAGGCCGGAATTGGCCGTTCGATGCCGCCGCTTCGCGGC
>NZ_JARKOZ010000086.1 GCF_029978005.1 Solidesulfovibrio sp. | reverse complement strand
GCCGCCGGCCCACCAGTAGGCGTTCTGGGCGTTGCGCATGCCGGTGGGGGTCAGGAAGGTGCCGGCGGACAGCAGGCTGTCGGCGAAGGTCGAGTTGGGGCCGTAGGAGCCGGCGGTGAAGTAGTTGGCGCTGCGGCCGGCCACGGCGATGGCGCCGTACGGGGTGGCCTTGAAGCCCTCGACGGTGATGGGCAGGGCCAGGACGTACAGGTCGAGCTCGTCGGCCTGCTGGGTGGTGGTGGTGTCGAAGGTCCGGTTCTTGTCCAGCATGCGGGCGTAGGCCGCGATGACGGACAGGGTGTCGTCGATCAGCGGGGAATTGACGACCAGGGCGGCCGCGCGATCGCCGCCGAAGATGACGGAGTCGGTGAAGAAGGCGTTGGCCGGCAGGGAGAAGTCCTGGAGGCCGGCGGTCACCTCGGTGCTGCAGTTGGGCAGCTTGAACTGCAGGAAGGCCTGGTAGACCTGGACGGCCGCGCTGGGGTTGGCGGCGGTGAAGGTGCCGTGGCCCCAGGTGTCCTCGACCTTGATGCCCAGGCGGAACTTCACGGCCTCGTTGGCCACGAAGTCGGTGCGCAGGCGGAAGCGCTCCCAGATCTGGAAGCGGTCTTCAGTCTGGGTGCCGGCACCGGTGTAGTTGCCGGAATTGTCGTTCCAGGAGCCGGTGCTCCAGCCGGTGAAGTTCTGGTTGGCGTTGAAGCTGCCGTAGACGAAGGCGTCGCCGACCATCTTCACTTCGGTGGCGGCCTGGGCGATGCCGGCCAAGCCCAGGATCAGGGCGGCCAGGGCGGCACATCTGGCGAAACGTTTCATGAATCCTCCCTCCTCATGCTTGCGAAACACGGTGCCTGCGGACGCTGTCGCCGGGTGGCGTCCCGGCGAATGATTTTCACTTATGTAATGATTATCCAAATTGCAATACGAGGAGAGTGGTTTTTTCGACGCTGGTAAAAAAAACTTTACGGCAGTGACGATCCGGTGACGCGGCGGGCGGCGAGGCGCAAAAAAAGGCCGGGGCTGGCGAGCCCCGGCCTTGGCCGTCGGCGGAAACGGATGACGCTAGAACTTGTACGAGAAGCCGAGAGCGATCTTCCAGGCGTCGCTCTCGCGGGCCTTCTCAGCCAGGCGATGGCCCCAGACGCTGGTCTGGAACTGACCGTGGGCCCAACCGGTCTCCAGGACGGCGGCCAGATTCTCGTAGATCTGGTAGGTGCCGTCGATGTTGGCGCTCAGGATGTGCTCGTTGGTGGTCAGGTCGCGACCCATGGTGAAGTACGGGTTGCTGCCCATGTAGGTGTTCAGGTAGCGGATGGCCGACGCCGAGTTGTTGCCCTGCAGGTAGACGAAGGTCACGCGGTTGGTCAGCTTCTCGACAAGCGAGATGTTGTTGAGCGAAGCGCCGATGCCCATGGAACCGATGGGGTTGACGCCCATGTTGCCCTGCTTGAGCAGCTCCTGGGAGCAGTCGAACAGGAAGCTGTTGCCCGGGCCCCAGTTGGACATGACCGAAGGCATGCGCTCGGAGCCGTTGCGGGTGGACTTGTCCTCGCCGGTGGACCACCAGGCGAAGACCTGCGGGGTCAGCACGTCCCAGCCGGTGTACTCGGCGCCGAGGTCAATAAACCAGCCTTCGCGGCTGTCCTTCTTGCGGTCGGCCTTGTTGCCGGCGCCGTAGATCACGTCGGCGTAGAACTTCACCGGATCGAGCGCGGTCACCTCGAAGGTGCCGCCGGCCCACCAGTAGGCGTTCTGGGCGTTGCGCATGCCGGTGGGGGTCAGGAAGGTGCCGGCGGACAGCAGGCTGTCGGCGAAGGTCGAGTTGGGGCCGTAGGAGCCGGCGGTG
>NZ_JARKOZ010000079.1 GCF_029978005.1 Solidesulfovibrio sp. | reverse complement strand
CCGTGGCGTCCACTTCGATCAGCTTGCCCATGTAGAAAAAGGCCGTGCGGTCCGAGACGCGGGCGGCCTGCTGCATGCTGTGGGTGACGATGATGATCGTGAAGGTGCGTTTGAGCTCGTGGATGAGTTCCTCGATCTTTTGCGTCGCGATGGGGTCGAGCGCCGAGGCGGGCTCGTCCATGAGCAGCACCTCGGGTTCGATGGCCAGGGCCCGGGCGATGCACAGGCGCTGCTGCTGGCCGCCGGACAGGCCCAGGGCCGAGTCGTGGATGCGGTCCTTGACCTCGTCGAAAAGCGCCGCGCCCTTGAGGCTCTTTTCCACCTGCTGCGAGATGTAGGTGTTGTCGCGCACGCCGCCGACGCGAAGCCCGTAGGCCACGTTTTCGAAAATGGTCTTGGGAAAGGGGTTGGGCTTCTGGACGACCATGCCCACCCGGCGGCGCAGTTCGACCACGTCCAGGCTCGCGGCGTAGACGTTTTCGCCGTCGAGCGTCAGTTCGCCCTCGACGCGGGTGCCCGGAATGAGGTCGTTCATGCGGTTGAGGCACCGCAGGAACGTGGACTTGCCGCCCCCCGAGGGGCCGATGAGCGCCGTGACCTGCTGCTCGTTGACGGTCAGGTTGATGTCCTGCAGGGCCTTGAAGCGGCCGTAATAGAAATTGAGGTTCTTGGCGGCCATCTTGATGGTGTCTGGCATGGGCGGTTCCTTTTCGTTCACAGCCGGTCGGGCGGGGAGTTCGTCGGGCGCATTGTGACGGCCGGGTGTGGAAGTTTCATGACGATTGGGTCGATGGTCCGAGACATTGGCCCCCAGGCGAGGCCTCGACCTCGGGCGCGGGCCGGCGGGCGGCGGGCAGGGTGAAGTACACGGCCGCCCCGGTCATCTCGCCCCGGCCCCGGTCGGCCCAGACGCGGCCGCCATGGCGCTCCACGATGTGCTTGACGATGGCCAGGCCGAGCCCCGTGCTGCCCGGGGTCTTGGAGCGATGGCGCTCCACCCGGTAGAAGCGCTCGAACACGCGCTGGCGCTCCTCGGGGGGGATGCCCGGGCCCTGGTCCAGGACGCCGAAGGTCACGGCCCCGCCGCTCGGGTCGCGGGCGGCGTTCATGACGACGCGCGAGCCTTCCGGGGCGAAGCGGGCGGCGTTTTCGATCAGGTTGCGCCAGACCTGCGTGAGCTGGCCGGCGTCGCAGCGCACGGCCAGGTCGGCGTCCGCCGGCAGCTGGTTGTCGAGGGCGAGCCGGCGCGCCTGGGCCAGGGTCTCGCATTCGCGCACGGCGTCGGCCAGGGCGGCGACGGGGTCGGCCCTGGGCTCGGGCCGCCCGTCGGCCCCGCCCTCGGCCGCGCCGGGCTGCTCCTCGAGCCGGGCCAGCGTGAGGATGTCGTCCACCATCTTGGACATGTGATTGGCGTTTTTGAGGATGACGTCCAGGAACCGGCGCTTTTCCGGGGCCAGCTCCGGCGCGGCCGAAAGGAGCGTCTCGGCGTAGCCCTTGATGGAGGTCAGCGGCGTGCGCATCTCATGGGTGACGTTGGCCGCGAAATCGCGCCGCACCCGGGAAAGCCGGCGCGTTTCGGAAACATCGTGAAAGACCAGCACCGCGCCGTGGTCGCGCCGGGCGTCGGCCGGATCGCGCCCCAGGCGCACCAGGGAGACCTCGTAGAACCGCCCGGGCCCGAGCTCCATCTCCAGGCTGGCCCCGGCCGGGGCGTCGTCGGCCCGGTCGCCGAGCAGGCGGTCGCAGGCCATCTGCAGCTCCGGGCTCGGAGCCACCTCGATGGGCCGCCGTCCGGCCAGTTCGCCGCTGACCGGGACGATGCGCCGCAGGGCCGGGTTGGCCACGCGGATCCTGCCGGCCGCGTCCAGGACCATGACGCCCTCGCGCATGCCGTCGAGGATGGCTTCCAGCTGGGTCTTCTGGTCGGTGATGGTGGCGATGTGGGATTCGATGCGCCGGGCCATGTGGTTGACGGCTTCGGCCAGGTCGCTGAATTCGCCCCCGGGAGTCAGATGGAGCCGGCGGCGGTAGTCGCCGTCGCCGATGGCCCGGGCCACGGCGATGACCTCGGCCAGGGACCGGGACAGGCTTGCGCCGATGAGCCAGAAGGCCCCTCCGGCCAGGGCCAGGGCTCCGGCGTGGGCGAAGAGCCGTTCGGTGCGGGTGGCCGAGGGCATAAGTTCGGGCACGGCGAGGCTGGCGGCGGTCACGGCCAGGCACACGGCCGCGGCCCGCAGGCCCAGGGTGGCGACGGCGCGCAAGGACCTACTCCTTGAACCGGTAGCCCACGCCCCGGACGGTTTCGATCATGCGGGCGCAGGCGCCGAGCTTCTGGCGCAGGCGGCGGATGTGGGTGTCCACGGTGCGGGCGTAGCCCTCGAACTCGTAGCCCCAGACGGAATTGAGCAGCCGGTCGCGGGTGAGCACCCGGCCCGTGCTCTGGAACAGCTCGGCCAGGAGCCGGAACTCCGTGGCGGTCAGGGCCACCTCCTCGCCGTCGAGGGTCACCCGGTGCGCGCCGAGGTCCACGGACAGGCCGTCGCGGCTGAGCACCTGCCGTTTCTCCTGTTCCGGGGCGTGGCGCTTGAGCACGGCCCGCAGGCGCAGGATGAGCTCCCGGGGGGAGAAGGGCTTGACCACGTAGTCGTCGGCCCCGAGCTCCAGGCCCACGATGCGGTCCACCTCCTCGCCCCGGGCGGTGAGCATGATGATGGGCGCGGCGGCGGTCTTGGCATCGCGCTTGAGCTCCTTGCAGACCTCGAAGCCGTCGAGGCCGGGGAGCATGAGGTCGAGGATGATGCCGGCCGGCGGCGAGCGGCGGGCCTTGGCCAGGGCGTCATAGCCGTCTTTTGCCGTTTCGGTGGCGAAGCCGGCGCTTTGCAGGTTGAAGGCGAGCAATTCGACGATGTCGTCGTCATCTTCCACTATCAGGATGGAATCCTTGGACATGCGACCACCTCGGGTGTTTCGACGCTCGAAAGAACATGGCGGCTTGACACAGGGATGAATGCCTCGTGACGATTGTGTGACACTGTTCGCGCCTTCCAGCAATAGCGCGCCGCAAGCCCGGCGGCCCGTTTGACGGAGCGTGTTAAAGGGCCTAGGGATGTGGCAAGGCCTTGAAAGCCGTGAAGGAAGGGGTGCGGAGCATGGCGGGCAGGTTACGCGCGTTGCTGTGGGTCGTGGTCGCGGCGTCGCTTGTGGCGGCCAGGCCGGCCCCGGCCGGGGACGCGCCGCCCATCCGCCTGGGCATGTCCGCCGGCTTCACCGGGTCCACGCGGGAGATGGCCGTGGAACTCTACCGCGGAGCCCTGGCCATGTTCGCCCGACAAAACCGCCAGGGCGGTCTGGCCGGCCGACCCATCGAACTGCTCGCCGCCGACGACGGCTACGAGCCCGATCCGGCCATCGAAAACTCCGTGCGTTTCCTCGACGAGGGCGTGCTGGCCCTTTTTTCGTCCCTGGGCACGCCGACCGTGAGCCGCGTGCTGCCCGTGCTGCGGGGCCGGGCCGCCAGGGAGGCGCGCCTCTTTTTTCCGGTCACCGGGCTCGAGGCCCTGCGCACGCCGCCCTATGTCCGCTACGTCTACAATCTGCGCGCCTCCTACCGCCAGGAGATCGAGGCCCTCGTCGACGCCTTCTCCCGCCGGGGAGCCGCGCGCGTGGCCATCTGCCACCAGGCCGACGCCTTCGGCCGCAGCGGCTGGGACGGGGCCGGCCTGGCCCTGGCCCGCCGGGGGCGCGCCCTGTGCGGCGAGGCCACTTTCCCCAGGCTGGCCGGTGCCGGTTACGACATGACGCCGCAGGTGCGCGTCCTGGCCGCCAGCCGGCCCGAGGCCGTCCTGCTCATCGGCGCGGCCCCGGCCTGCGCCGCGTTCATCCGCGACCTGCGCCGCCAGGGGATGGCCGTGCCCGTGGGCGTGGTCTCCTTCGCCGGCGGCGAGATCCTGCTGCGGGAGCTGGCCGCCCTGGGCGAACCCCTGGGCCTGGCCCTGGACGACGGGCTGATCCTGTCCCAGGTGACGCCGCCCTGGCGCGACGACGCCTTGCCGGCGGCCGTCGACTATCGGCGCGACCTGGCCGCCTTGGGCCAGGCCCCGGCCCCGCCCGGCGGCTGGCCGGCGCGGCTTCCCGAAGGGAGCGCCGTGGGCTTCGAGGGCTACCTCAACGCCCGGCTCATGATCGCGGTGCTGCGGGCCATGCCCGACCCGGACGACCGGCGGGGCCTCGACGCGGCGGCGCGCGCCGCCTCTCCGGCGGACATCGGCCTCGGCGCGTCCGTATTCCTGGACGGCCCGGCCCATCAGGCCCTGCGCGCGGTGTATCTCTTCACGGCGGCCAGGGGCGCGCTTGCTCCCCTGGAGACCGTGTCCGCCGCGGACGGAGACTGACGGTCGTGTCCCGGCTCTTTCGCAAGACGCTCCTGGCCGTGGTCCTGGTTTTCGGCGTGGCGGCCAACGCCACGGCCCTGCTTTCCGCCTGGCTGCTGCACCGTCACCTGACCGACGAGTACGTCACCACCGGCCGGGCCATCGCCATGGCCATCGCCGCCGGGAGCCCCGACGCCCTGGCCGCCGGCGACGCCGCCGCGGTCCAGGCCATGATCGACGAATTCCTGCACATCGACGGCGTGGGTTACGTCTTCGTGACGGACAGGCAGGAGAGGGTGGTCGCCCACACCTTCGTGCCGGCCATGCCCGCCGCCCTGGCCGGCGGACCGGCCCCGCGCGGCGTGGCCCAGCTCGCCCTGCCGAATCTTGGCGAGTTCATCCAGGTGACGGCCCCGATCCTGGCCGGAGAGGGCGGGTCGGTGTCCGTGGGCATGGACAAGGCCGGCATCTGGCGCATCATGCGCGGCGCGGTCATGGGCCAGGAGGCGCTCATGCTCGCCATGCTGCTCGTGGCCGTGGTCGTCTTCTACGCCCTGATCGGCGGCATCGTCCGTCCCCTGGCGGAACTGGCCGGGTACGCCGTGAAGATCCGCGACCACGACTTCTCCGCCACGCCGCCGCGAACGGGCGACGACGAGGTGGGCCTGCTGGCCCGGGCCATGCAGTCCATGGCCTCCCAGCTGTCCCAGCTCGTCTCGGACCTGACCCGGGACGTGGCCGACGCCACCAGGGGGCTGCAAAGCTCCCTGGCCCACACCCGGGCCATCATCGACAACCTGGCCGACGGGCTGCTGGTGCTCGACGCCGACGGTCTGGTCACGCTGCACAACCCGGCTCTGCTCGCCATGTTCGGTCGCCTGGGCGGGGAGCCGGACGGACGGCCCGCCGCGGAGTCCTTTCCCCGGGAACTGGCCGACTTGGCCGAGGCGGCCCGGAAGGAGGGCCGTCTGGCCGTGGCCGAGGTCGGTCTGGCCGAGGGCGGCACGGGCAAGGCCGTGGCCACGGCCGTGCGCCTGGCCGGCGAGGCGCGCGAGGTGGTCATCATCCTCGTGCGCGACGTCACCGTGGAAAAGGAGGTGGACCGGATGAAGACCGAGTTCATCTCCACGGTGTCCCACGAGCTGCGCACGCCCCTGACCTCGGTGCTGGGGTTCGCCAAGATCATCCGGCGCAAGTTCGGCGACGCCGTGGCCCCGGCCCTGGCCGAGGCCAAGCCCGCAACCTGGCGCGCCGCCCAGCAGATACGCGAGAACCTGGACATCATCGTGGCCGAGGGCCAGCGGTTGACCGAGCTCGTGGACGACGTCCTGGACATCGCCAAGATGGAGTCCGGCCGCTGCGAATGGGACATGGCCCCCCTGTCCCTGGCCGACGCGGCCGGGCACGCGGTCAGGGCCGTCCAGGGCCTGGCCCGGGACAAGGGGCTAACGCTTGCCTGCGAGCTGCCGCCTTCGCTTCCCCGTATCGTCGGCGACCGGGACCGGCTGGTCCAGGTCTTCGTCAACCTCGTGGGCAACGCCGTGAAGTTCACGGCCTCGGGCGGGGTCCGCATCGAAGCCCGGGTCGAGGGCCCGGAGATAGTGGTGGCCGTGCGCGACACGGGCTGCGGCATCGCCCCGGACGACCTGGAGCGGATTTTCGAGAAATTCAAGCAGGCCGGGGACACCCTGACCGAAAAGCCCAAGGGCACGGGCCTGGGGCTGCCCATCTGCCGCCAGATCGTGGAGCGCCACGGCGGGCGCATCTGGGCCGAGAACGCACCGGGCCGGGGGAGCGTCTTTTATTTCACCCTGCCGATCCCGGGCGTCCTCCAGGAGGGAGCGGCCTGTCCGTTGCCGGCCTGGACGCCGCCGGCCGTGCCCGCGGCGTCGCGCGACGGCAGGGGACGCGTGCTCGTGGTCGACGACGATGCGGCCGTGCGGCGGTTCCTGGAAACGCTGCTCACCGACGCCGGCTACGTGGCGGCCACGGCGGCGAGCGGCGTCGAAGCCCTGTCCCTGGCCGCGTCCTGGCGGCCCGACTGCGTCACCATGGACCTGCGCATGCCGGGCATGGACGGCCGCGAAGCCATCCGGCGGCTGCGGGCCGACCCGGCCACGCGGCGCATCCCGGTGCTCGTGGTGTCCGTGGCCTCCAGACGGGAAGGCGTCGCCTCCGGGGCCGACGCCGCCGTGGTCAAGCCCGTCACCCAGGAAGCGTTCCTCGACACCGTGCGCGGGCTCCTCGAGGGCCGCCAGGCCGTGCCGTCCCGGCCGTGCCTGCTCTACGCCCGAAACGGGGAAGGCGTGCCCGTCAAGCGGTTCTACATGTGCCCCGGAGAGAGCCTGATCCTCTACGACGAGGCGGAACTGTGGCGCGTCGTGGAGCAGGGCTTCGAGGGCACCGTTTTCATACCGGCCTCCCTGGGCCACGATCTCGACCTCGAACGCCTGTGCGCCGCGCCGGGCGTGCATGTCGTCCTCTTCCCGGACGAGCCGGCCGGCAGGGAGTCCTGAAGCGCGGCGAAACGCGGCGGGGGCGGCCCTCGCCCGGACGCGCCGCGGCGAAGGGCCGCCCCCGGGCGGAAGATCGAGTCGTCGGACGGACAGGCTCCTGTGCCTTCCCCGGTTTGCCTACGAGAATTCCTTGAGCAGGGCGGCGATCTCCTCGCGGATGACGGCGGCCGCCGCCTTGGGCACGCCCTTTTCCAGGGCTTCGGCCATTTCCCGGCGCAGGGCGTCCACGGCTTCCCGCTGCGCCCGCTCCGTTTCGCCGCGAAGGGTTGCCGCCTCCTCCTCGCGCTCCCCGGTCAGCTCCCGGCGCAGCGCGGCCAGGGCGTCGTCGAGGTCCTGCCGGTCGGGCTTGGCGCCGAGCCGGGCCATGGTCTCGGCGTCGGGCAGGTCGGCCGTCAAGGCGACGCGAATCTTCGCGGCCAGGGCGTCGGGATCGAGGCGGTCCGTCTCCAGGGCCTCGATGCGCCCCGAAAGCACCTCGCCCAGGGCTTGCGCCTCTTCGCGGGCGGCCTTCTGGGCCTCTTCGCGGGCGGCCTGGCGCGCTTCCCCGGCCAGGGCGGCCAGGCGTTCGTCCAGGCCGGTGGCGATGTCGCCGGCCAGGGCCTCGCGCAGTTCCCGGCGCAGTTCGGCCAGGCGTTCGTCGAGGTTGCCGGCGATGTCCCGGGCCAGGGACTCGCGCAGGGTTTCCAGGCCTTCGCTCACGCTCGTGCGGGTGGCGAACTCCCCCGGCTCGGGCAGTTCGCGGCGCAGTTCGGCCAGCCGGGTCTCCATGGCGCTGGCGAAATCCTTAAACGACGCCTCGCGCTCCCTGGACTCGGCCTCCAGGCGCTGGAGGGACTGGCCGAGTTCCTCCAGGGGGCCGGACAGGTCCGCCGGCTCGGCCGGCGTCGGCAGCCCGGCGACCAGCGCGTCGAAGCGCTTGTCCAGAGTGGTGGCCAGTTCGGCCAGGAGCTTGGTGCGGTCCTTGACGGCCCGGGTGTCCATCTCGGCCATGATCCCGGCGTGCAGCCCGGCCGTGTCCGGCGGCTGGGGCAGCCCGGCCGCGAAGGCCTCCAGGCGCTCGGCCAGGGCTTCCTCGAGCCGCAGCGACAGGGCGTCGGCCAGGGCCTCGTTGTCCGTGGTCGCGACGGATTCGAGCCGGTCGCGCAGGTCGTCGGCGGCCGTCTCCAGGGCGTCCAGGCGCTGGGCCAGCTCGTCCAGGCGGCCGGAGTCCGGGGCAGCGACGGGTTCGGGCTCGGGCGGGGGCCCCTTGGCGGCGTCGATGAGGTTGTCCAGCGCGCCGAGGTCGATGGAGCCCACCCGGGCGGGCGCGGCCGCACCCATCGCTGCCCCGGCCACGGCCCCCAGGGCCGCCGCGCCGGCGACGGCCTGGGCGACGGAGGGTTCGGGCGCTTCTTCCCCGGCCGGGGCGGGCGCTTGGGCCGGAGCCTCCGGGGAGGACAGGTTGGAAAGTTCGGACACGTCGATGTCGTCGAGGCCGGCCGCGTCGGGCAGTTCGCCGAGCAGGTCGGCCATGGCCGCGTCGTCCTGTCCGATGGCCGCGTCGGCCGGTTTGGCCAGGCCGTCGAGGTCCATGGCGGCGAGGTCCATGGCCTCGTCGCCGGGGGCGGCCGGGGCGGGCTTGTCGGCCTCGGCGAAAAGATCGTCCACGGCGACGTCCGCCGCGTCCGGGGCCACGGCGGCGGCCGGGGCGGGCGCGGCCGCGTCGTCCAGGCCCAGCCCGGCGAAATCGAGGTCGTCGTCGGCCTCGTCGACTTCTCCCTTGGGCTTGGGGGCTTCCACGTCAATGCCGAGGCCGGAGAGGTCAAACGCGTCGGCGTCGGCGTCCTCGGCAGGGGTTGCGGCGATCATTTCGATTTCGTCGTCGATGCCGAAGCCCGAGAGGTCCAGGGCGTCCTCGTCCGCGTCCCTGGCCGCCGGGGCGTCGGGCTTGGCCCCGACCTCGCCAGGGCCGAAGCCGGAAAGGTCCAGGGCGTCGTCTTGCCCGGGCGCGGAGGCGGCGTCGGGTTTGGCCGGTTCTCCCTCGTCGAAGGCGAGCCCGGTCAGGTCGATGACGTCGTCGTCCTCGTCGGAAGCGGGCGCGGCGTCGGGCTTGGCGGCGGCTTTGGGCAGGCCGGGATCGGCGTCGCCGAAAAGGTCTTCGAGCTCCTGTTCGAAGCTCATGTCCACGGGGCCGTCGTCGGCCGCAGCCTTGGCCCCGGCGGGTCCGTCTTCCACGAGGTCGGTCAGGTCGATGATGTCGTCGTCAGCGTCGGGAAGGGATTTGTCGGTCGCCATGGGATACCTCGGCCGCGCGTGGCGTCGGGAAAAGGGGAGGGCGAGGCCGGAGGATAGGCGACCGGCCTCGCGAGGGGTGGTTTAAGCGCCCTTTTTGGGATGGCACTCAGGGCACTTGGTCGGGCCCTTGGCTTCCTTCTTGTGACAGCCTATGCAGCTCTTTTCGCTCTTCATGTCGTGGTAGGCCTTGTAGAACGACTTGTCGCTGGTCTTGTCCTTGGGATCGGTGCTGTCATGGCAGCCGGCCGAAGCGCACTTCTGGTTGGCATCGCCCTTGTGATGGCAGACCTTGCAGTCGATCTTGGCATGTCCCTTGTGGGAGAACGCCACTTCGGCCTGGGTCGCCGTCATGCCGGCCGGCGCCTTGATGGTCAGGTCCGCCGGGGCTTCCACGGCCTGCAGCATGGGCAGGCCCACGAAGCCCACCAACGCCGCGCACGCAAGAACCGTAAACAACGCCTTTCTCATCCCTCACACCTCCTTCAAAATAATTTAACCCATAGGGTCTGTACGGCCTGGCCGAAGGGCCTGTCAAGGAGGGCCGGCTGAAAAAACGGAAGGATTGCAGCCTTAAACCGTCTGAAATCACTGGCCGAGGGCGTATTTTTCCGCGTAGCCGCGCGGGGTGAGCATGCGCCCGGCGGCCAGGCGCGTGGCGCTGTTGCCGACCACGACCAGGGTGAGCATGTCGGCGAAGTCCGGATCGGCCTGGGACAAAGGCGTGACGCGGATCTCCTGGCCGGGGCGGAAGGCGTTTTTGACCATGCCGACCGGGACGGCCGGGTCGCGGTATTGCCGGGCCTCTTCCAGGGCCTCGGCAAGATGGCCGTGCCTTCGCCGGGAACGGGGATTGTACAGGGCCAGGACGAAATCGGCCGCCAGCGCCGCCCGCACCCGGCGGCGGACGGCCTCCATGGGCGTGAGCAGGTCCGACAGGCTCACCACGGCGAAATCGTGGGTGAGCGGCGCGCCGAGCAGGGCGGCGGCGGCGCACACGGCCGGGATGCCCGGGACCACGACGAATGCCAACCGCTCGGCCAGGCCGGTTTCCTCGAGCATCTCCAGGGCCAGGCCGGCCATGCCGTAGACGCCGGCGTCGCCGCTGGAGACGAGCGCCACGCGCCGGCCCGCGGCGGCGGCCTCCAGGGCCGCCCGGCAGCGGGCCACCTCGCCGGTCATGCCCGTGGCCGTCACGGTCTTGCCGGCCAGGACCTCCGGCGCGATGAGTTCGACGTAGGCCGTGTAGCCGACGACCGTGTCCGCCTGGCAAAGGGCGTCCAGGGCCATGGGCGCGAGCAGCGAGGCGTCGCCCGGGCCCAGGCCCACCACGGTCAGACGGCCAGGCATATGGCCGCCGTGGAGAATCCGGTCCTGGTCTTGGCCACGAGGAGCCTGCCGCCCCCCGAGGCCAGCATCGCCGCCGCTTCGCATACGCTGCCCACCCCCATGTGTCGCTTGACCGTGTCCGACGGGTTGGGCGCGGGCACGGCGGCGAGTTGTTCGGCCGTAAAAAATTCCAGGCGCGCCCCCAGGCGCGCGGCCGCTTCCAGGAGCCCGGGTTCGCGGCGCTTGGCTTCGATGCTGGCCACCACGCCGATGCTCTCCGGCGCAAGCCCGCGCTGCCGGCAGACGTGGGCCACGAGTCCCAGGATGTCCGAGGCGGGCGTGCCCTTGCGGCAGCCCACGCCGGCCGCCAGAACCCTGGGGCGCAGATACAGCCGGTCCGGGGCCTCGGGGCCGACGCGCCAGTCCACGACCACGAGCGGCGTGTCGCCGTCCGGGGTCTGGGGCGCGGCCACCCATTCGAAAAAGCCGGCCGCCGCCGGATCGCTCACGGCGAAAAGTCCCAGCGGGTCGAACACGGCCGCGCGCCTGCCGGCGGCCAGGGCGGCGTTGACCCGGCGCACGGCCGCCGGGTTGCCCACGGCAAGGCCCATCTCCCGGGCCAGCACCTCCACGGCCGGCGCGCCGGCCGCGTCCGTGGCCGTGGTGACCACGGCTACGGCCCCGACCACGGCGGCCAACTCCCGGGTCAGGTCGTTGGCCCCGCCCAGATGGCCGGACAGGAGGCTTACGGCGAAACGGCCGGCGTCGTCCAGGCAGACCACGGCCGGATCGCGAGCCTTGTCGCCGAGGCACGGGCCGATGGCCCGCACGGCGATGCCGCAGGCGCACACGAACACGTGGGCCGGGCGGTCGCGGAAGGTCGCGGCAACGAGCGCCGGCAGGGAATCGAAGGGCTCGGCCGCATGGGCGGCGGCCAGCCGGGACGGGGCGCAAAGCCGCGCGCCCAGGTGGTCGGCCAGGCGGCGGCCCAGGGCCAGGCCCTTTTCGGTGACGGCGTACACGGCCGGTGGATGCTGCGGCATGGGAAGGCGACCATAGGCTTTTTCGGGCCGGGACTAAAGGGGCCGGCCCGATGCGCCGATAAGAGGAATGGACAAGGTGGATTCCGTGAGGTGATGGTCATGATCGACGCGGTGGACAACGCGGGATACGGGTGGCTGGGGCTCTACGCGGCCCAGTCTCCGCCCGCGACCGATCCGCCCCCCGTCCCCAGGGCCACGGCCCCGGCCGACACGTCGGCCGTCGCCGTCCCGGCCGTTTCCGAGGCGGCCGAGGTCGGCAGCGGACCGGTGGAAGCGGCCGGGGCCGGCGAGGACGGGGCGGCCGCCTCGGGCCGGCAGTACGCCGGCGAGGGCGAGGCCGGAGCGCGCGGCGCGGCCGTGGCCGCGAGCCTTGCCGGGAGCGCCGTCACGTCGGCCGCGACCGGCGGGACAGGCACGCCTTCCGCTTCGGGCGAGACCGCCGCTTCCTCCACGGGCCTGGCTCTTCGGGCCTATTCGCGCGGCGGCCGGACGGCCGGCGCGTCCACGGGCCGCATGCTCTCGGCCCGGGCCTAGGCGACGCCGGGCCTCGCGCCTTTTTCCCGCCGCTCACGCTTGGCAGGCTTCCCGCAACGGCGTCCGGGCATCCGGGGAAACGAGCAGTTGCGTGAATCCGCATTCCCAGAGCATCGTTTTGCATGCGGCGATGTCGCGTCCGCGATGCCCGGCGGTATCTTCTTCCGTGTCCCGGGGATTGGCTCCAGCCTCGGCGTAGACGGTGTTGGCCCCGGCGGTCAGGCCCAGCGGGTTCGGCTCGTGCACGGCGATGCTGCGGGTCTCGGGACAGCCCAGGCAGGCCAGGGCCGCCACGGCCACGACCTGGGCCAGGCGGCGCTCGGAAATCTGGCCCCGCGAGGCCAGGGGCGAGCCCGGCAGGAACACCCGGCGCATGGCCGCGTGCTGGAAACAGCCGAGTTCGACGCCAAGGTACAGCTGTTCCGCCAGTTCCTCGGGATCGTGTTCCGGACCCACGGGCTCGCAGCAATAATACCAGTCCAGGCCGCTTTCCCGGATAGCCCCTATGGTCGCCTTGCGTCCGGCCGGGTCGAGGGCCGTGTCGATGCCTTCCCGCAACCGGTTGACGTGGTAGGCTCCATCCACGCCGGCGGCCCGCAGCTCCATGGCCTGGGAACGGTCGAAATCGCCGATGTTGACGACGAGCTGCGTTGCGGCCGGGACGCGCCCCCGCAAAAGCTCCACCACGCGCAGCAGCCGGCCGAAATCGAACACGTGCATGGTCATGAGGAAAAGGGCGTAGAGTTCCCCTCCCTCCGTGAAGGCCGCCGCGTTTCGCAGGATTTCTTCCTCCGTCATTCTGGAGGGCGCAAAGGCCGTGTGCCCTTCCCCGAAGCTGCAAAAGGCGCACTTGCCCGGGCAGGCGTCGATTTCCAGGCCGATCTGGCCGAGCAGGATGCCCGCGTCGCCCAGGCGTCGCCTGGTCGCGGCGTCGGCCACGGCCCGCACGGCCGCGGCTTCCAGGGACGCTTCGGGCAGGGCCAGGAGCGCGGCGCACTGTTTCTCGGTGGGAGGCAGGCCGGCCAGGGCGGCCTCCAGGATGCGCCTGGTCGGGACGTCCATTTCGAACATGATCGCTCCTTGCATGATGACGGGAGAGAGGCGCGCCCGCCGCCGGCCCGGCGGCGGACCCGCGTGGGGGACTGCCGGCGCGCCGCCTAGGGCGTTTGCAACCGGTGCGTCGGATTGGGCCGGCCGGGCCGGAAAGCCCGGGCCGCCAGCGCTTCCTGGCCGGGAAGGGCCTCCCCGGCCACGGCGGCGACGATGCCGGCCAGGGCCTCGGGGTCGCCCTCGGCGCGCAGGTTGACGACCAGCCGTCGGCCTGTCGCGCCGCCCTGCGGGCGGCAGGTCGCTTCCAACGGCCCGTCGGCGGCGGTGACGCTCACCGCTGCGGCGGCTTTGCCTACCGCGTCGTTGAGGCTGCACTTCAAGTGGGCCACGGGGATGCCTTCCGCCGCCAGCCGGTCGCGCAGCCCGGCGGCCAGGGCGGCCACGGCCGCGGCCGCGTCCTCCGGTTCCCGGGCCAGGTCGGCCGTGGCGTTGTACCAGCCGAGCAGGGCCTCGCCCTCGGCGTAACGGTCGTAGTCCACGTCCATGGCGGCGCGGGAGTCCGGCGTTCCCTGGAGCAGCCCGTCGAGCCAGGCGTCCAGGCCCTCGCCGGTCAGGCACGAGACCGCGAGCACCCTGGCGGCGGGGTGGCGCGCGGACAGGGCGGCGACCAGGGCGTCGCGCGCCTCCCGGGAGATACGGTCGATCTTGTTGACCACCAGAATGTCGGCTTCCTCCAACTGCTTGCGGTAGATGTAGGCCACGTCCGGGGACAGGGCCGGGGCGGCCCCGTCGAGGCCGAGCATGGCGGCGCAGGTTTCGGGGTCGACCAGGACCGAGAGCGGGGCCGTGGCGTAGCTTGCGTCGTACAGCCGGCGCAGGGGATAGGCCACGGTGGCCCGCACGTCCGTGCAGGAGCCCACCGGCTCGGCCAGGATGACGTCGGCCACGCCGGCGAGGCCGTCTGCCGCCTCGGCCAGGGCGTCGAAGCGGCAGCAGAAGCAGCCGCCCGTGATCTCGGCCATGGGCAGGTTCAAGTGGGAAAGGCGGGCGGTGTCCACCAGCCCCTCGCTCTGGTCGTTGGCGATGACGGCCGGCCGCAGGCCCCGGGCGGCGAGTCGCCCGGCCAGGGCGGCCATGGCCGTGGTCTTGCCGGCGGCCAGGAAGCCGCCGAGGAGGATGAATCGTTTGCGGGACATGGCGGGGCTCCTTTCGGGTTTGTGGTCGGCGAAGGGGGGCAGGAAGCGGCGCAGCCCCCGTTCGTACAGGCCTGCGCCGACGAGGCCGCCGATGATCGGAGACAGGATGTAGACCGTGAAAAAGCCGCCCCTGGGTCCGGGAACGGCCACCGCGCCCCAGCCGGCCAGCCAGGCGAAAAGGCGCGGCCCGAAATCGCGGGCGGGGTTGAACCCGGCCTGGGTCAGGGGGGCGATGACCGCGATGAGCCCGGCCACGGTGAGGCCTATGGCCGCCGGCAGGAGCGCCCCCCTGGGCCGGGCGCGGTTGCGCCGGTCGGTCAGGGCGAAGATGCAAAAGGCCAGCACGGCCGTGCCCAGGCCCTCGGCGGCCATGGCCTGCGCCTCGGCCACGGCCAGGCGGCCGGCGGCGGGGTCGGGGAAAAGACCCGGGTTGGGGAAGTACTCGCCGAAGACCATGGCGCTGCGTTCGCTGCCGGGCTGGCCGCGCACGATGCCCTCCCGGGCTTCGTAGCCGGCCAGAACGCCGGCGTAGAGCCCGAAGAGCACGGCCGCGGCGGCGAAGGCCCCGATGAGCTGGGCGGCCAGGTAGGCCGGCACCCGGGCGCGGGGAAAGCCGCGCCAGGCCCAGAAGGCCAGGGTCACGGCGGGATTCAGGTGCGCGCCGCTGATCGCCCCGATGGCCTGTATGGCCACGGCGATGATCACGGCCCAGACCACGGCCACCTGCCACAGGCCTTGCAGGGCCCCGGTGGTCACGGCCACGAACACCGTGCCGGTGCCGAAAAAGACCATGAGGAAGGTGCCGGCGGCCTCGGCCAGGCAGGCCCCGAAGGCCTCGCGGCCGGAGGTCATGACGCCTCCCGGTCCGTCGCCGGGCCAAGGGCCGCGCCGGCCGCCTCCAGCAGCTGGCCGATGGCGGCCTGGTACTCGGCCAGGGTCGCGTTCCAGCGGGCCAGGCAGGCCAGCCCGCGCGGGGTGACGGAAAAGCGGCGCTTGGCCGGCCCTTGCTCGGGCAGGTCCCAGGCCCCGGCGAGCAGGCCCTCGAACTCCATGTCGCGAAGCGTCCGGTAGACGCCGGCGGCGTCGGGCCGGCGCCCGCCGCAGATGCGCATGGCGGCGAGGCGGCGCAGCACTTCGTAGCCGTGGAGGGTTTCGCCGGCCAGAAGCGTGAGCACGGCCGGCCGCACGAGGCGGGTCAGGGACTTGCCGGTGCAGGGGCAGTCGAGGAATTCCATTATTAGACCTCGTCTACTAATTGCGCCAAGCTACAGTGCCCGACAGGCGGGGTCAAGGGGAAACGGTGTGGGGAAAACTATGCCCGGCCGGCGGCCGTGCCGGGAAGGCTGAAGGAGGCGTCGGCTTGCCCGTCCGGGGCGGCTTGCCGCTGCGCCGGGCGGGGCCGGGGGAAGGACACCGTCACCGTGGTGCCGGCCGCCTCGGAAGTGGCCATGGCGATCCGCGCGCCGTGGGTTTCGGCGATCAGCCGCGCGCCGTAGGTGCCAAGGCCGGTGCCGTCCTTCTTGCCGGCGGTGGCGTATTTCTCGAAGAAGCAGTCGCGGATGCGGGCCGGGACCGCGCCGGCGTTGGCGATGGCCACGTCGAGGGTCGTTTCGCCCTCGGCCATGGACACGGTCACCCGCGCGCCCTCGGGCGAGGCTTCCAGGGCGTTTTTCACCAGGTTGGAGAGCATGGTGTACAGGAGCATCTCCTCGCCGCGCACCACGAACGCGTCGCCCGGGGCCCGGGGAGCCCCCCGCACCAGCACGTCCAGGGTCAGCCGGCTGGCCTCCAGCATGCCGTGCAGTTCGCCGGCGATGTTGTCCACGATGGAGAGCATGTCCACCTTGTCGGGGGTGAGCTCGTAGACGCCGCGCTCCATGCGGTAGAGGTCCAGGGACTGGTTGATCATGTTGAGCATGCGGTAGCCGGCGTGCTGCATGAGCCCGAGCATGTCGGTCTGGCGCTCGGTCAGGTTGCCGTCGCGGCGCAGGAGTTGGGGCAGGGTGAGCACGGCCGTCAGCGGCGACTTGAGGTCGTGGCGGGTCATGCGCTCCACGTCCTCGCGAAGCCTCTCGGCCTTTTTGCGGTCCGTGATGTCCACGATGGTGTAGCCCAGGATGTCGGCGAAATGGGAAGCGAATTCCGAGCCCTTCTCGCTCGTGTAGCGGTCGGGGTTGGGATCGAAGAAGCTCAGCACGCCGATGAGGCGCTGGGCGCCGAACTTGTCGCGCAGCGGCGAGATGAAGCACGAGCCGAGCAGCAGCACCTTGCGGCCGGCCACGAAATCCGGGCCGAAAAAAAACGCCGGGTCGGGCACGGCGCTGACGGGGCACATGCAGGGCCGGCCCCTGGCGGCTTCGGGCGAAAGCCCGGCCAGGGCCTCGCGCATGGCGGCAAGGGGCACGAGCCTGGCTCCGGGCGGGTCGAAGGGGCCGAATTCGGCGGCGTCGAGCAGCAGGCTCACGGCCCGCAGCCCGAAGAGATCCTGGATGCGGTCGAGGATCGTGGGCAGGTCCTCGTGGGCGCGCATCATTTCCACCACGCGGATGGCCTTGCGGAACTTCTCGAAGGCCGTGAGGCTCCCCTCGAACCGGTCCACCACGGTCTTGAGCTTGGCCTGCAGGTCCACGCACTGCTTGCGGGTGCGCTCGGACTCCTTGCGGCAGTCGAGGAGCTCCTCCCGGGACAGGGCGGCGGCGTTTGCGCGCATCTTGGCGGCGCGGCGCAGCTCGGCCATGGTCTTCTTGAACTGGTAGGCGTTCTGGTCCGCGAACGCCTCCTCGAGCTTGAGCAGGCGTTCCTGGATGTCGGGAAAATCGCGATTGTCGGTCATGTGTTGTCGCTAGTGCTGCGTGCGTTAAAAATACGGCGTATTTTTAACGAAATGTAATTATTAGGATATGTTATCCGAGAAATTCGCCTGCGCGAACTTCGCGAACGCGACACTAGGGCCGGCCCGGGGCCGTGAAATGCCTGGAATACACGCCGTAGACCTGGGCGTCGCCGGTGGTGCGGACCTCCACGTTGGAGTCCTGGCGCGGCGTCCCACAGCCACCAAGGACAGGTATGGCGATAAGAAAAACAAGAAACAGGATACGACGCATGGTCCGGCTCCAGGGCGTGCTGCGGATCGCGGCGCAGGCCGTCTCCCCGCCAGCGCGCCATCCTACGGCAAGCGCGCCCGGGGCGCAACGCCCGCAATTCCTTGCCGCCGGGGCTTTTGACATTCCCGGACGGCCTTTGTACAAGCGCAGGCGTCATGGCTGCCGCTTTTGCGCCCCGGGCGGGCGTGCCGGGCCGGCCGGACGTTTTCGCCTTGCAAGAGGAACCCTGCCGCATGCAAAAGACTTCCCATGCCCTGTTCGCGGCCGTGCTGGCCGTGTTCGCCCTGGTGATCGCGCCGATGGTCGGCGACGGCGCTGCCCTGGCCAAGAAGACCGAGCACGCGGCCAAGGAGTCCGGCAAGGCCAAGTCCGCCTCCAAGTCCGCAAAGTCCGGCAAGGCCAAGGCCCCGGTCAAGCATGCCGCCGAAGCCCCGGCCGCGCCCAAGAAGGGCCGCAAGGCGAAGAAGGCCGCCGCGCCCGCGGTCGAGGAAAACGAGGAGGGCGACATCGGCGTCTGCGCCGTGCCCACCTTGACCGTCAAGTCGGCCATGCTCTGGAACATGACCACGGGCGAGCTGCTTTACGAGCAGAATCCCGACGTCCAGATCCCGCCGGCCTCCCTGACCAAGATCCTCACCCTCTACATCGTTTTCGACGCCATCCGCCAAGGGCGGCTGCGGCCCTGGGACGTGGTGGACGTTTCCGAGCGGGCCGCCACCCAGGGCGGCTCCAACATGCGCCTGCGCCGGGGCGAGGCCGTCAAGGTCACCGAACTCATCAAGGGCATCGCCGTGGCCTCGGCCAACGACGCCTGCATGGCCATGGCCGACTATCTGGAAAGCGGCAACGTGGACGCCTTCGTCTCCCTCATGAACGACACGGCCAAGCGCCTGGGCATGAGCAACTCGGCCTTCATGAACCCCAACGGCCTGCCCGCCGACGGCCAGCTGACCACGGCCCGCGACATGCTGCGCCTGGCCGCCGCCTACCTCGAGCAGTTCCCCAAGGCCCTGACCATCCACTCCATGCAGTACTTCACCCACAACAACCGTCAACGGCATAACGCCAACTCCCTGCTCGGCACCTACGAGGGCGTGGACGGGCTCAAGACCGGGTTCGTGTGCGCCTCGGGCTACAACATCGTGGCCACGGCCAAGCGCGGCGACACCCGGCTCATCGCCGTGGTCCTGGGCTCGCGCAGCCCCGGGGTGCGGGCGCGGGAGACGACCAAGCTCCTGGACAAGGGCTTCAAGATCATCGCCGCCCAGAAGGCTTCCCATAAAACCCCGGTCCTGGCCGGCGCGCCCCAGCCGCCTGCCGTACAGACGCAGCAGTAGCCCGGGCGGTTACGCCTTCCATACGGCGACCGGCCGATTCCTCCTGCCCCGGGGCGCGTCCCGCGTTCCTGGACGGACCTCCCGGAGGCGCGCCATGGACGTGGCCGACATCACCACCGAAGATCTGCCGGCCCTGGCCGCGCTCATGCGCTCCCTTTCGGGCCTGGACACGGACATGAAACGGCTTGGGGCCGTGCACCGCGTCATGGCCGGGCATGCCGACTACCATCTCCTCGGCGCGCGCCTGGACGGCGTGCTGGCCGGCGCGGCCCTGGGCATCGTCTGTCTGGACGTGGTCGGCGACTGCCGACCGTTCATGGTGGTGGAAAACGTGGTGGTGGCCTCGCCCTTTCGCAGGCACGGCGTGGGTCGGAGTCTTTTCGCCGCCCTGGAGACCCGGGCCAGGGCGCGGGACTGCTTGTACCTGATGCTCGTGTCCGGCCCGGACCGCGACGAGGCCCGGGCCTTCTACACGGCCCTGGGCTACTTCGAATCCCGGGGATTCAAAAAAAGGCTTTAAGGCAGGACCGGGGCGGGAGCTTCGGCCGTCTCGGCCGGCGGGGCGAAGGCCTGGGTCAGGGCCTGCTCGAACTGGCCGGCCGTGAACAGGTCGCGCAGCACCAGCGGCGATTTGGCCTTTTCCCCGGCCGGAAAGAAGGCCACCACGGGAATGGACTGGCTGCCCAGGGCCCGCAGCAGGGCCATGGCCGGCGGGGTCTGGCGGGTGAGGTCCACCTTCATGAACACGGCCCTGTGCCGTCCCGCCCACTGCCCGACCCGGGGGCCGGTCAGCACCGTGCGCTCCAGCAGCTTGCAGGTCGGGCACCAGTCGGCCGTGAAGTCGAGGACCACGTTGTCCTTGCCCAGGTGCTTCTCCAGCGTTTCCGGGCTGTAGGCGATCCAGCCGGTCTCGGCCGGCGGCGCGTAGGTCAGGGCGAAGGCCAGGCCGCCGCCGGCCAGGGCCAGGGCGGCCAGGCCCACGCCGATGCGGCGCAGGGGGCCGTGGGACAGGGTCGCGCCGTGGCCTAAGAGATAGGCCCCGGCGGCCGTGGCCCACAGCGCGGCCAGGGCCGGCAGCAGGCGCTCGGGCGGCAGCAGGGCCAGGAAATACAGGCAGGTGGCGGCCAGGATGAAGCCCATGATCTTTTCCAGGCCGTGCATCCAGGCTCCCGGCCGAGGCAGCAGCCGCACCAGACGCGGCCAGATGGCCAGCACGCCGTAGGGCGAGGCCATGCCGAGGCCCAGGGCGCAAAAGACCGTGGTGACGACATGCAGGGGCTGCAGCAGCGTCCAGGCCAGCACGCCGCCGAGGAACGGACCGCTGCACGGCGTGGCCAAAAGCGTGGTGAGCATGCCGGTGAGAAATGCGCCGCGCCGGGTGTGCCCCCGGCCGCCGGAAGAGATCTTGAGGTCCACCACCGGCAGGTGGAACACGCCGAAAAGGCTCAGCGCCAGGGCGAACAGCACGACCGTGACCACGATGGCCAGCTGCGGCGACTGGAACATCTCCCCCCAAGCCATGCCGAGCCCCCCGAGCAGCACGCTCAGGAACACGAAATAGACCAGGATGCCCAGGGCGAAGAAGAAGTTGTGCTCGCGCAGGATGCGCCGGCGCTCGGCCTTGCCCTCCTCGCCGCAAAGGGCCAGCAGCCCGGACAGCTTGAGGCTGACCACGGGCAGCACGCAGGGCATGAAGTTGAGGATGAGCCCGGCCAGGAAGGCCAGGGAGGCGGCCTTGACCAGGTTCGAGACCTCGAGCGCCGGGGTGAAGGATCGGGGCCTCAGGTCGCTGGGAAAGGCGTCGGCGGCGGCTTCGGGCCCGGCGGCCTCGGGCGGGGCCTGGCGGGCTTCGTGGCGCGGCAGCAGCGGATGGGCCGGCTCGGGGCACACAGCCGCCGGCATGGCCAGGGCGGCGCTGCGCAAGGCGGAAAAGACCGGCCACCACGGCGCGGACTCGGCCGGGGGCAAGGAGGCCGGATCGCCGGCCCCGGCCAGGGGGATGTTGACCTCGAGGTTGGACGGCCAGCAGCTGGTGGGCGAGCAGGAGAACACCTTGACCCGGCCGGTGAGCGCCGGGGCGGCCAGCATGGCCTCGGTCAGGGGCACGAAGACGGGCGTGCGGCCCTCGTAGACGAGCACGGTCTTTTCCGGCTCCAGGGCGTCCGGCGTGGGCACGCCCGGCGGAAAAAAGGCCAGGGCCGGCGTGCTGCCGGCGGCGAGGGTGGCCTGGGCGGACTGGCCGGACTCGGCCGGCCCCACGGCGTAGGCGTGCCAGCCCGGGGCGGAGACCAGGGTCAGCACGGCCAGGACGCGGCCCGAGGGGTCGCCCAGGGGCAGGCTGTAAAGGGCGATCTCGAGACTGGCCGGCAACACCTCGCCGGAAGCGTCGGCCCCGGCCGCCGGGGCCGGCGGATCGGCCGCCGGGCAGACGCCCGGCAGGGCGGCCAGGCCCAGCGCCGTCGTCAGGACCAGGGCCAGGAGGACGGGCCACGGCCGGGAGCGTTTCTTGCAGGCCAAGAGGAACCCGGCAAAAGGCGCACGACTTGGTCGTGAGGGTCGCCGGAAGGGGGCATGCGATGGCATGGTGGACATGGCGTCGCTTGCGGGCGGTCCCGCCGTCCGGAAGGTTCCGGACGGAAGGTTGTGCCGGCCGGCGCGGCGGATCACTCGAAGCAGAACTCCAGGGTGAAGTCGCCGTGTTCCGAGGTGAAGGGGATGGCCACCACCGGACCGGACGTGATGTGGCTTATGGTGTGGTTGTCGCCGAAGATGACGGTGGGCGTGGAGGCGGACAGGTTGAGGCCGAGCTGGCTGAGCCCCGCCCGCGCCTGGCCGGAAATCATGTTGGTGATCTCGCCCACGGCGTCCTTGGCGTCCTGGATGATGTCGGCGATGTCGTCGCCGAGCATGTTCTTCACCACGGCGATGGCGCACTTCTTGGAAAAGCTGATGGAAATGCTGCCGTTGCGGTCGCCGGTCAGGCCGACCACGGCGGAGACGTCTCCGGCGGCGGCGCCGGCTTTCTTCACGTACGGCTTGCCCGGCTTGGGATCGAGCTGGGCCATCATGGTGAGCACGTGCCTGGTGGCGTCGACGAATGGCTTGGCGACTTCGGCGTCGGTCGGTTTCATGGGCTCCCTCGGGATCGTTCTCGGCGGCGAATGGCCTATCGCCGCCGGTCTTACATCATAACCGCTCCTCCTGTCACTAGCAGGCCAAGGGGCGCGGAGGCGAGGGAATTACGCCTTGCCTTGGCCGGAGCTATCCAGTAAAAATGGTAAGGACTCGATGGGTTTTTTCGTAACTATTCGAAATGCCAAGTCGTTGCGTGTTCCTGATGCAGGCGGTCGGGGCGCATTGGCGAAGACCTGAGGGAACGCGGGCGACAACCATGCAGAGGCAATCGCAGGGACACGGCGGCTTCGGGGCCAGGTCCGCGCACGGCGCGACGGATTGGCAGGCCCTTGAGGTGCAGCTCAACCGCACCCGCATGATCCTGCAGGAGATTCTCGTCCACCTCCAGGAGGTCCTGCGCAACCTGAAGATGGCCCGCACCGGCGGGCGCGGCTTTGCCGCCGCCTCCGGGGCCGAGGCCGGGCGAAGCGGCGGCCAGGACGCCTGGCGTCGCGCCGCTTCCGGCCAGCGTCCCCATGCCTCGCGGCCCCACCAGGCCCCGGGCGCGCCCCACGGCGCCGGGCAGGGCGCGACGGGCCGGACGTTTAGTCATGCCCAGGGCGCTGCCCCGGGCGGCAACGGCAAGGCCCGGCACTGGACGAACGGGACGGCCGGGGCGACCGGCACGGCCGGCGCGACGGGAACGGCCGGCGCGGCCGGTTCCGAGCGCGCCCGGGCCTGGACCCGCCCGGGCGAAGAGGCCAGGACCGGCGCCGGAGCCTCGTTCCGTTCCACCGCCGGAGCCGAGCGCAAGGCCGAGGAAGCGGGCGCCCGACAGGGCGCGACCACGGGCGAAAAGGCCCGTCCGGGCGAGGGCTGGTCGTTCCGGGCCGGGGCTTCGCGGCCGGGCGGCGCGACGGGCCAGACCCAGAAGGAACGCCCCAGGGCCGAAAGCACGTTTCGAAGCGCCTCCGGGGCCGGCCAGGCCGGCGGCCAGAAGACGACCGACGGCCAAAGGGCGGCCGGCAGCCAGGGCGAGGCTGGCCGGCGGACCTTCGCCGGAGCGTCATCGAGCGCCTCCGGGGCCTCGCGCGCCCAGTCCAGGGCGTCAGGCGCGGGATTCCGCATGGATGAGGACCGTCAGTACCGGGCCCGGGAAACGGCGCGGCGCACGGGCATGAACCTCAAATGCGCCTACGAGATCCTCTGCCTCGACTATCCCTGCTCCGTGGACGAGATCAAGGTCGCCTACCGCCACATGGCCCGGCTCTACCACCCGGACCTCGGCGGCGACGAGGAGGCCATGAAGGACGTCAACGTGGCCTACGAGATGGCCATGCGCTTTTCCGCCGGCCCCCGGCGCGCCAGCACGGCCTGGGCCGTCTAGCCTCTCCCGCTCGATCGTTCCTTTTCCCGCGATTCTTGACGCAACGCCCGGCGCATGTACTCCTCGGGTTGCAGGTGTCCGCAACCTGCAACAGGAGTCTCGCTTGTGCCCGACGTGCCGTTCACCGAGAAGTTGTCACGGGAATATCGCCAAATGTTCGCCAACGCCGCCATCCGCCCCGAGCGGCTGGCCGAGGTCCGGCGCGCGGCCGCAAAAATCTTCGCCCAGGCGTCCCTGACCCGCTACCGGGCCGTGGCCGGAGAAACGGGCCTGCCGGCCCATGTGGTCGGCATCGTGCACTGCCTGGAGTGCGCCTTCGATTTCCACCGCCACCTGCACAACGGCGATCCGCTGACCGGGCGCACCGTGCGTGTGCCGGCCGGCCGACCGCGCGCCGGCGAGCCGCCCTTTTCCTGGGAGCGAAGCGCCGCCGACGCCTTGCGGCTGCACGGGCTCGACCGTTGGACGGACTGGAGCCCGGCCGGGATCGCCTACGTGCTTGAGCGCTACAACGGCTTCGGCTACCGCCTCTACCATCCGGCCACGCCGAGCCCCTACCTGTGGGGCGGCTCCACGGCCTACGCGCGCGGCAAGTACGCCGCCGACGGGAAATGGTCCGACACGCTGGCCAGCCGCCAATGCGGCGGCATGACCCTGCTGCGCTTCATGCTCGACGACGGCCTCGTCACGCTTGAAGCGTAGGCGACATGCATGCCTCCCTTGCGGGAGGTCCAGGAGGGGCCGTCGCCCCTCCTGGCCGCCGGAGGCGCTTTTTCTCCCCCTACTTCCCGCACGGGTCGGGCGGAGGCAGGACACGGCTTTCCTGGCGGGTGCCGCCGTCGGTCACCCGGGTGACGCACAGGGATTTGACCGGGTTGCCGTCGTCCACGAAATCGAAGGTCCCGGTGACGCCGTCGTGGGGCGGCAGCTCGATGAGGGCCCGGGTCACGGCCTCGCGGTCCGTGGAACCGGCCCGGGCCACGGCGGCCAGGACCACGTCCACGGCGTCCTGGGTCAGGGCTCCGATTTCCGTGGGGGCGCGCTTTCGGGCCTGTTTGAATGCCGCGACGTAGGCCCGGGAGCGTCCCCCGGGCGAGCCTTCGCGCCAGTGGTCCACGAAGTAGGCCCCGTCGAAGGCGGCCAGCCCCGACACCTCGCGGCCGTCCCAGGCGTCGCCGCCGATGAGCGTGCCGGAAAAGCCGGCCTTGCGCGCGGCCAGGGCCAGCAGGATGCTTTCCTTGGTGGCGTTGGGAAAAAAGAGCGCCTGGGGTTTTTCGGCCAGCACCTTGGTCATGAGCGGCCCGAAGTCGCGGTCGCGGTCGGCGTAGGTGAAAAGCCCGGCCGCGCCGCCGCAGGCCGTGAAGGCCTCCACGAAGGCCCGGGCCAGGGAGGTGCTCGACAGGCTGTCGCGGTTGGCGACCACGGCCACGCGCGCAAGCCCCAGCTCCCGGCTGGCCAGCCGGCCGAGGACCAGTCCCTGGAAGGCGTCGGTGAAGGGAATGCGGAAGACATGGGGCCGCCCGGCCGTGACCACGGCCGCCGTGGCTGCCGGGGCGACCAGCGGCACGCCGAGCTCGTCGGCGGCCACGGCGGCGGCGTTGGCCAGCCCGCTCGGGTAGGGGCCGATGATCGCGGTCACGTGCTTGTGGGCGACGAGTTCGCGCACGGCCCGGGCGGCCTGCTCCGGGGAATCCTTGTCGTCGAGGGGATAGAGCGTCACCCGGCAGGGCTTGCCGCCCATGGACGGGACGCCGGCGGCGTTGGCCGCCTCCACGGCGTAGCGGGCGGCCTCCAGGGCGTCGCGTCCGGTGCGGAAGCCCTCGCCGCTGAAGGTGGCCACCAGCCCCAGGCGCACCTCCGGGGCGGCCTGGCGCGCCGAGGCCGGTCCGTGGGCGAAGCACAGGGCCGAAACGAGGGCCAGGACGGCGGCGAGGCGCGGACGGCGGCGCATGGGATGCTCCTCGTGTTGCGACCCTTAAAAAATACGTCGGTATTTTTTAAGAAAAACAATCATATTTCTCTGTTGCCCCTTGGAAAGCAGAAATGTCCCTCAGGGACGTGAGGCTAAGATCTTGGCCTGATGCGCCCCTTGGCGGCGGCGAGGAAAGCCGATTCCCACCAGGCGAGGAACGTGAGGTCGGTGTTGCGGCTTTGGCCGAACACCACTTCCGGATCATAGGTCCACACGGCATGGCCGTAAAGGGCGGCTCCGCCCTGGCGCAGCTTGAGCTCGAAACGGGGCGAGGTCAGGATGTTTCGGGCCTTGAGCCGGGCCGCGTCGGCGCGCAGGAACTCGAAGTCCTGACGGGTGAAGCGGTGGCGGTCGTGGACGAAGAAGACCATGCGCGGGGCCGCGCCGATGTGGCGGCGCAGCATGTCGGGCAGGATCTCCCGGTCGGATTCGCCGAGCACGGCCACGTAGGGCGATTCGGCCAGATCCCGTGCGGCGATGGTCCCGCCCTGGCCCCGCCAGCGCCAGATGTCGAAGGAGAGGCTGAAGATGGGTTTGCCCGTGGCCCCGAGCCGCTTCTCGCCCAGGGCCAGGGTGGCCTCCAGCGTCCCGGGCGCGTCGAAGACGCAGTAGGCCGAGGCGTTTTTCAGGGCCGAGGCGTCGCGTCGCCAACTCCCGACCGGAAACACGCGGTCCCAGCCCGGGCCCAGGTCGTCGGCGGTAAGGATGGCCAGTTCCGTGTCCCGGGTCAGCCGGGGGTCGCCCAGGGCGTCCTGGAGGATGAGCAGGTGGGGGGAGAAGGCGCGCATGGCCTCGACGCAGGCCCGGATGGGGTCGACGTCGACCAGGCAGCGCACGTTCGGGGCGTAGCTGGCCAGCAGCGCCGCCTCGATGCCGGAATCGTCGGGATCGCCGCCGGGCTCGACCCGGTAGGGCAGCGCCGGGGGCCTGCCCTCGCCAAGGGGCGCGACCACCGCCGCGCCGACGTCCTGGGCGGCGGCCCAGCCGAGGAGCCACGCGGTCAAAAGCACCCGGCCCCGGCTTTCCGGGGACATGCCGCCCACGCCGACGGCCACGGCCCCGGGCCGGCAGGTGCGGCAAAGACCCAGGGCATGGAGCCTGGCCTGCCCTCGCCGCCACAAGGCGTAGAGCCGCGAAACGGGGAACAGCAGGAAGAGCAGGAGCCGCCTGCCCAGGGCCAGGAGGCGGTCCCGGGGTGAAAAAAAAGCGGAGGGGCGGCGGTTGCGCCCCTCCGGTCGTCGTCTTGCGCCAGCCACGGTCAGCGGTCCGCTTCCGGAAGTGCGTGCTGCACGTTCATGTTCCGGCCGCCGGGAAAACCCGGAGGTCCGCTAGTCCCGGTTGGAGCCGCTGAAAAGCCGCAGCATCATGAGGAACAGGTTGATGAAGTCGAGGTAGAGGGTCAGCGCCCCGAGTATGGTCCCCCGGCGCACGGCCGTGGCGTCGTCGGCCGGAGCCATCTCGCCCATGACCTTGAGCTTCTGGGTGTCGTAGGCGGTCAGCCCCAGGAACACCAGCACGCCCACGCAGGAGATGATGAAGTCCATCATCGCGCTCTTGGTGAAGATATTGACGACGGAGGCGATGATGATGCCGATGAGGCCCATGAACAGGAAGCTGCCGAGCGAGGTCAGGTCGCGACGGGTGAGCAGGCCGTAGAGGCTCATGGCCCCGAACATGCCGCCCGTGACCAGGAAGGCGTTTATGATCACCGCCTTGGCGTAGACCGCGAAGATGGCGGCCAGGGTCACGCCGTTGAGCGCGCTGTAGAGCAGGAAAAGGCCGCTGGCCGTGCCGGCGGACAGGCGGTTGATGGCGGCCGAGATGCCGAGCACCAGGCCGAATTCCACGATGATGAGACCGAAAAACAGTATCTGATTGCCGAAGATGGCCTGCATCATGGCCGGGCTCGAAACCGTGAAGGCGGATGCCGCGGCCGTGAGCAAAAGCCCAAGGCACATCCAGCCGTACACGCCCCGCATGAAGGCGTTGACGACTTCGACGCGGGCCTGCGTCGTCGGCATCGAACGATATGGAGAGCTCATTCGTTGTCCTCCTTGGAAAGACGGGCTGTCCTTTATGGACCTATAACGCGCGCTTTGGCGCCTGGCAAGGGGCGCTTGCTCAACGGAAAAAGGGCCGCAACAAGGGCGTCACCGCAAGGCCCGGACGCAGCTTCTCGAAGGCCGAGGGCGGCTGGCGCAGGAACCGCACGGCGGCCGGGCCGGCCTCGGGCGCGCCGTTGGCCAGTTCTCCGGACGCGGCCGCGACGGGCGGCATGGCCCTGGCGTCGAGGCCGGCCTCGAAGGTCATGGCCGCCTCGGGGCTCGAATGGAAAAGGCTGCCGTCGGTCGCCATCTCCAGGCGCACGCGCGCTTCCGTGGTTCCCTTGGGCAGGGGCACGGCGTCCACGCGGGGGTGGGCGTCGGTGTCGCTCCACAGCCCCGACCTGTCGCTTTGAAGCGAATAGACCTCCTCGAAGGGGCCGTCGCCTGCGGCCACGGTCAGGCGCAGGGCGTTCCTGCCGTCCGGGTCGCCGAAGACGCGCGGGAAGGTGGTGAGCGTCAGGCGCGTCATGGGATAAAGCGAGGCGAGGCGGTAGGTGGCCTGGCAGGGCGAGGAGCCGAGGCAGGTCATGACAGCCGCCTCGGGCCGCACCCGGGCGTCGCGGGTGGAAAAGAGGTCCTCGGGCGCGAAATGGGCCTCGTCGAAGAGTTCGCGGACCAGGATGAAGCTTTCCCCGGTCCGGGCGTAGGTGACCGTGGCCTGTCCCGGCAGGCCCTGGGACAGGGGCAGAGGCTGGCCGGCCAGCTCGGCCAGGGAGGGCCGCATGGAGCCGCGCGCCTCGTAGCCCACGGCGGGCTGGTCCAGGGCCACGGACAGGGGCGGGCTCCCGGCCGGCGGCAGGTGCAGGTAGGGGTCGAGGAGCCAGGGGTCGTAGAGCTCCAGCACGGCCCGGCCCTCGGCGTCGCGCATCACGTAGACCGGGGCCAGACCCGGGTGGGCGGCGAGGAAGGCCTCGGCCTCGGCCGGCGAGCCCAGGCCGGCGGCCGGATCGGGCGCAAAAACCGCTGGGTCGCGGGAAAAGGCGGCCAGCCGCCCCGGGACCACGTCCGCGCCGCCCGAGGGCCGGGCGGCCTGGCCCAGGTTGCCGAGCACGCGCGTCCATTCGCGGCGCAGGGCCTGGACCGGCTCCGACCCCTGGCCCCGGCAGTCGCAGTCCAGGGAAAAGGAGGCGGCCTTGACCGCACCCTCGCGCGTGCCGTCGGAAACGGTCAGGGCCACGTACAGGACCGACCCGGACAGCTCCTCCCGGGGGATCTCCCACTCGTCGGCCACCTGGTAGGCCCCCCGGTAGTCCGCGTCCGGCCGCGGCGGCCCGGGCGGGGAATGGGCGTCGAGCCGGCCCAGGGGGACGAGCCGGGCCGGGTCGCCGCCGGCCCGGACCGTGACCGCGGCGTCGGGGAAAAAGACGTTGCGCTTGAGGCATTGGGCCGAGAGCCGCAGCCGGGCCCGGACGACCTCGGCCCCCTCGTCCAAGGAGAAGGCGTAGAGCGCCGTGCCCGGCCGGGACATGTCCGCCGGCGCGAGCCCGCCCTCGGTCAGGTTCACCGTGACGTTGTCCGTGGCGAAGGCCTCGGAGAAAAGGCGCAGGTCGCGGTAGCCGTCGGCGTAGCGCCAGCCGCCCGAGGCGTCGGGGAGAACGGGCAGGGGGGCGCGGTTGACCACGGCCCCCAGGGAGGCGTCGAAGGGGCGGTCGGAAAAGGCCGGGACCGTGCCGGGTGGATGCAGGCGGCCCGGGGAAAGGAACCAGTAGCGCTTGTAGCCGCGCCCGAACCGGCCCGTGGCCCGGCGGTAGAGGTCGCCCAGGTACCAGTCCCCGACGAAGCTGTAGTTGCGCTCGTCCTCGTAAAAGACCGCGTCCACGTTGTTTTTGGCCAGGGCCACCCGGCGCAGGGCCCCTTTGTCCGAATACGTCTTGCCCTGGTAGAAGGCCGGGAAGTGCAGATTGGAGGCGCCGGCCGCAAACAGGCAGGCCAGGGCCGCTGCCCAGCCCGCCGCCCGGGCGATGCCCGGCCCGGCTCGGCCGGCCAGGCGCGACGCGAGCCTGCCCGCCGCCTCGGCCCCGAAGCCAAGCCCCAGGGTCAGCAGAAAAAAGCCGCTCATGACGTACTTGGGCGAGACGGAAAATTCCGTGCGCACGAGGTAGGCGGCGGCCAGGGGCGGCACGCCCCAGGCCAGGACCAGCCAGGCCCCGGCCCGACCCGGCCCGGCCAGGGCCAGAATCCAGCCGATGACGGCCAGGGGCGCGGCGAACAGCAGCCGGTCGAACCCTCCCTGGTAGAAGTATTCCAGGAAGAAGCGGAAGTTGCGCGCCATCTGGCCCCAGTCCAGGGGATTGGCCGTGCCTGTGCCGTAAAAGGAGTGAAAGGCGTAGTACTGGGCCGGCAGCCAGGGCGCGTAAAGGAGCAGGGCCAGGGCGAAGGCCAGGCCTGCCCGGCGCAAAAGCCGCCAGGCCCCGGTCCGGTCGCCCGAGCGCAGCCGCAGGGCCACGAGCCCGGCCACGTAGGCCCCGAGCCCGGCCAGGGCCGGCGCGGCCACGTAGGAGGCGTAAAGGCTCGCCCCCATGGCCAACCCGCAGGCCGCCCACTGCCAGGGGCGGTCCTCGGTGGTCGCCACAAGCAGCAGCCAGGCCGCGCCGAGGCTCACGCCGTAATAGACCGCGTACCAGCGGATGTCGCGGGAGTAGTAGACGTGAAAAAGCGACAGGGCGCAGAAGAGCCCGGCCGCGACAGCCGGCCGCAGGCCGCCGACGCGCCGGGCCAGGCCCATGACGCAGGCCAGGCCGAGGCAGCCGAAAACGACGCTCGGCAGCCGGATGATCGAACCGTCGTGGCCGAAGTGCAGGGCCGCGTGCACGAGCAGGTGGTGCAGCGGCGGGCTGCAGTCGGTGCTTACCGGCGCGGGGCTCTGGTACATGAGCCCGGAAAGGAGCTGGGGCACGGGCGGCAGAGAGCGCCCCAGGGTGACGAACTCGTCCCACCACAGCTCCATGGAATCCAGGAAGAGCAGGCGCACGGCCGCGGCCACGGCGAGCACCAGCCACAGCGGCCAGTCGTCGCCCAGGCGTCGGGAAGCGATCGGGGCGGTCGGCGTCACGGCCTGGCCTTGCCGGCGGGAACTGGTTCCAGGGGGGCCAGGACGTCGCCGAGGCCGACCAGGACGCCCGGCGGGTCCGTGCTGACGCGCAGATCCACGGCCATGCCGTCGGCGCGGAAAAAGACGGTGCGCAGCAGTCTGCCGCCGGGGTCGTTCTGGCGTAGCGCGCCGCCGCCCTCTGCGGCCGGAATCGTGCCGTCGCCGAGATAGACGAAGTTGCCGTGGCCGGTCTGGACCACGAAAGGGGCGCCCGGGTCGCGCCACAGGGCCAGGATGGGCGTGTGCAGGACGATGTCCTCCCCGGCCGGGGCCGGGATGGGGGTGAAGAGGCCGGCCAGGGCCAGAAGGGTCGCGGTCGCGAGCCCGGCCCGAAAGCGCCGGCGTCCCCGGAGGGTTCGTCCCGCACCCGTGCCGGGTGGGGACGCGTCCGTGTGGTATGCGCGCGGCGTGGGCATGGCGGCAGGATTTCTAGCCGCTTTGGCGTTTTTTGCCAAGCCGGGGCGGCGCGCGGCCGGCTTCGCGTCGCCCCGGCTTGCCGGGGGCGGGCAAAGCCGGTAGGGAGGGCCAGGACTCCAGGATGCTGCACGAACCCCTGCTTTCGGTGGAAAATCTGACCACGGTCTTCGACACGCCCTCCGGGGCGCTTGCGGCCGTGGACGGCGTGGACCTGGCCGTGGGGCGCGGCGAGATCGTGGCCGTGGTCGGCGAATCGGGCTGCGGCAAGACCGTGCTTTCCCTGTCGGTGCTGGGCCTCGTGCCGCCGCCCGGGCGGGTGGCCTCGGGCAGGGCCGTCTTCGCCGGACGCGACCTGCTTTCCCTTTCCGCTCGGGAGCTTCGGGCCGTGCGCGGGGCCAGGGCCTCCATGATCTTCCAGGAGCCCATGACGTCGCTCAATCCGGTGCTCACGATCGGCGACCAGGTGGCCGAGCCCGTGCGGGTCCACAAAGGGCTGCCGCGCGGCCAGGCCCTGGAGGCGGCCCGGGAGATGCTGTCCCGGGTGGGCCTGCCCGACCCGGCCCGGCGCATGGGCGGCTATCCCCACGAGCTTTCCGGCGGCCAGCGCCAGCGCGTCATGATCGCCATGGCGCTCATCCTCTCGCCCGAACTCCTCATCGCCGACGAGCCCACCACGGCCCTGGACGTGACCGTGCAGCGGCAGATCCTCGACCTCATGACGGCCCTGGCCCGGGACACCGGCACGGCCGTGGTCCTGGTCACCCACAACCTCGGCGTGGTGGCCCAGACGGCCGACGCCGTGGCCGTGATGTACGCCGGCCGGCTGGTGGAATACGCCCGGGTGGAGACTTTTTTCCAGGGCCCGGCCCATCCCTACGCCCAGGGCCTGCTGGCTTCCCTGCCGCGCCTGTCGGCCCGGGGCGGGCGGCTCTCGCCCATCCCGGGCATGGTGCCGTCCCTGTCCGCCCTGCCTTCGGGCTGCCATTTCCATCCCCGCTGTCCCCGGGCTTTCGGGCCCTGCGCCGGCGAGGTCCCGCCGTTTTTCACTCTGCCGGACGGGCGGCGCGCGAGGTGCTGGCTGTATGGCTGACGGCGCGGCCCCCCTGCTCGAACTTGCGGGCGTGACACGGACGTACGCCGTGCGCGCGGGGTTTTTCTCCGGCGGCCGACGCGAGGTCGCGGCCGTGGCCGGCGTGGACCTGGCCGTTAGGCCCGGGGAGACGCTGGGGCTCGTGGGCGAGTCGGGCTGCGGCAAATCGACGCTCGCCCGCCTGGCCGTGGGCCTCGAGCCGCCCAGCTCGGGCACGGTGCGCGTGGACGGGCTCGATCCCTGGGCGGGCGACGCCGCGGCCCGCAGGAAGCTGCCCCGCCTGGCGCAGATGATCTTCCAGGACCCCTTCGCCTCGCTCAATCCCCGGCTGCCCGTGGGCTGGACCGTGGCCGAGGGGCTGCGGGCCATGGGTGTGGGCACGGCCAGGGCGCGCCGGGCCAGGGTGCTGGAACTGCTCGGCCAGGTGGGCCTCGCCCCCGAGCACGCCAGGCGCTTTCCCCACCAGTTTTCCGGCGGCCAGCGCCAGCGCGTGGCCGTGGCCCGGGCCCTGGCCCTTTCGCCGCGCCTGATCGTATGCGACGAGCCGGTCTCGGCGCTGGACGTCTCGGTCCAGGCGCAGGTCATCAACCTCCTGGCCGACCTCAGGGAGCGCCTGGGTCTGGCCTACCTCTTCATTTCCCACGACCTGGCCGTGGTCGGCCACGTGAGCGACCGGGTGGCGGTCATGTACCTGGGGCGCATCGTGGAAACGGCTCCGGCCCGGGAGCTTTACGAGCGGCCCCTGCACCCGTATACCAGGGCGCTCCTGGCCGCGGCCCCCACCGTCGAACCCGGCGCGCGCCGGGCGGCCGGCCTGGCCGGAGAGACCCCGGACCCGGCCGCGCCGCCTTCCGGCTGCGCCTTTCATCCGCGCTGCGAGGCGGCGGCCCCGGAATGCGCCGCCGCCGTGCCGCCGCTCGTCGCGGTCGGGCCGGAACATTACGTGCGCTGCGCGCGCCTTTCCTAAAGGAGAACGAGGCATGGACCCCATCGAGAAAGCCGGCGAGGAAATTCTGCGCGTGTTCATGGCCGAGCACTGGGCCCGGTTCTACTACGCCGTGGAGCAGGACGACGTGGTCTACCTGGGCGTGCCGGACGAGGTCCTCTCGACCATGCGGGAGACCCACCCGACCCTGGCGGAATTCGTCGCCGGCATCAACGGCCGGCCCATCGACATGGAGTCCTCCCAGCGCTCCGTGGGCGAATTCGTGTTCCAGTCCTTCGAGGGCGGAACCTTCCCCACGGGCACCGTGGCCAAAGCCTTCGACAGCAAGTACTTCCGCCTGATCATGCGGCTGTTCTCGGTTTGGCTCTCGGGCCACGAGGCCGAGTTCGACGCCGAGGTCATGCCCTTCGCCGTCTGGGAGAGCCTCTTCGTCGAGTGGCGCAAGGACCCGGCCGTGCTGCGCTTCGGCGAATCCCTGGCCGGGGGCGGCGAGCCGTCCTCGGGCCAGACCGTGCACTAGAGGATCATACCGCTCCCCCGGTCGCCTCGCGAGGGGCATGGCCGGACTTCGGGGGCCGACGCGGCCCGACCGCTTCACCGCGCGCCCGGGCATCATGACAAAGGCCGCTCCGGACCCTTTTCCAGGTCCGGGGCGGCCTTCGCCTATTTCTTGTAGCGCCAGCCCCGATGGCGCATGCAGGTGGAAAAGACGTCGAGGTTGGCGTCGTCCTCGGACACGTTGGCCACCCAACGGGTGGCCTGGGCCTCGATGGTGGGGTCGGGTTCGAAACGCTCCAGGGCGTAGGTGGGCGGGATGGCCATGTTGGCTTCCTGCTGGCAGATCGCGGTGTCCACGGCCAGGCGCTGCTTGGCGTCGGCCGGATCGGCGATGCTCGGATTGACGTAGGTGGGGCCGCAGCCGGCAAGGGCCAGCACGGCCGCCGCGACGAGGCCAAGCGGGGCGAGGCGGAGGGTTTTGCGATCCATGAGCCTTCCTTTGCGGGGTAATTGCTCCAAGGGATATTTTCTCTCACGGCGGTGTGCAACCTTTTTCCCGCCCGGGCGACTTTCCACCATGACGTGGTGTGGGATCCGCATCGCGTTTTGCACAATCGCCCGGAGGAACATACCCATGGATTCGTATTTGTCCCTTGCTCTTGAAATCGTCAAAGCGCAGGCCAAGGTCCGCAACATGTCCGAGGAGGAGATCACGATGATGGTCGGCCGCCTGGCCGGCAGCATCCGCGACATGGACTTGAACTCCTGCGGCGGCGATGGCGACGCGTCCGGCAATGGCGCGCGCGATCCCAAAAAGGCCGTCAAGGAACGCAGCATCACCTGCCTGGAGTCCGGAAAGTCCTACAAGATCCTCACCAAGCGCCATTTGGCCAAGTTCGGCCTCACGCCCGAGGAGTACCGCGCCAAATGGGGCTACCCCAAGGGCACGCCGCTGGTGTGCAAGGCCCTGCAACGGGAACGCCGCAAGAAGATGCGGGAGATGAAGCTCTGGGAGCGCCGCGCCGAAGACTAGCCCGACGCTCCCGGGGCGATACGGCGGCATCGCGCCACGGTCCGCGCCCGGCGGTCGGGCGCGCCCTCGCGCAAAGGCTCCGGACGGCGGGGGACATCGCGCCCCCGCCGTGGCCCGGGGCGGCTGCCCGGGCGAATTCCCTCGCCTCCCCCTTGACTGGCCGGACAATCCGCTTATTTTTTTGGCGCTCGACACGTGCGAGTGCTGCCGCGTGGAGCGACCAGGCAAAGGGCCTTGACAAAAAAAGGCCCAGGGACCACTTGTTGCGGCCGAAATCGCCGGCCAACCGGACCGGCGGGGGAGTTTGACGATGCCCATCTACGAATACAAATGCGAGAAATGCGGTAACGTTTCGGAAATCCTGCAGAGACGGTTCGATGTCGACGAGGCCCCCTGCGAGACCTGCGGCGCGCCGGCCCACCGCATCATGTCCAATACTTCCTTCGTGCTCAAAGGCACCGGCTGGTACGTGACGGACTACAAAGCCAACGGCGGTTGCAGCGCCTCGGGCGGCAACTGCAACGGCAAGTCCGAAAGCAAGCCGGCCGCCGAATCCGGCGACGCCTCCGCCGCGTCCAAGCCGGCCCCCGCCTGCGACAAGGCCTCCACCGGCTGTGCGTCCTGCGCCGGCGCGTCGTCCGCGTCGACCAACGCCAGCGCCGCTTCCTAGCGTTTCGTGTAATTCGCCAGACGCGCCAAGCGCCGCATGCGCTCCCTGGCCCGGGAATCCCCGGGAAAGGGCAGCGGATGCGGCGCGTTTTCGTGTTTCGGGAAGTGGGCTTGGGAATGGGAGGAAGAATGCCTCCGGCGGCCGGGGGGGATGATCCCCCCCGGACCCCCTCGACGGGAAAAGTGATCAAGGGGGGTTCGCCTATGAGGGAAACCACCGTTTTTCCGGAGGCCAAGGGGCTAATTCCCTGAAATTGTTTTCGAGCGGCAGCTAGGC
>NZ_JARKOZ010000078.1 GCF_029978005.1 Solidesulfovibrio sp. | reverse complement strand
AAGGCGTGCTTGACGGCGTTGGTCACCAGTTCGTTGACGATGAGCCCGAAGGGGATGGCCTTGTCCACGGGCACGCGGCATTCGGCCAGTTCCAGGGAAAAGCCGATGCTTTTCTCGCCGCGCAGGGACTGCACCAGCTTGGGGATGAAGCGCTCCAGGTACTCCTTGAGATCCACCCGGGCCAAGTCGCCGGAGCGGTAGAGCTCCTCGTGGATGAGCGCCATGGAGGCGATGCGGTTGCGGCTCTCTTCGAAGAGTCCCTGGATGCCCGGATCCTCGATGGTCTCTTTTTGCAGGAACAGCAGGCTCGAGATGACCTGCAGGTTGTTCTTGACCCGGTGATGCACTTCCTTGAGCAGCACTTCCTTTTCCAGCAGGGAATCGCGCAGGCGCTGCTCCTTGGCCTTGTCCTCGGTGACGTCGCGGATGACGCCGACGATGAAGCGCGCGCCCGTGGCGTCGACGAAGAGCCCCTTGCGCGTGACCAGCACATGGGCCACGCCGAGGTTGTCCGTGAGGCGCTCCTCGTAGAGGTCCTCCCTACCGGTCTGGAGCACCAGATTGTCGCGGGCCACGAACACGTCGGCCTCGTCTGGGTTGACGAACTCATGGTCGGTCCTGCCGACGATCTCCGGCGCGGGGCATCCCAGCATGGCGCACAGCGCGCCGTTGACCATGACGAACCGGTGGTCGCTGTCCTTGACGAAAACCGGATCCGGGATGGATTCGAGGATCATACCCAGGAATTCGCGGGAACGGCGCAGGTCGGCCTCGATGCGCCGCCGCTGCGTGATGTCCCGGCCGACGCCCAGGATGCCGGCGAACGTCCCCGTGGAGCCGTGCAGGGCGCGGACCACACACTCCACCCAGACCGTCCCGCCGTCCTTGCGCCGAAGCTCCAGCTCCAGGGTCACCACCGCGCCCTTGTTGGAAGCGGCCTGTCTCTCCATGTCGGCGGCCGCCTGGCGCGCCCGCGCGGCGGACTCCGGCGTCAGCATCTCCTCGAAGGTCTCACACATGGCCTCTTCCACGCTCACCCCGCGCAGCCGACGCACCGAAGGACTGATGAACGTGGGACGCCAATGCGCGTCGAAGGTGAAGATGACGTCGTGAGCGTTGTCCGCGAGCAGCCGGTACTTGGCCTCGCTCTCGCGGAGGCTGCGCTCGGCCGCCCGGCGCGGGCCGATGTCGCGCACGAAGGCCAGGCCCGCCGGGCGCTCTCCGAAGGCGAGCGGCACGCCGGACACCTCGACTTCGATGGTCGTCCCGTCCAGGCGAAGGTATTGCTGCTCCTTGAGCCGCGTCGCCTGCTTGCCCTCGATGGACAGCCGCATGCGCTGCGCGACGGAATCCCTGGAATCCGGATGCACGAAGTCGAGCACCTTACGGCCGACGATGTCCGCCGCCGAGGCCGCGCCGAAAAGCCTCACCGCCTCGTCGTTGACGAAGAGAAAGACGTCGCCGTCGTGGATCACGATGGCGTCGGGCGCGTTTCCCACCACCAGGTCGTTGTGCGCCAGGCTCTCCCGCAGTTCGTCGGCCTTGCGGCGATAGGCCCGCACATGGCGGTGAAGCAGCAGGTGCAGCAGGCCCGCCGTGACGAGGACGAACCCGATCCCCTTGTAGGAAGAAACGTGCAGCAGCGTGTCCGGGGCGTCCCGGAACAGGGAGTCCGCCAGCCGATCGGAAAAAAAGATCCACAGCAAGCCGACGCCGGCGTAGCACAGGGCGATCCGCAGAGGATGGAGACTGACCAGACCCTTTCTCTCGTTCGTTTCCCTCAGCAGCATCATTCTCCACCCTCGCCTTTCCGTATCCATCGTCGGACCGACGCGACGGCCGGCTTTCCCAAGCGCCTATTGCTTTTCCGTGGCCCTGGTCAGATGCGTCACGTTGCTCTTGGTGAAGAATCCGTCGAAGCCGTCGTAACGCTCGATGTATTCGTTGACGAGGAGCGTTCGGGGCGACATCGCGGAAAATATCTGTTTGAGTCCTTCCTGGCGCGATCCCACGAGCTCGGACAGAAACCCCACGCCGTCGGAGGCAAGCCCCTCCACGACCTTCTCGATGCCCCGGGCGGCGAAGGCGGCGTGGTGGGGCCGCGTGCCGTAATTGGCGATGAAGCGCTCCGTGGGCCCGGCGTCGCCGTCGGCCCCGTCCAGGGGCGAGATGCCCGAGGTGAAGACTTGCGCGTATTCGCCGGGGCCGAGCCGGGCCACGCTGGTGATGGAATTGAGCGACTCCACGTACACGGCGAAATCGAAATGGTAGCCGGTCAGGGAGATGAATTCGGCGATGGCCGCATCGCGGTTTCCGGCCCGCACCCGGGTGGCCACGTGGTCGAGGCCGCCGATGTCGGCCAGCCAGGGCCGGTCGGGCTTGGGCGGCGGCGTCAGGTCCAGGGGGCGGCTCTTGGCGTGGGCGAAGGTTCCGGGGCGGCCCTTCCACTCGATGAACCCCAGGGAATTGCCCGTGTGGACCGAGGGCGCGGTCTGGATGAAGGAAAAGGCGTCGGTCTGGGCGGGCGTTTCGGTCATGAAGGCCACGCCGCGCCCGCGCTGCACGGCGACGTACCGGTCGAGGTCGCCGCAAACGTAAACAAAGGTTTCCAAGCGGCCGGCCCGGCCGGGCCCGGTCTTGGCTCCGGCGTTGTAGGGCGCGAAGGGATCGGGGCCGGCCGGGCGGCTCTTGACCAGGAAGTCCGCACCCAGGCCGTCGCGCAGCCACAGGCACGGCCCGCCGTCCCCGGTCAGAGGATCGTCCAGGGAGGCCTCGTGCCTAAGCGCCGTGGCGGCGAGCAGTTCGCCGACCGCGGGCAGGAGGTCCTGCGGGACCACGTCGACCACCACGGCGGCGAGCCCCCCCACGAGCCCTTCGAGCCCGGCCAGGCGGCGTTCCCGCGTCGCCCGTTCCACTTCCCGAAGCAGCATCGCGTCGTCGTTGACGAAGGCTGCGGCCATGTTCCCTCCAGGGGTTGCGGTCAGAGCATGTCCACCGGATCCAAATCCAGGGTCAGTCGCACTTTCCCCGAACCGGGCAGCGCCTCGCGGCCGGCGGCGAACACCCGGCGCACCGCCGGCCAGTCCGGGGACTTGAACAGACAGTGAAAACGCCTGCGCCCGGCGACCAGGGCCAGCGGGGCCGGGGCCGGTCCCAGCACCCGCACTCCGAGCGGCGCGGCGGCCGTCCGCATGGCCTGGCCCACGGCGGTGACCACGGCGTAGCCTTCCTCGTAGTCGCGGGGAAAGCTCAGGCGCGCCAAGCCCAATCTCGTAAATGGCGGATAACACAAGCGCCGCCTGCGGGAAAGCTCCTCCTCGAAAAAACCCTCGAAATCCCCGGCGACGACGTGGGAAAAGAACGGGTCGCCAGGCGTGCGCGTCTGGATGAGCACCCTCCCCGGCCGACCGCCCCGGCCGGCCCGGCCGGCCAGCTGGGTGAGGAGCTGGAAGGCGCGCTCCGAGGCCCGGTAGTCGGGCAATGCCCGGCCCAGGTCGGCGTCGGCGGCCACGACCAGGGTCACGTCCGGGAAATGGTGCCCCTTGGAAAGCATCTGCGTGCCGACCAGCACCCTGGCCCGTCCGGCGGCGAAGTCGGCCAGCACGGCCTCGGCCCGCTCGGGGCGGCGGGCCACGTCGCGGTCCAGGCGGGCCACGGCCGCGCCGGCGGGCAGCACGCCGGCCAGCTGCTCCTCCAGCATCTCCGCGCCCACGCCCATGGGCAGGAAGTCCGCCCCGCCGCAGGACGGGCACGGCGAGGGATGGGGCCTGGCGTAGCCGCAGTAGTGGCACACCAGCCGCTCCCGGTCCTTGTGGTAGGTCAGCGAAAGCTCGCACTGGGGGCAGCGCACGGGCGTCTCGCAGTCGCGGCAGAAAAGCAGCGGCGCGTAGCCCCGGCGGTTGAGCAGGATCATGGCCTGGTCCCCGCCGGCCACGGTCTCGGCCAGGGCGGCGGCGGCGGCGTCCGTGAGCACGCCCGTGCGGTCGCCGGTTTCGCGCCGGCCGGAGACGGCCGTGAGCTTGGGCGCGACGCGCATGTCCACGATTTCGACGGCCGGCATGCCGCCCGCCCCCACCCGGTGCGACAGGCGCACCATGGGCACGTGCCCTTCCCTGGCGGCGTGGAAGGTCTTGACGTCGGGCGTGGCCGAGCCGAGCACGAGCAGCGCCCCGGCCTTGCCGGCCCGGAAGAAGGCCACTTCCTTGGCCTGGTAGGGCAGTCGGTCCTCCTGCTTGAAGGCCCCGTCGTGCTCCTCGTCGAGCACGATGAGCCCGATGTCGCGAAGGGGCAAAAACAGGGCCGAGCGCGTGCCCGCCACGAGCATGGGCGCGTCCGGGCCGGCGGCGCGGCGGAAGGCGGCCTCGCGCGCGGCCGGGGGCTGGTAGCCGTGGTAGAGCATGGGGGACTGCCCGGGAAAGGCCCGCGCCGCAGCTCTGTGCAGCTTGGCGGCCAGGGCCACTTCCGGCGCGAGCAGCAGCGCCCGTTTGCCCCGGGCCAGGGTCCGGGCGACAAGCTCCATGTAAAGCCGCGTCTTGCCGCTGCCGGTGACGCCGAAGACGAGCCTGGCCGCGCCGTCCGGGGCGTCGAGGACCGGGGCCAGGGCGGCCAGGGCCGCCTCCTGCTCGCCGGTCAGGGGCGGCATGGCGGCAAGGCCGGCCCGGCCAGCCTCGGCGTCATCTTCGGGCGGCTCCACCTCCCCTCCCCCGGCCTCCAGGCGCACCAGGTCCAGGGCGCACAGCCGGCGCAGGATGGGCAGCGTGCCGTCACCGCATCTTTTCTTGAGGTCGGAAAGAAGCATGGGGCCGGCGTCGCACAGCGCGTCCAGGACGGCCAGCTGCCTGGCCGCGCCGGGACGCACCGGCCAGGGCGGATCGGCGGCCAGGAAGCACAAGGGATCGGCCTGCTCCCCGGCCAGCCGGCAGCGCACCAGGCCCCGTCGCCAGGCCTCGGCCAGGGCCGCCCGCTCCGCTTCCGCAAGCCTGGCCAGGGTCCTGGCCGCAAGACGCCTTGGCAGCCCGCCCTCGTCCACCACGAATTCCACCTGGGAAGTGCGCATGCCGCGCGGCAAGAGCGTGGCCAGGATGCGGCCCGGCGCGGCCAGGTGGCGGCTGGCCAGGTTCTTCACGAGGTCGAGGTAGGCGGCGTCGCAGGCGGGCTCCCGCTCCAGGGGAAAAAGGGCCGGACGCAGGGTCACGCCCGCAGGCGGCGCGCCTGCGGACTCCCAGACCAGGCCGGCCCGCAGGCTCGCGCCCATGGGCGCGAGCAGGCAAAGCCCCGGGGGAAAATCCTCCGGCGCGAACCCCGGCGGCACAACGTAGGACAGGACTGCGTAGGGCGGGGAGGTCAGGGCGACGGCGATGACGTGGCTCATGGCGCAAAAAAACGCCCGGGAGGCGCGCCTCCCGGGCGAAAATCGATGCGGCGCGCGAGGGCCTCGGCCCCGGTGGCGGACCTATTCCCCAAAGGGCAACAATTCGCGCAGACGCGGCACCAGCGACTCGCGCAGGCTCTCGTCGTGCAGGGCGAAGTAGATGTTGGCCGTGAGGTAGTCGACCCAGTCGCCGGCGTCGAAGCGCTGGCCCTGGATCTTGACCGCGAGCAGGCGGTTGTTGCCGGCCAGCCCCTTGAGGGCGTCGGTGAGCTGGATCTCGCCGCCGTGCCCGGGAGTGACCTTCTCCAGGTGGTAGAAGATGTCCGGGAACAGCACGTAGCGGCCGACGATGGCCAGGCGCGAGGGGGCCTCGTTGACCTTGGGCTTTTCCACGAGGTTGCGCACGCGGTACATGCCCGGGGCGAACTCCTCGCCCTCGATGATGCCGTAGCGCGAGACCATCTGGGGCGGCACTTCCATGACGCCGATGACCGGCATGTGCTCGGCCATGGCCACGGACAGGAGCTGCTTGATGCCGGGCTCCATGCTGAACATGAGGTCGTCGCCGACCATGACGGCGAAGGGATCGTTCTTGCAGACCTCGCGGGCGCACAGCACGGCGTGGCCGAGGCCGAGCTGTTTTTTCTGGCGCACGGAGATGATGTTGACCATCTCGGCCACTTCCCGCACCATCTTGAGCATGTCCTTCTTGCCGGTGCGCTCAAGCAGGTCTTCCAGGGTCAAGTTGTAGTCGAAGTGGTCTTCGATGATGGTCTTGTTGCGGTTGGTGACGAAGACGACGTCCTGCAGTCCCGAGGCCTGGGCTTCCTCGACCACGTACTGGACCACGGGCTTGTTGTAGACGGGCAGCATTTCCTTGGGGATGTTCTTCGTGGCCGGCAAGGACCGCGTACCCCATCCGGCGACGGGAATGACCACCTTCTTGATTTCCATGCTCTTCTCCTTGAGATGCGCGCACTGCCCTGTATGGATCGGCGCCGGCGGACCGCGCTCGTGGGTCCGACCGTCCGCGTTTTTGACCTTCCCGTCGATGCAGGCCGCCTCTCCGGGCGGCTCACGCATCACCAACCGACGTTAAATCCTTTGCACAAACAAGTCCAGCACCAAAAGGCGTTTGGTCAAGGAACCGCTCAGCGCAGGGCCTCGGCCACGGTCTCGGCGAGGTCCTGGCACAGGCGCTCGACCATGACCGGATCCTCGGCCTCGACCATGACCCGGGCCAGGGATTCCGTGCCGGAATAGCGCAGAAGCACCCGCCCCCGGCCGGCCAGGAGCCGCTCGGCCTCGGCCGTGGCCCTTTCGATGGCCGGGGCCTGGCTGAACGGGATCTTGCGGGCCACGGGCACGTTGACGAGCTTTTGCGGAAACGGACTAAGCAGCGTGGCCAACTCGGACAGCGGCTTGCCCCGCCGGGCCATGATGCGCATGAGCTGGAGCGCGGCCAGGGTGCCGTCGCCGGTGGTGCTGTGGTTGAGAAAAATCAGGTGGCCGGACTGCTCGCCGCCGAGCACCGCGCCCTGGGCGCGCATGGCCTCGACCACGTAACGGTCGCCGACGGGCGTGCGCATAAGCCTGCCGCCGCGCGAGGCCATGAAGACCTCGAGCGCCATGTTGCTCATGACCGTGGCCACCAGGAGGTTTCCCGGCAGCTGGCCGTTTTCCAGCAGGTCCAGGGCGCAGATGGCCATGATCTGGTCGCCGTCGAGGATACGGCCCTTTTCGTCGGACACGATGACCCGGTCGGCATCCCCGTCCAGGGCGATGCCGATGTCCGCCCCGGTCTCCACCACCTTTTGGGCCACGAGATCGGGATAAAGCGAGCCCACGCCCCGGTTGATGTTGGTGCCGTCGGGGTCCACGCCCATCTTGTAGACCTTGGCCCCGAGCTCTTCGAAGACCAGGGGAGCGACGCGGAAGGCCGCGCCGTTGGCGCAGTCCAGCGCGATCTTCATGCCGTCGAAGCTGACGTCCAGCGGCACGGTGTTTTTCAGGAACACGATGTAGCGGCCCGTGCTGTCCTGGATCTTGGAGGCGCGCCCGACCTCCTCGGGAGCCGGCATGTCCCACTCCTGGCCGCGGCCCTCGACCAGGTCGGCGATCCTGGCCTCCACGGCGTCGGGGAGCTTGAAGCCCATGTGGTCGAAAAATTTGATGCCGTTGTCCGTGAAGGGGTTGTGTGAGGCAGAGATCACCACGCCCACGTCCACGCGCATGTCGCGGGTGAGGAAGGAGATGGCGGGCGTGGGCAGCGGGCCGACCAGGATGACGTCCATGCCGGCGGCGCAAAAACCCGAGGTCAGCGCGTATTCGTAGATGTAGCCCGAAAGGCGGGTGTCCTTGCCGATGAGCACCTTGTGGCGGCGGCCGCCGTTTCGCAGCACCTGGCCGGCGGCCAGTCCCAGGCGCATGACGATTTCCGGGGTCATGGGGTAGTCGTTGACCCGCCCCCGCAACCCATCCGTTCCGAAAAGCCTTTTTTCCATGCGTTCTCCATGAACCGGCGCGGCCGGCCGGCTACTTCACGACGAGGCTGACCTTGTCGGGCTTGGCCTCGATGAGCTCGCAGCCCTGGGGCATCTTCACCCGGTACGAGGCGACATATTTACCCGGTTCGATATCCGGCTTCAACTCCAGGGACGCCTCGACCAGCCTGGGAAAATCCTTGTCCGACAGCACGGCGGCCGGGCCCTTGATCCGCAGCGTCACCACGTCCGGGCTGACCTCGGCCGTGCGGCCCTTGGGCCGCGTCAGGGCCAGGGGGGCGCGCAACGTCACCTCCGACTCCTTGGCGGCCAGGCTCATGGACACCCGCACCGACGTCGGCGAGGCGTCCACGTCCTCGGGCAGGTCCAGGGTCACCTGCTCGTCGAAGCGCGCCGGCGGGTTCGACGGCAGGGCCAAGGACTGGGTGCGCACCTCGGTCAGGGCGTCTATCCGGGCGGCCGGCCCGGAGACGCGCACCGTCTCGGGCACGGCCCGCACGCCCGAGACGCTGTAGCCGGCCTCGGACGTGGGCCGGGTCACCACGCGCACCGGCACGGTCTTGACGGCGCGTTGCTCCACGTCGAGGTCCAGGCGCGAGGGGCGGATTTCCACCACCTCGTAGACCTTGGGCAGGGGGATGTTCTTCGCCTCGAACTGGATGCGGTTCTTGCCGGGGGCGATCTTGCCGAGGTCGAGGTTGTAGACGAGCTGGCGCTCCTCGATCTTGCGCGCCACGCCCTTGGGTCCGCGCACGAGCACGTCCACCGTGCCGATGAGCCCGTTTTTGATGTAGAGTCCCTCGGGCGCGCCGGTCATCTCCACGCGCATGGGCATCCACGTGTCCACCTTCTCCCGGCCCGTGGTCAGGTACCAGCAGAAAAGGGCCATGGCGAAGGCGAGCAGCAGGTATTGCCAGTTGGGTCTCATGAGCGTTTGGAAAAGAGGTTCCAGAGCATGTTCTTGAGCGTGCGCTCGTCCACCGGGGAGATGAGCTTGCCGCCGTCGGCCACGGACACCACGCCCCGCTCCTCGGACACGACCACGGCCAGGGCGTCGGTCTCCTCGGTGATGCCGAGCGCCGCCCGGTGGCGGGTGCCCAGCGACGCGTCCAGCGGCACGCCGGCGACGAGCGGCAGGATGCAGCCGGCGGCGGCCACGGTCTCGCCCTGCACGATGACCGCGCCGTCGTGCAGCGGCGTATCGGGAAAAAAGATGGTGCCGAGCAGTTCCTTGCTCATGCGGGCCGAAAGCTCGACCCCGCGCGCGATCCAGTCGCCGAGCGGCACCCGGCGCTCGAACACGATCAGCGCCCCGGTGCGCGTGCGGGCCATCTGGAACACGGCCAGGATGCACTCGTCAAGAGCCGCCTCGTTCATGGCCTCGCGGCGATTGGTGCGGAAGAACCCCCAGGCCCCCACGCTGGAGAGCGCCTTGCGGATGTCGGCCTGGAACAGGATGATGAGCACCAGAAAGACCGAGCCGAGGAAGTTGGTCAGAAGCCAGTGCAGGGTGTTGAGGCCGAATTCCCCGGACAGATAATAGAGGATGCAGATGAGCAGGAAGCCGTGGAGCACGGACACGGCCCGGGTGCCGTGGATGAGCAGGAGCCCCCGGTAGAAGATGAAGGTCACCAGGGCGATGTCCAGGACCTCGACCCAGGTGATGCGCAGATTGTCGAGAAAAGCGAGCGTCATGGCGGCCGGGGCGTTCCTTGGGCGTCTCGTGTCGGTCTCCCGGAATCCATGCCTGCGAATTCCGAGAGCAATACAGCGAAAATACTTGTTCTTCCCTCAATACCAGCCGCCTGTCCCCCGGGCAAGGCGACGCTAGGCGGCGACGGCAGCGGCCAGGCGCAGGGCTGCGGAAACGCCCGCCACGTCGTGCACCCGGTGGATGCGCGCGCCGCGTCCGGCGCTGAGGGCGGAAAGCACGGCCGTGGCCATGCCCCGCTGCTCGACGGTGAGCCCAAGCACCTTTCCGAACACGGATTTGTTGGAGATTCCCAGGTAGAGCGGCCGGCCGAGGATAAGAAACCGGTCCAGGCGGCGCAGGATCTCGAGGTTGTGCTCCGTGCGCTTGCCGAAGCCGATGCCCGGGTCCAGGACCACCCGGTCCTCGGGCAGGCCGGCGCGCGAGAGCATGGCCAGCTTCTCTTCGAAAAAGGCCAGAATGTCCTCCACCACGTCGCCGTAGCGGGGATCGTCCTGCATGGTGGCCGGCCGGCCGAGGCTGTGCATGAGCACGTAGCCGGGCTTGAGTTGGGCCACGACGTCGAGGAGCCCGGAATCGAAGGCGCAGGCCGAGACGTCGTTGACCGCCACGGCCCCGGCCGCGATGGCGGCGGCGGCGCAGCCGGCCTTGAAGGTGTCCACGGCCACGGGCAGCCCGGGCAGGGCCGCGACCAGGCCTTCCACCACGGGCACGACCCGGCGCAACTCTTCTTCGAGGGGCACGGGCGCGGCCCCGGGCCGGGTGGATTCGCCTCCCACGTCGAGCATGTCCGCCCCGTCCCGGGCCAGGGACAGGCCGTGGGCCACGGCGGCGGCCGCATCCGCGTGGCGGCCGCCGTCGTAGAAGGAGTCGGGGGTGGCGTTTATGATGCCGGCGATGCGGCAAGGGCCGCAGTCGAGAGACAGGCCGCGCCCGAGCCGCCAGACGGCGGCCGGGCTATTTGCCATGTCCGCCGTCCCCGGTGTTTTTGGCCTCGTCGTCGGGCTCCAGGGTGAATTCGTCAGGGGACTGGCCCGTTTCCTGGGTCGTCGTCTGGCCGGGAGCCGGTTGGCCGGCCGAAGCGGCCGCCGTGGCGACGCCAGAAGCGCTGCCGGGCATGCTGCCCGGCGCGGCGGCTTCGCTCGCCCCGGTCGCCGCTCCCGTGGTCGCGGCCGGGGTTTCGGGCGGGGGGAGCGTTTCCCCGCGGATCAGCCGGTCGACGTCGTCGCCGGAGATGGTCTCGCGCTCGAGCAGGGCGCGGGCCACGGCCTCCAGGGCGTCGCGCTCGGCCTCCAGGATGACGCGGGCCCGGCGGTAGGCCGATTCCACGATCTTGCGCACCTCGGCGTCGATCTGGCGCGAGGTCTCCTCGCTGAAGTTCTTGTGGTGCACGAGGTCCTTGCCGAGGAAGATCTCGTTGTCGCGCTCGCCGTAGGAAAGCGGGCCCAGCACCTCGCTCATGCCCCAGGAGCAGACCATCTTGCGGGCCATGTTGGTGGCCCTTTCGATGTCGTTGCCCGCGCCGGTGGTCATCTGGTTGAGCACGAGTTCCTCGGCCACGCGGCCGCCCATGAGCACGGCCAGGTTGTTTTGCAGGAAGTCGCGGGAGTAGTTGTGCCGGTCGTCGGTGGGCAGCTGCATGGTGATGCCAAGGGCCATGCCGCGCGGGATGATGGAGACCTTGTGCACGGGGTCGGTGCCGGGGAGCTTGCGGGCGACCAGCGCGTGGCCGGCCTCGTGGTAGGCGGTGGTGCGCTTCTCCTCGTCGGTGAGGATGAGGCTTCTGCGCTCCTTGCCCATGAGCACCTTGTCCTTGGCGTGCTCGAAGTCGGCCATGTCCACCCGATCCTTGTTGATCTTGGCGGCCTGCAAGGCGGCCTCGTTGACGAGGTTTTCCAGGTCGGCCCCGGAAAAGCCCGGCGTGCCCCGGGCCAGGACGTCGAGGTTGACGTCCGGGGACAGCGGCGAGCGGCGGGAGTGGACCTCGAGGATGCGCCGGCGGCCGCGCACGTCGGGGGTGGGCACCACGACCTGGCGGTCGAAGCGGCCGGGGCGCAGAAGCGCCGGGTCCAGGACGTCGGGACGGTTGGTGGCGGCGATGAGGATGACGCCCTCGTTGGATTCGAAGCCGTCCATCTCGACGAGCAGCTGGTTCAGGGTCTGCTCGCGCTCGTCGTGGCCGCCGCCGAGGCCCGCGCCGCGCTGGCGGCCCACGGCGTCGATCTCGTCGATGAAGATCAGGCAGGGGGCGTTTTTTTTGCCCTGCATGAAGAGATCCCGCACGCGCGCCGCGCCCACGCCCACGAACATCTCCACGAAGTCCGAGCCGGAGATGGAGAAAAAGGGCACTCCGGCCTCGCCGGCCACGGCCCGGGCGAGCAGGGTCTTGCCCGTGCCGGGCGAACCCACGAGCAGCACGCCCTTGGGGATGCGCCCGCCCAGGCGGGTGAACTTCTTGGGGTCGGACAGGAACTGCACCACCTCGGTGAGCTCCTCCTTGGCCTCGTCCACGCCGGCCACGTCCTCGAACGTGACCCGGGTGGACTCCTGGGTGATCATCCGCGCCCTCGAGCGGCCGAAATTCATGGCCCGTCCGCCGCCGTTTTGCATCTGGCGCATGAAGAAGATCCACACGCCGACGAGCAGCAGCATGGGGAACCAGGACACGAGCAGCGTCATGTACCAGGGCGATTCCTCGTCCGGCTCGGCCATGACCTCGATCTTTTTCTGCATGAGGGTGGAAACGAGGGTGGGGTCCTCGGGGGCATAGGTCAGGAACTTGCCGCCGCCGGTGGTCACGCCGGAAATCTTCGGTCCCTGGATCTTCACGGAGACCACGTCTCCGGCGTTCACCTTCTGCATGAAGTCGGAATAGGAAAGCTTGGCGCTTTGCGTCTGCGGCTGGTTGAACAGATTGAACAAGACGACCATGACCAGGGAGATGGCCGCCCAAAGCATGAGATTTTTCGCGAAACTGTTCAAACTGGGGTCCTCCAGGGGACGGGCGGGGATGGGAGAGGCCCGCGTGGTGTAGGGGTTAAGGCCATACCACAGGCCCGCCGGACCTGTCCACGCGACAGGACGGCGGCCCGCAGCCGTCCGTGGGGCGTCCGGAAAACCTCGGGCAAGGCTTGCCAAGGATTGCGATGCTTCATATTGTCGGAAACAATAAGCGTTGCGAAAGCACCCGGCAAGGAGTGGCGATGTCGCCGAAGCGCATTTTGACCGTGGACGACGCCCAAAGCGTGCGGTCGCTCGTGTCCAAGGCCCTGGCCAAGGCCGGCTACGACATCGTCGAGGCCGTGGACGGCGCGGACGCCCTGGACAAGGTCGCAGGCGGCGTGGACATGGTCATCACCGACATCAACATGCCCGGCATGGGCGGGCTCGAGCTCCTGGGCCAGCTGCGCTGCCGGGCCGAGACCAGGTTCACGCCGGTCATCGTCCTGACCACCGAATCCCAGCGCGACATGCGCCAGCGCGCCGTGGCCGCCGGCGCGACCGGCTGGATCGTCAAGCCCTTCGACCCGGGGAGCCTCGTGGCCCTGGTGCGACGCTACCTCGCCTGACATGGGCCGCGACGCTCCGCCCCGCCTTCTCGCGCCGGCCGACGGCGACGCCGGCCTCGTCTCCATGGACGCCGCGGCCGTGCTCTTCCACGACGCGCCCCTGGCCGTGTACCTGCGCAGCGAGGACGGAACCTTCCTCGAAGTCAACAAGGCCATGGCCCAGCTTTTCGGCTACGACGCGCCAGAGGATTTTCTCGCGGCCATGACCGGCGTCGCCGAGCAGCACTACCTCGACGCGGACATCCGTTTGGGCATGCTGGCCGACCTGGCCCTGGCGGGCTTCGTCACGGGCCGCCAGTACCAGGCCATCGGCCGGGACGGCTTCGTCTTATGGGTGGAGGAGTCGGCCCGCCGGATCACGTCCCCCGCCGGCGAGCTCTATTATTTCGGCTACCTGCGCGACGTCACGGCCGAGAAGAGCACCAGTTGGGCCCTCAGCGAAGCCGAGGAGAAGTACCGGGCCATCTTCGAGCACGCCGTGGAGGGGCTCTTCCAGATGACGCCGACCGGGCGCTTCGTCACGGTCAACGACGCCCTGCGCCGCATGCTGGCCTTCCCTTCCGCCGAAGCCCTGACCGAGGACCCGCAGGCCGCCCTGCGCCTGTTCCCCGACCCGGGCGACCACGAGGCCCTGCTGCGCGCCCTGGAGTCCGAGGATGTCGTGCGGGGCCTGGAGGTCGCGCTGCGCCGGGGCGACGGCGAGGTCATCTGGGCCTCCATCCATGCCCGGGCCGTGCGCGACGGCCAGGGCCGGACGGTGCTCGTCGAGGGCTCCATGGTGGACGTCACCGAGCGCCGCCGCTCCCAGGAGCAACTGCGCGCCAGCCTCTCGCGCACGCGGCGCCTTTTTCACGAAACCGTGACCGCCCTGTCCAAGACCGTCCGTTTCCGCGACCCCTACACCGCCGCCCATCAGGACAACGTGGCCCGGCTGGCCGCGGCCATGGCCCGGGTCATGGGCCTGTCCGAGGACGCCGCGGCCGGCATCGGCGTGGCCGGCCAGCTCCACGACATCGGCAAGATCGTAGTGCCGGTGCGCTACCTGTGCAAGCCCGGCCGGCTGGTGGGGCTCGAGTGGGAGTTCATGCGCCAGCACGCCCAGGCCGGCTACGAGATCCTCAAGGAGATCGACTTTCCCTGGCCCGTGGCCGAAATCGTCTGGAGCCACCACGAGCGGCTCGACGGCACGGGCTATCCCCGAGGCATCGGCGCCGCGGACATGGGCGTGGAGGCCCGCATCCTGGCCGTGGCCGACGTGCTGGACGCCATGGCCTCCCATCGTCCCTACCGTCCGGCCCTCGGGGTCGCCTCCGCCTTCGAGGTCCTGGTGGAGGGCTGCGGCACGTCCTTCGACCCCGCCGCCGTGGCGGCCGCCCGAGCCGTGATCGGCGAAGGCGTGGTCCGGTACTGACGCCCTCCCGCGCTTTTTTCCGACACGCCGCCTTGTCGAACAATTTTGTCGCTGATAAAGCGACAATTTTGTTTCAAGCCCTTGAAGGGCGTCTCCCTTCCGGCTTACGTTTTCTATTTAATTCTTTTAATTCAGTATATTATATGAACTGCATCACGACTTCCCCAGCGTGGCATGACTCTTGCCAAGGAGGGTACCATCTTACTTTTGCAGCAGGAGGCATTACAAAATGCGCAAGATCGCTATCTACGGCTAGGGCGGCATCGGCAAGACCACCACCACCCAGAACACGGTCGCGGGCCTGGCGGAAATGGGCAAGAAGGTCATGGTCGTGGGCTGCGATCCCAAGGCCGACTCCACCCGCCTGCTCCTGCACGGTCTGGCCCAGAAGACCGTTCTCGACACCTTGCGCGAGGAAGGCGAAGACGTCGATCTCGACGACATCCTCAAGGAAGGCTACGGCGGCACCATGTGCACCGAGTCCGGCGGCCCCGAGCCCGGCGTCGGCTGCGCCGGCCGCGGCATCATCACTTCCATCAACCTCCTCGAGCAGCTCGGCGCCTACGAAGAGGACAAGCACCTCGACTACGTCTTCTACGACGTCCTCGGCGACGTCGTGTGCGGCGGCTTCGCCATGCCCATCCGCGACGGCAAGGCCGAAGAGATCTACATCGTCTGCTCCGGCGAGATGATGGCCATGTACGCGGCCAACAACATCTGCAAGGGCATCGTGAAGTACGCCGACACCGGCGGCGTGCGCCTCGGCGGCATCATCTGCAACAGCCGCAAGGTCGACCAGGAAAAGGAAATGATTGAGGAGCTGTGCCGGCAGCTCGGCACCCAGATGATCCACTTCATGCCGCGTGAAAACCAGGTGCAGCGCGCCGAGATCAACCGCAAGACCGTCATCGACTACTCGCCCGAGCACCCGCAGGCCGACGAATACCGCGCCCTGGCGAAAAAGATCGACGCCAACGACATGTTCGTCATTCCCAAGCCGATCGAGATCAACACCCTGGAAAAGTTGCTCATCGACTTCGGCATCTCCAACTAGGCTCGCCCCCCGCAACCTTCCACCGCCATTGCGCACACGACTTTAAGGAGCTTCGACATGCAGACCATGGTGAGAGCCATCGTTCGTCCCGAGAAATGCGATGACGTCCTGGCAGCCCTGATGGACGCCGGCTTCCCGGCCGTGACCAAGTTCAACGTCGCCGGTCGCGGCAAGCAGCGCGGCATCAAGATCGGCGAGATCCAGTACGACGAGATCCCCAAAGTCATGCTGATCTGCGTCGTGGACGACAAGGACAAGGAATTCGTGGTCAAGACGATCATGGAAAGCGCGCGCACCGGCGCCAAGGGCGCCTTCGGCGACGGCAAAATCTTCATCAGCCCCGTGGACGAGATGTACACAATCTCCTCCGGCGTGAAGGAATCCTAGGAGGGGCATCATGAAGGAGATCATGGCGGTCATCCGCATGAACAAGATGAACCAGACCCAGAAGGCCCTCGCCGACGCCGGCATCCCGGCCTTCGTGGCCCGCGAGGGCTACGGCCGCGGCAAGGGCCTGGTCAACCAGGCGGTG
>NZ_JARKOZ010000077.1 GCF_029978005.1 Solidesulfovibrio sp. | reverse complement strand
TCCAAGGACAAGATCCGCGCCAACCTGGGCGCCCTGCAGAACCGCCTGGAGAACACCATCTCCAACCTGCAGATCCAGGCCGAAAACCTCCAGGCCGCCGAGTCCCAGATCTCGGACGTGGACGTGGCCACGGAAATGACCCAGTTCGTGCGCGAACAGATCCTGACCCAGTCCGCGGTGGCCATGCTGTCCCAGGCCAACTCCCTGCCGAAGATGGCCATGCAGCTCATCGGCGGTTAACGACCGCGCGCCAGGCCACGACAAAAGGCCCGTCCGGGAAACCGGGCGGGCCTTTTTCATTATGGAGGGGCCTTCCCGCCCCAGCCAACGAAAGGCTATTGCCCGTTGCAGCAGCTGCCGAGAAACAGGCGCTGGGCCGGGAACATGTAGCGCCGGCCGTGGTGCACCACGTAGAATTCCCGGCGCATGACCAGGCCGTCGGCGGGCAGGATGGCGATGGTTCCCCGGTCGAGGTAGTTGGCGGCGGCCATGCGCGAGATGACGGCCACGCCGAGCCCGGCTTCCACGCATTCGAGGATGGCTACGGAGGAATGGACCTGGAGCACCACGCGAAGGCTGCGCACGTCGATGTCGGCCCGGGTCAAGGCCTCCTCCAGGGCCAGCCGCGTGCCCGAGCCGGGCTCGCGCATGACCCAGGGCAGGGCCGAAAGCCGCACCTTGACGTCGTTTTCCACCAGGTAGGATCTGGCGATGGCCGGCGGCGCGATGAGCACGAGTTCGTCCTCGAGAATGGGCCGGCTGACCAGTTCCGGCTGGGAGGCGGGAGCGCCCACGATGCCGACGTGGACCGCGCCCTCGGCCACCTGATGGATGATCTCGGACGTGTCCCCTCCCCTGACCTCGATGCGCACGTCCGGGTATTTGGCCAGAAAACGGGCCACCACCTTGGGGATGATGTACTGGGCCGGGATGGTGCTGCCGCCGATGATCAGTTCGCCGGACACGCGCTTGGACAGGGCCAGGATGTCGGCCTTGGCGTGGTCGAGCTGGCTGAAGATGGTGGCGCAGTAGCGGTAGAGCACGTTGCCGGCCTGGGTCGGCAGGACGGTGCGGCCCAGGCGGTCGAAGAGCTGGGTGTCGAGCTCCTCCTCCAGGGCCATGACGTGGGCGCTGATGGTCGGCTGGGAGAGCATCAGCTCCTCGCCGGCCTTGGAAAAGCTGCGCAGGTCGTAGACTTTGGCGAAGGCCTGGAGCCGACGAATATCCATATATGGAATTCACCTCATAGGAAATATCTATATATATCGACAAGAAAAAGGCGGAACCCGAAGGTTCCGCCCGTGGTGACGCTTATTCTTGAGCCGCTTCGGGAGCCGGGGCCGTTTCGGCCGGGGCCTTTTCGGTGTCCTTGGCCGGAGCGGTCTGGCCGGCCAGGGCGGTCAGCTCGATGACGGCCATGGCGGCGCAGTCGCCGGCGCGGGGCACGCTCATCTTGACGACCCGGGTGTAGCCGCCGGGTTGCCCCTTGAAACGCGGGGCGATCTCGTCGAAGAGCCGGGCGACCAGCTGGTGGTTTTCGAGCACCTTGTAGACCAGGCGGCGGGCGTGGACGCTGTCGGTCTGGGCGAGGGTCACGAGATGCTCCACGACGCCGCGCAGTTCCTTGGCCTTGTGCTCGGTGGTGCGGATGCGCTCGTGGATAAAAAGCGAGCGCGCCATATTGCGCAGCATGGCCTTCCGATGGGAGGCGTTCCTGCCAAACTTGCGTCCGGATTTCTTATGTCTCATCGGCCTGCTTCCTCTTCAGCCATTCCTGGTATTTTTGTTCGAAGTTCTCGATGCGCATGCCGAATTCGAGGCCCATGTCCTCCAGGACCCGGCGGATTTCCTCAAGGGACTTCTTGCCGAAGTTCTTGGTCTTGAGCATCTCGTTTTCGGTCTTCTGCATCAGTTCGCCGACGGTCTGGATGTTGGCGGACTTGAGGCAGTTGGTGGCGCGCACGGAAAGTTCAAGCTCGTCGATGCTCTTGAACAGGCTCGGATTGAGTTCGATGTCGTCGCGGCGGCGCGCCTTGTCGGCCTCGGACTCCTTCTCGTCGAAATTGATGAAGACGGTGAGCTGGTCCTTGAGGATCTTGGCGCTGTAGGAGATGGCGTCCTCGGGGCTGATGGAGCCGTCGGTGGCGACTTCGAGGACGAGCTTGTCGTAGTTGGTCATCTGGCCGACACGGGCCTGCTCGATGGTGTAGGCGACCTTCTTGACCGGCGAGAAGCTGGAGTCAAGGAGAATCAGGCCGATCTCGGCGTCGAGGCCCTCGTGCATGTCGGCCGGCACGTAGCCCTTGCCCATGCGCACTTCGAGCTCCATGCGCAGTTCCCGGTCCTCGGACAGGGTGGCGATCAGCACGTCTTCGCTCAGCACGGCGACGTTCTGGTTGCCCTGGATGGCGCTGGCCAGCACCTCGCCCTTCTGGTTGGCCACCAGGGTGAGGCGCTGGGGGTCCTCGGTGGTCATGGCCAACCGGACCTGCTTGAGGTTCAGGATGATCTCGGTGACGTCCTCGATGACGCCCGGGATGGTCGAGAACTCGTGCTGCACGCCCTCGATGCGGGCGGCGACGATGGCCGCGCCCTGCAAGGAGGAAAGCAGGGTCCGGCGCAAGGCGTTGCCGAGCGTCGTGCCGAATCCGCGCTCCAGGGGCTCGCACACGAACCGGCCGACGGTATCGGTCGAGACGGGGTCGCGTTCGAGCTTCTCCGGCTTGACCAGTTCGGTCCAGTTGCGGGAGTTGATGAGCCTTTGGCCGTTGCGAATCAACATGGCGTCCCCTTATGCAAAGCGAACTTTGCCGATTACTTGGAGTAGAGCTCGACGATGAGCTGCTCGTTGATCGGGAACTGCACGTCCTCGCGGGTGGGCAGGGCGTTGACCTTGCCCTTGAGCTTCTCGCCGTCGACCTCGAGCCAAGCCGGACAGCCGCGGCGGGCGATGACCTGCTGGGCTTCCAGGATGATGGGGGACTGGCGGTTGCGCTCGCGCACTTCGATGACGTCCCCGACCTTGACCTGCAAGGAGGGGATGGTCACGCGGCGGCCATTGAGGGTGAAAATGCCATGCCGCACGAGCTGCCGGGCCTGGTTGCGCGAGTTGGCGAAACCGAGGCGGTAGATGACGTTGTCCATGCGGCGTTCGAGAAAGGAGAGCAGGTTTTCGCCGGTGACGCCTTTCTTCATGTCGGCGCGCTGGAAGTAGGCGCGGAACTGCCCTTCCAGGATGCCGTACATGCGGCGGGTCTTCTGCTTTTCGCGCAACTGGATGGCGTAGTCGCTCATCTTCTTGCGGATGCGGCCGTGCTGGCCGGGGGCGTAGGGACGACGCTCATAGGCGCACTTGTCCGTGTAGCAACGGTCGCCCTTCAAAAAAAGCTTGGCCCCTTCCCGGCGGCAAATCCGGCATTTCGCTTCTGTGTAACGTGCCAAGGTCGTTCCTCCTGAGTGCCGCGGGCCGTGGCGGCCGTAGCCTGCGCAACGCGTCCCGCATGGTGTCCGTTTCGTCCTGTCGGGCGACGTGCGCCCCCGCGGCGAACCGAAAGTCAATCCAGGCCCGACGGCGGGCCTGGCTGCAAACAAACAAGTTCCGGCGGCGCGCCGCCGGTCGAAAGCTCCCGCCCGATCAGACGCGGCGCCGTTTGGGAGGACGGCAGCCGTTGTGGGGGATCGGGGTGATGTCGCGAATGAAGCTGACCTTGAACCCGGCGTTATGGATGGCGCGCATGGCGGCCTCGCGACCGGAGCCCGGGCCCTTGACCAGGATGCCGACGGTGCGCATGCCGTTTTCCTGGGCCTTGCGGGCGGCGTTTTCCGCCGCGACCTGGGCGGCGAAGGGAGTGGACTTGCGCGAGCCCTTGAACCCGGCGCCGCCGGAGGTGGCCCAGCTGACCACGTTGCCCTTCTGGTCCGTGAAGGTCACGATGGTATTGTTAAACGAGGCCTGGATATGGGCCACGCCCACGGGAATGTTCTTGCGTTCCTTTTTGCCGGTGCGGCGCGGTTTCGCCATCACGAGTCTCCACAAAGCCCTTTCGGGTCGATTTTCCGTTTGGTGCAGGATGCCGGTCGCGACGGACGGGCGTTATTTCTTCTTCTTGGCCATCACGCCGCGACGCGGGCCCTTGCGGGTGCGCGAATTGGTGTGGGTGCGCTGGCCGCGGCAGGGCAGACCCCGGCGGTGGCGCAGGCCGCGATAGCAGCCGATGTCCATGAGGCGTTTGATATTGGCGGTCACATCACGCCGCAAATCGCCCTCGACCTTGTGATTGGCCTCGATTTCCTTGCGGATGGTGTTGGTTTCCTCGGGGGTCAGGGCGTCGGAGTTCTTGGTCCAGTCCACGCCCGTGGACTCGAGGATATGCAGTGCCGTCGCCCGACCGATGCCGAAGATGTAGGTCAGGGCGATATCCATCCGTTTGTTTTTGGGCAGGTCGACTCCCGCGATTCTGGCCACGACGTTCCTCCGTTATCCCTGGCGCTGCTTGTGCCGGGGGTTCTCGCAGATCACCCGCACGATGCCGTGGCGACGGATGATTTTGCACTTGGGACAAAGTTTTTTCACCGAGGGTTTCACTTTCATGACGCTCTCCGTCTCCTGGCGACGAAAACAACCGATGCCGCTTGGGTATCGGTCGTTTCAATCGGGCAGGCTTAAAATCCGAGGACCGTTTCTGGTCACAGCCACCGTATGCTCGAAATGGGCGGACAGGCTGCGGTCCTTGGTCACGGCGGTCCAGTTGTCCGACAGGACTTCGACATCGGGCCCGCCGGCCGTCACCATGGGTTCGATGGCCAGCACCATCCCGGGCAGGAGCGGGACGCGGGGCGCGCCCTTGGGCTCGAAATTCGGGATTTCGGGCTTTTCGTGGAGTTTCCTCCCGATGCCGTGACCAACAAACCGTCTTACAACACTTAGCCCATGGCCTTCAACATATTTCTGCACGGCCCGCGAAATGTCATACAGGTCATTGCCCGAAACCGCCTGCTCGATGCCCGCCGCGAGCGATTCCTGGGTCACCGACAAGAGCTTCGCCTTGGCCTCGTCCACCGCCCCCACCGGGACCGTGGTGGCCGAATCGCCGTAGAAGCCGTCGTACACCACGCCCATGTCGAAGCTGACGATGTCCCCCTCGACCAGCACGCGCTCCGACGGGAAGCCGTGCACCACCTCTTCGTTGACCGAGCAGCAAAGAGCGTAAGGGAATCCGTACATGCCCAGAAACGCCGGCTTCACCTTGAAATCGTCGCAGCGTTTGCGCGCGATCTCCTCGAACAACATCGTCTTGACGCCAGGCCTGACCGCTTCCCGCAGATCGCCGAGAATGATGGCCACGATGCGGCACGACTTCCGCATGGCCGCGATCTCAAGGTCGTTCTTGAGGAATATCCCCTTGACCTTCTTCAATTTCTACTGCCTGCCCTTGATTCTCCCCTTCTGCATGAGACCTTCATACTGGCGGGAGATCAGATAGGACTCGATCTGGGACATGAAGTCCATGGCCACGCCGACCACGATCAGAAGCGAAGTGCCGCCGAAATAGAACGGCACGTTGAACTCGTGGATCAGCATCATGGGCAGCACGCACACGATCGAGATGTACATGGAACCCCAGAGCGTGATGCGGGCCAGGACCTTGTCGATATATTCCTTGGTCTTGGCGCCGGGGCGGATGCCGGGGATGAACCCGCCCTGCTTGCGGATGTTCTCCGCAATGTCGTTCGGATCGAAGATGATGGCCGTGTAGAAGTAGCAGAAGAACACGATCAGGGCCACGAAGATCACGTTGTAGGTGATCGTCTGCGGACTGAACAGGGCCGCCACGTCCTTGAGCCACGGCACGCTCGAGAACTCGCCGATGGTCGCCGGGAAAAGCAGGATCGACGAGGCGAAGATCGGCGGGATGACGCCGGCCGTGTTCACGCGAAGAGGCAGGTGCGTGGTCTGGCCGCCGTACATTTTGCGCCCCACCATCCGCTTGGCGTACTGGATGGGGATGCGGCGCTGGCCGCGCTCCATGAAGACGATGGCCGCAAGCACGGCCACCATGAGCGCGACGATGAGGATCAGGACGAACAGCGACAGCTCGCCGGCCTTGAGCAGGTCCAGGGTGGACAGCACGGCCCTGGGCAGCCCGGCCACGATGCCGGCGTAGATGATCATGGAGATGCCGTTGCCGATGCCCTTCTCCGTCAGCTGCTCGCCGAGCCACATCAAAAAGACGGTGCCCGCGGTCAGGGTCAGGATGGTCATCAGGCGGAAGCCCCAGCCGGCGGCCAGAACGACCGGCGCGCCGGTGGGGCTGGCCATGCTCTCCAGGCCCACGGCGATGCCGAAGCCCTGGATGATGGTGATCAGCACCGTGCCGTAGCGGGTGTACTGGGTGATCTTCTTGCGGCCGGCCGCGCCCTCTTCCTTCTGCATCTTGGCCAGCTCGGGGCTGACCACGGTCAGCAGCTGGATGATGATGGAGGCGGAGATGTAGGGCATGATGCCCAGGGCGAAGATGGACAGGTTGCGCAAGCCGCCGCCGGAGAACATGTCGAACAGACCGAACAGGGTATTCTTGGCGCTCTCGAAAAAATCCGCCAGGGCGGCCGAATCCACGCCGGGCACGGGACCGTGCACGCCGATGCGGTAGACGGCCACCAGGACGAAAGTCCACAGGAGCTTCTTTTTGAGCTCCGGCAAACGGGCCAGATTCTCGACTCCGGTAAGGGCCACGGCAACTTCCGTTTATTCGGTAGGAGTTTCGGCGTCAGCGGCCTCGACCCCGAGGGTCACGGCCTTGCCGCCGGCGGCGGCGATCTTTTCCGCTGCCTTGGCGCTGAAGCGATGGGCTTCCACGGTGACGGCGGCGGCGACTTCGCCCTGGCTCAGGATCTTCACCAGCGCGCCGGCCTGGGCCAGCCCGCGGGCGTAGATGTCGTCCAGGCTGATGGCGTCCTTGCCCTCGAAGGCCGCGAGCAGCCGGTCGAGGTTCAGCGGCTGGTAGACCACCTTGAACTTGAAGTTCTTGAACCCGCGCTTGGGCAGGCGGCGCGCCAGCGGCATCTGGCCGCCCTCGAACCAGGGGCGCTCGGACACGCCCGAACGGGCGTTCTGGCCCTTGTTGCCCTTGCCGGCGGTGCAGCCCTGACCGGTGCCCCGGCCGCGGCCGAGGCGCTTGCGGTCCTTGCGCTCCTCGGGGAAGGGATAGAGTTCGTGCAGCTTCATGACTCGGTCACCTCAACCAGGTGCTTGACCTTCTCGATCATGCCGACGACGGTCTCGGACTTCTCGAAGGTGCGCGCCTGCCGGATTTTCGTAAGTCCCAGGGCGGCCAGGGTGCCGCGCTGCTTGGGGGTGTTGCCGTAACGGCTTCTGGCCAGGGTCACGGTAATGGTTGCCATGGCGATCTTCCTTATTTGCGCGGCGTGGCCAGGGCCTTGCCGCGCATGGCGCCGACGGAGTCGGCGCTGCGCAGCGAAGCCAGACCTTCCATGGTGGCGCGCAGGACGTTGTGCGGATTGTTGGTGCCGATGGCCTTGGTCAGGATGTCGTGGACGCCGCAGGCTTCCATGATGGCGCGCACCGGACCGCCGGCGATGATGCCGGTGCCCTTGGAGGCGGGCTTGAGCATGACGCGGCCGGCCCCGAACTGACCGAGCACCTCGTAAGGCAGGGTGCCGTCGAGCAGCGGGATGCGGATCATGCCCTTGCGGGCCTGCTCCGTGGCCTTGCGGATGGCTTCCGGAACCTCGTTGGCCTTGCCCAGCCCATAGCCGACCGACCCCTTGCCGTCGCCGACGACGACCAGGGCGCTGAAGCTGAACCGCCGGCCGCCTTTGACGACTTTGGCCACGCGGTTGAGGTACACGATCTTTTCGATCTGACCGAGGTCGGTCTGCTGTTCCATGCCGTCTTCCTTCCCGCGCTTATTAGAATTTGAGGCCGCCATCACGCGCTCCGTCGGCCAGGGCTTTGATCCGGCCGTGGTAGATGTAACCGTTGCGGTCGAAGACAACGGCGTCGATATTGCGTTCCAGGGCCTTTTGGGCCAGGTCCTTGCCCACCTTGGCGGCGGCTTCCGTGTCGGCCTTCATGGCCTCGCCGCCCTTGCCCAGGGTCAGGCTGGAAGACGACACCAGGGTCTGGCCGGTGAGGTCGTCGACGACCTGGGCGTAGATGTGCCGGTTGGACCGGAACACGACCAGCCGGGGACGCTCGGCGGTGCCGGCCAGCTTCTTGCGGATGCGGACTTTCCGGCGCGCGCGCGCCAGGGTCTTGGTCATCTTCATGGTGCGGTCCTATTTCTTGCCGCCGGACTTGCCGGCCTTGCGACGAATGGTTTCGGTGTCGTACTTGATGCCCTTGCCCTTGAACGGCTCGGGCGGACGCACGCGGCGGATGCGCGCCGCGGTCTCGCCCAGAAGCACCTTGTCGATGCCCGTCAGGGTGAGCTTGTTGCCCTCGACCTTGGCCTCGATGCCGGCCGGCAGCTTGAAGTCCACCGGGTGGGAGTAGCCCACGGCCAGGGTCACGGTGTCCGGCGAGGCGGACACCTTGTAGCCCACGCCGATGACCTCGAGGGTCTTGGAGAAGCCCTTGCTCACGCCCTCGACCAGGTTGGCCAGGAGGGTGCGGCGCAGGCCGTGCTGGGCCCGGGCCAGGCGCGTGTCGTCCACGCGGCTGACCATGACTTTGGAACCCTCGACCGCGTAGGCGATCTTGGGATGGGTGGGGGTGGACAGCTGGCCCTTGGGGCCCTTGACCGTCACCGCCTCGGGAGCCACCTCGACGGACACGCCGGAGGGAAGCTCGATTTCGCGTTTGCCTATCCTGGACATGACATCTTCTCCGCGACGTGTCTTCTTACCAGATTTCGCACAGGAGCTCGCCGCCGACCTTGAGCTCCCGGGCCTTGCCGCCCTCGAGGATGCCCCGAGAGGTGGACAGGATGCTGATGCCCAGGCCGTTTTGGACCTTGGGGATGGCCTCGGCCCCGACGTAGACGCGGCGGCCGGGCTTGCTCACCCGCTTGAGGCCCGAGATGAGCGGCTTGCCGCCCTGGTACTTGAGGCTGATGGACAGCGCGGCCTCGGCCACGGAATAATCGGCGATGTAGCCTTCCTCTTTGAGGATGGCGGCGATGGCGGCCTTGAGTTTGGAGGCCGGAATGTTCAGATCCGCGTGCAAGGCCCGGTGGGCGTTGCGGATGCGGGTGAGCATATCGGAAATAGGGTCGGTCACCGACATGGTTTCCTTCTCCTTAAGCTACCAGCTCGACTTGCGCACGCCGGGCATTTCGCCGGTCAGCGACATGTTACGGAAGCAAATGCGGCACACGCCGAACTTGCGCAGATACGCCCTGGGACGACCGCAGATGGGGCAGCGGTTGTATGCTCTGGTGGAAAACTTGGGCTTGCGGCTGGCTTTCACCATCAACGATTTGCGGGCCACGGCCGTTCTCCTTACTTTTTAAACGGCATGCCGAGGAGGTCCAGAAACATCTTGCCCTCCTTGTCGGCACGAGCCGTGGTGACGATGGTGACGTTCATGCCCTTGACGTGTTCGACGCGGTCCACGTTGATTTCCGGGAAGATCGTGTGCTCCCGGACGCCGAGGGTGAAATTGCCGCGGCCGTCGAACCCGCGATCAGGCACGCCGCGAAAGTCGCGAACCCGAGGCAGGGCGAAGTTGATCAACTTGTCGAGGAAGTCCCACATCCGATCCCGGCGAAGCGTGACACGGCAACCCACCGGCATGCCTTCCCGGAGCTTGAACGCGGCAATGGACTTGCGGGCGCGGGTCACCACGGCCTTCTGTCCAGAGATGGCGGTCAGCTCCACCACGGCTTCCTCGATGAGCTTGTTGTTGTTGCTCGCCTCACCCAAGCCCATGTTGAGCGAAATGAAGGAAAGCCGGGGGATTTGCATGCTGGAGGTGTACCCGAACGCCTTCTTCAGTTCCGGGGCTACCTTCTCGGCATAAATTTGTTCCAGGCGGGTCATACCGTTTCCTTTTCTCCTCACGCGATTTCGTGGTTGCACTTCTTGCAGAAGCGCACCTTCTTGCCGTCGGCGGTTTCCTTGTAGCCGACCTTGGTCGGCTTGGCGCAGGCGTCGCACAGCAGGGAAACGTTGGAAATGTCCAGGGGCGCTTCCTTCTCCACGATGCCGCCGGGAATCTTGGCGTAGGGATTGGCCTTGGTGTGGCGCTTGACCATGTTCACCTTTTCCACCAGCACGGAGTTCTTCTTGGGCAGGATCTTGAGCACCTTGCCCACCTTGCCCTTGTCCTTGCCGGCGGTGACCATCACCTTGTCGTTTTTCCGAATCCGATACGTTTTCATGGCTTCCTCGATGCCGCGGCCGCTGTCCTACAGGACCTCGGGGGCCAGGGACACGATCTTCATGAAGTTTTTCTGGCGCAGCTCGCGGGCTACGGGTCCGAAGATGCGGGTGCCCACCGGCTCGAGTTGCGCGGAAAGCAGCACGGCCGAGTTGGAGTCGAACTTGATGTAGGACCCGTCGGGCCGCCCCACTTCCTTTTTCGTGCGCACGACGACGGCCTTCATAACCGCGCCCTTCTTCACCTTGGAATTGGGCAGGGCGTCCTTGACCGACACGACGATGATGTCGCCGACCGAGGCGTAGCGGCGGCGGGAGCCGCCGAGCACCTTGATGCAGCTGACTTTCTTCGCGCCGGAATTGTCCGCCACGTCGAGCTGGGTTTCAACCTGGATCATGACGTCGCTCCTAGACCGCTTTTTCCATGATTTTCACGAGGTGCCAACGCTTGCGGGCGGACAGCGGACGATGCTCGATGATGCTCACCGTATCGCCGATGCCGCAGTCGTTTTGCGGATCGTGGGCCATGAACTTTTTGCGGCGACGAATGTACTTCTTGTACAGCGGGTGCTGGACCAGGGTCTCGACCATGACCACGATGGTCTTGTCGGCCTTGTCGGACACCACCACGCCGGTCAGCTGCCGGCGATTGCTCTTATGCTCTTCCATGGCGAACCCCGCTTAGGCTTGGCGCCCTTTTTCGTTTTGCACCGTCATGATGCGGGCGATGTCCTTGCGGACCTCGCGCAGACGGTGGGTCTTTTCCAGCTGCGCCGTGGCGTGCTGGAAACGCAGCTTGAAGAGCTCCTCGCGGGACTCCCCGAGCTTCTTGGCCAAGCCTTCGGCGTCGAGCTCGCGCAGTTCGGCGGTCTTCATGACTAGACGCCCTCCTTGGCCACGATCTTGGTCTTGATGGGCAGCTTGTGCATGGCGCGCGTCAGCGCTTCCTTGGCCGTCTCCATGTCCACGCCCTTGATCTCGTAGAGCACGCGGCCGGGCTTGACCGCGGCGAACCAGCCCACGGGCGCGCCCTTGCCCTTGCCCTGACGGACTTCGGCGGGCTTCTCCGTCTTGACGCGGTCCGGGAAGATGCGGATCCAGACCTTGCCGCCGCGCTTGATGTGCCGCATGATGGCGACACGGGCGGCCTCGATCTGCTGGCTGGACAGCTTGCCGTGCTCCATGGCCTTGATGCCCACCTCGCCGAAGTCGATGGAGGCGCCCTTGGTGGCCGGACCGCGCAGGCGGCCCTTCTGCATCTTGCGGTATTTGGTCTTTTTGGGGGCCAACATTACGCTTCCACCTCGTGGTCCAAAATCTCGCCTTTGAAAATCCAGACCTTCACGCCGATGACCCCGTAGGTGGTCTTGGCGATGGCGTAGCCGTAGTCGATGTCGGCGCGGAGGGTCTGCAGCGGCACGCGGCCGTCGCGGTACCACTCGGAGCGGGCGATCTCGGCCCCGGCCAGGCGGCCGGCGCAGGAGACCTTGATGCCCTCGGCCCCGAACTTGCGGGAGAGCCCGACGGTGCGCTTCATGGCCCGGCGGAAGGCCACGCGGCGCTCCAACTGCAGGGCGATGTTCTCGGCCACCAGCTGGGAGTCGATCTCGGGACGCCGGATCTCGTTGACCTCGACCGTGAATTCGCGGCCGAAGCGCTGCTTGAGGTCGCCGCGCACCTTCTCGATCTCCGTGCCCTTGCGGCCGATGACGATGCCCGGCCGGGCGGTGTGGATGATCAGGCGGATCTTGCCGCCGGCGCGTTCGATCTCGATCTTGGAAATCCCGGCGTGGTACAGGCTCTTCTTGACGAACTTCCGGATATTGTTGTCCTCGAAAACGAAGGCGGGATAGTCCTTCTTGGAAAACCAGCGGGACAGCCAATTCTTGTTGTACCCGAGCCGGAACCCGTAGGGATGTACTTTCTGGCCCATTGTGTCGCTCCTAGTTCTCGGCCACGACGACGGTGATATGGCTCGTGCGCTTGACGATCCTGAAGGCGCGGCCCATGGAGCGCGTCATGATGCGCTTCCAGGTCGGCCCCGGATTGACGATCACCTGCTTGACCGTGAGGTTGTCGATGTCCACGCCCGAAATCTGCTCCGCGTTGGCCACGGCCGAGTGCAGCACCTTGCCGATGAGCTTGGCCGATTTTTTGGGCGTGAACTTCAGTATGTTCATGGCCTCCTCAACGGGGCGGCCAAGGATGTTGGCGGCGACGAGGCGGGCCTTTTGCGGCGACACGCGGATGAATTTGGCTCTGGCTTTGGCTTCCATGGCTTTATCCCGACCGGGAACGATCCCCGGCTACTTTTTCACTTTGCTTTTCTTGTCCGCGGCATGGCCGTGGAAGGTCCGCGTAGGCGCGAACTCGCCGAGCTTGTGGCCGACCATGTTCTCGGAAACGAACACCGGGATGAACTTCTTGCCGTTGTGCACGGCGAAGGTGAGCCCCACCATCTCGGGCAGGATCATGGACCGGCGCGACCAGGTCTTGATCACGCGGCGGTCCTTGTTCTCCACGGCGTAGGCGACCTTTTTTTCCAGATGCCCGTCAACGAACGGACCCTTTTTGAGCGACCGAGGCATAGGCGTTCCCTCTTACTTTTGTCCGCGCCGCTTGGCGATAAGCTTGGACGAGGCCTTTTTCTTGTTGCGGGTCTTGTAGCCCTTGGTCGGCGTGCCCCAGGGGGTGACCGGATGCCGGCCGCCCGAACTCTTGCCCTCGCCGCCGCCATGCGGGTGATCGACCGGGTTCATGGCCACGCCGCGAACCTCGGGCCGTTTGCCGAGCCAGCGGTTGCGGCCGGCCTTGCCGATGGAGATGTTCTCGTGCATCACGTTGCCGACCTGGCCGACGGTGGCCAGGCACGAGGCCAGGATGTTGCGCACTTCGCCCGAGGGCAGGCGCAGCAGGGCGTATTTGCCCTCCTTGGCCACGAGCTGGGCGTAGGTGCCGGCGGCGCGGCAGATCTGGCCGCCCTTGCCCGGCGCGAGCTCGATGTTGTGCAGCAGCGTGCCGACGGGAATTTTCTTCAGCGGCAGGGCATTGCCCGGCTTGATGTCGGCCCCGTCGCCGGCGGTGACCATGTCGCCGACGGACATGCCAACCGGCGCCAAAATGTAACGTTTCTCACCATCGGCGTAATGCAAAAGCGCAATTCGGGCGCTACGGTTGGGGTCGTACTCCACGGAGAAGACCTTGGCCGGAACGTTGAACTTGTCGCGCTTGAAGTCGATGATGCGATACAGGCGCTTGTTGCCGCCGCCCCGCCGCCGCGAGGTGATCCGGCCGTAGCAGTTGCGGCCGGAGGCGCGGGGAAGGCCCTCGACGAGGGACTTCTCGGGCTCGGTCCGGGTGATCTCCTCGAAGGTGGAGACCGTCTGGAACCGGCGGCCGGCCGACGTGGGCTTGAGCTTGCGGATGGACATGACTAAACCCCTTCGAAGAACTCTATTTTATCGCCCTGGGCCAGGGTCACGTAGGCTTTCTTGTAGCCGGGGATGCGCCCCGTCACCTTGCCCATGCGCGACCGGGCCAGGGGGCGGCGCTTGACCACCCGCACGCCGGCGACCTTCACCGAAAACGCCTTTTCCACGGCCTTGGCGATTTCGATCTTGTTCGCCTCGGGGTGGACGAAAAAAACCACCTGGTTGGCGGCTTCCTTCATCATGGTGGCCTTCTCGGAAACCAGGGGCCGCAGCAGAATGTTAGCGTACTCCATGACCGAGCCTCTCCTGGACCTTAAGCGCCGCGTCCTTGACCATGACCAGGTGGTCGTGGCGCAGGACGTCATACACGTTGAGCATATCTTCCCGCACGACTTTGATGCCGGGAAGGTTCCTGGCGGAAAGCTCGAGATTGTTATCCGAAGCGGGCAGAACAATCAAGGCTTTTTTGAGCCCGAAATCCGAAGTCACCTTGGCCATGTGCTTGGTCTTGATCTCCGGCACGGACAGGGCGTCCACCACCAGCAGGGAGGCGTCGCCGAGCTTGGCCGACAGGGCCATGCGCAGGGCCAGCTGGCGCACCTTGCGGTTGACCTTGAAAGTGTAGTCCCGGGGCTCGGGCCCGTGGACGACGGCGCCGCCGCGCCACAGGGGCGAGCGGGTGGAGCCGGCGCGGGCGCGGCCCGTGCCCTTCTGCCGCCAGGGCTTCTTGCCGCCGCCGCTGACGTAGGCGCGGGTCTTGACGCTGTGCGTGCCGGCGCGCTTGGCGGCGAGCTGGGCCCGCACCACCAGGTGCAGCAGCTCGGGCTGGACCTCGACCTCGAAGACCTCGGGAGCCAGATCGACGGTGCCGATCTCCTGGCTCGTCTGGTCGAAAAGCTTTACGTTTGCCATGATTGTACCCGTTACCCCTGCTTGCGCACCATGACCACGCAGTTGCGCGGTCCGGGCACCTGACCCTTGACCAGGATCAGGTTCTGTTCCGGGCGGACGTCGACGACCTCGATGCCCATGACGGTCACGGTGCGCGCCCCCATGTGGCCGGCCATCTTCTTGCCCTTCATGACCTTGCCCGGCTCGGTGTTGTTGCCGATGGAACCGCCGGAGCGATGGGCCTTCTCCGTGCCGTGGGTCTTTTTGAGGCCCGCGAAGTTCCAGCGCTTCATGACGCCGGCGAAGCCCTTGCCGATGGAGGTGCCGGTGACCTTGACGGTCTCGCCCGGGGCGAAGATGTCCACGGTCACGTCCATGCCCTGCTCGAAGGCCGAGGGGCCGTCCAGGCGGATCTCGCGCAGCACCCGGAAGTAGCCGCGACCGGCCTTGTCCAGGTGGCCCTTGGCGGGCTTGTTGACCTTGCGTTCCGGGATCGTGTCGAACCCGATCTGCATGGCGTTGTACCCGTCCTTGTCCATGGTCTTGACCTGGGTGACGGGGCAGGGGCCGGCCTCGATGACCGTGACCGGGATAATGGATCCGTCGTCGCCGAAAATCCGGGTCATGCCCAGTTTCCGGCCAAGTATTCCAAGCGTGGCAGCCATGCCGACCTTCCCTTAGAGCTTGATTTCCACGTCGACGCCGGCGGGCAGGCTCAGCTTGCCGAGCGCGTCCACCGTCTGCTGCGTGGGCTCCATAATGTCCAGAAGCCGTTTGTGAACCCGCATCTCGAACTGTTCCCGGGACTTCTTGTCCACGTGAACGGAGCGGTTGACCGTGACCTTGTGGATGTCCGTGGGCAGCGGGATGGGCCCGGCCACGCCCGCGCCGGTGTTGCGCGCGGTATCCACGATTTCGGCCACCGCCTTGTCCAGAATGCGGTAGTCGTAAGCCTTGAGTTTGATGCGAATGCGATCGTTTTGCATGGAAACCATGATATTACTCCACGATTTCCGACACGACGCCGGCGCCGACGGTGCGGCCGCCTTCGCGGATGGCGAAGCGCAGGCCCTTCTCCATGGCGATGGGGGCGATCAGCTCCACGTTGAACGTGGCGTTGTCGCCGGGCATCACCATCTC
>NZ_JARKOZ010000048.1 GCF_029978005.1 Solidesulfovibrio sp. | reverse complement strand
ACCGGCCCATTTCCCCGACCACAACGACCGACGCCCCGCCGCTTGCCGTTCCCACACGCCTCCCCACCCGCACCCGTCGGGGGGGACCGGGGGGGATCATCCCCCCCGGCCGCCGGAGGCATCTTCGTCTTCGCCTCCTCTCCTTCTCTAAAAGAACAAATCCCGCCTGCCGCATTCGATGTCGTGCAGCCGTTGGGCGGTCAGTTCACGGATGCCGTCCTTGGGGATGGTGCCCAGGGCCTCCTGGATGCGCTCCTCGCCCACGGCCTTGGTTTCGGGGTCGGCGTAGTCGATAAGGTACTCCTTGAAGGTGAGCAGGGCGTTGGGCAGGCAGACGTTCTGGATGGTGCCGTCCTTGGCCAGGGACATGAACCGGTCGCCGGTGCGTCCCTGGCGGTAGCAGGCGGTGCAGTAGCTCGGCACGAAGCCGCGCTGGCAGAGCATGCGGATGATTTCGTTGGGCGAGCGCTGGTCGCTGGGTTCGAACTGCTGGCCGTTGTTGGTGTTATGGGTGGACTCGTGTTCGACGACGGTCTTCTGGTAGCCGCCGACGCCGGTGCAGGAGCCGGCGCTGATCTGGGAGATGCCGCAGTCGATGAGTTCGTCGCGGAAGTCCGGGTCTTCGCGGGTGGAGAGGATCATGCCGGTGTAGGGCACGGCCAGGCGGATGGCGGCGATGATCTTCTTGAAGGCGTCGTCGGGCACGAGATAGGGAAAGGTGTCGAGGTTGACGGCTCCGGCCGGGCGCATGCGCGGCACGGAGATGGTATGGGGGCCGACGCCGAAGGTTTTTTCCAGGTGTTCGGCGTGCAGGAACATGGCCACGGTTTCGTATTTCCACTCGTAGAGGCCGTAGAGGACGCCGATGCCCACGTCGTCGATGCCGGCCGTCATGGCCCGGTCCATGGCGGTGGTGTGCCAGTTGTAGTCGTGCTTCGGACCGGAGGGATGCAGTTCGGCGTAGCGGTCGCGCTTGTAGGTTTCCTGGAAGAGGATGTAGGTGCCTATTTCCGCATCCTTGAGCTTCTTGTAGTCCTCGACGACCGTGGCGGCGATATTGATGTTGACGCGGCGGATGGAGCCGTTGCCGTCCTTGATGCTGTAGATGGCCTTGATGGCGTCGGTGACGTAGTCGATGGGGCAGTTTTTCGGGTCCTCGCCGGCTTCCACGGCCAGCCGTTTGTGTCCGAGCGATTCGAGGATCTCCACTTCCCGCTTGATCTCGTCCATGGTCAGGCGTTTGCGCAGCTGTTCCTTGTTGCTGCGCTTGTAACCGCAGTAGACGCAGTTGTTGACGCAAAAGCTCGACAGGTACAGCGGCGCGAAAAGCACGATGCGCTTGCCGTAGATGGCTTCCTTGACGGTCTTGGCCGCCGTGAACATGCGGTCGAGCAGGGCCGGGTCTTCCACTTCGAGCAGCACCGCCACTTCCTCGGCGGTGAGCCCCTTGTACAGCAGGGCCTTGTCGATGATGGCCCCCACGGCCTCGGGGTCGCGGGCCATGGTCTTGGCGTTTGTCAGGGCGGCGGCGATGCGGTCGTCGTCGATGAACGCGTCGGAAGTTCTCTGGGATTCGTCAATCATTGTCTTGCTCCTTGCGCAAGGTCTTGGATGTGAGCGCGGATTTGACCGTCACGCCGGGAAGATTCCCGAGCCTGCCTGTAAGCGAACCGATCTCGTCGGTCGTACCCTCGATGATGAGCGCCACGACGCCGGCGTGGTATTCTGGCCTGGGAATGCCCATGCGGCCGAGGATCATGGAGCCGTGGTCGCTCAAGACGGCGTTGACCTTTTCCGAAGCGGTCTTGGGATCCTCGATGACGATGCCGATCACGCCGATGCGTCTGTTCATGCGCGTTCTCCTGCGGCCATAAAAAAAGCCCTCTTCCGCCACGGGCGAAAAAGGGCATGGAGCGTGCGATGGTTCATGGCGGCATCCTCGGCGCGGGGGCGTCCCCTTGCCAGCAGACAGCGGTTGCGTTGCTCGCCTTCGCGTCAGGTCCGGGGACCCGGCACGGCAGCGAGGAAACAATAGAACTTTTTTCGTCCCCTGGCTAGTGGCACGAATATTTTTTTCTTGTCACTCAGTTTTTCCGCATTCCTCCGATACGGTCCGACATGCGTGGTTGTCGATGCGAAATCGGACAAATTCACTGCAATTTTTCCAGCGCGCGGCAAAACCCCGGAAACTTGCGCTGCAAGACACAATGCGGTATCATTTCTTGAAGAAAAGGCGGCGTGCACCTCTCATGCGAACCGGTCCCGCATCGGTTTTTGAACTCCTTTGCTCCTCACGTCGTCTATGAGCAAAATATCGCCTGCAACAGCGCAGCCGCGTTCCGATGCCGACGGTTTCAGTCGTCAGGACGCTCCCTCGCGTGGCGAAGCCTCCCTCCGGTCGCAACCGGGCAGCCTTCTCGAAGGAAGCCGGCAAGACATCGCCCAGGTGCTGCCACGCACGGACGGGGTGTGGAGTTGGTCGCCGGACACGGACGAGATCGGCCTCTCGGCCAGATGGCAAGAGCAGCTCGGCTTTGCCCCGGGCGAATTCCCCTGTTTTCCAGGGGCTTGCCGGGAACGCCTGCACCCCGACGACGCCCCCCGGGCGATGCGCACGTTCGACGACTGCGCCCGGGGAGCGACCCCCTCCTTCACCATGGAATTCCGCCTGCGCCACAAGGACGGCTCCTATCGCTGGATGCTGTGCCGGGGCGGGGCCATCTGCGACGCCTCGGGCCGGGTGACGCGCCTGGCCGGGGCCAACACCGACATCACGGCGCAAAAGGAAGCCGAGCAGGCCCTGCGGGAAAGCGAGGCGCGCTTCCGCCTGCTGTCCCAGAACACCCCGGACGCGGTCTTTTTGCACGACATGGCCGGTCATGTCCTCGACGCCAACGACCAGGCCTGTCTGCTGCTCGGCTACGACCGGGAAACGCTCACGAGCCTGAGCGTCACGGATTTCGAGGTCTCCTGTCCGGCCCAGGTCCTGCACGACTTCTGGGACGCCATGGAGCCCGGGCCTTTCCGGTTCGAGGGGCTGGCCCGGCGCGCCGACGGCTCGACCTTCCCCACCGAGGTCCACGGCGTGGCCTTCGAGGAGCGGGGGCGCACCCTGGCTCTGGTGGCGGCCCGCGACCTGACGCTTCGCAAGCAGTACGAGCGCAGCCTGGCCGAGGCCCGGGACGCGGCCATGGACGCCAACCGGGCCAAGACCGAGTTCCTGGCCAACATGAGCCACGAGATCCGCACGCCCATGAACATCATCCTGGGCATGGCCGAACTCCTGCGCGGCACGCCCCTCTCGCCCGAACAGAGACGCTACCTGTCCGCCCTGGACAGTTCCGGCCGGGTGCTGTTCCGGCTCATCAGCGACATCCTGGACATCTCCCAGATCGAGGCCAACAAACTCGAGCTGCGGCCCCGGGCTTTCGACCCGGCGGCCCTGGTCGGGGAGGTGCGCGACATCATGGCCGTGGCCGTGGAGGAGAAAGGCCTCTCCTTCGCCGTGCGCCTGGAGGACGGCCTGCCCGCCCGCCTGGTCAACGACCCGGACCGGGTGCGGCAGGTGCTCATCAACCTCATCTGGAACGCCGTGAAGTTCACCGCCTCCGGGGGCATCGCCGTGGAGGCCGGGCGTTGCGTCTCCCTGGCCGGAGAATCGGCCGTCCGCCTGGAGGTCGCGGACACCGGCAGCGGCATCGCGCCCGAGGACTGCCGCCGCATTTTCGAGCCCTTCACCCAGGCCGACGAAAGGGGGGGGCGACCGGCCGGCACCGGACTGGGGCTGGCCATCTGCAAAAGCCTGGTGGAGCGCATGGGTGGGACCATCGGCGTGGAAAGCGCCGTGGGACGGGGCTCGCGGTTCACCTTCACCCTGCCTTCGCTGGCCGGGGCGCGTTGCCCGGCGCCGCCGGCGGAACCGGCCACGCCCGACGCCCCGCCGCCGCCTTCGCGCCGCCGCCTGCTCCTGGTCGAAGACTCCCCGGCCAACCAGGAAATGCTCCGCCTGTTCCTCGAAAGCGAACCCTACGACATCGCCACGGCCGCCACCGGCCTCGAAGCCGTGGCCCATTTCGCGCCCGGGCGCTTCGACATCGTGCTCATGGACATGGAGATGCCGGAAATGGACGGCTGCGCCGCCACGCAGTCCATCCGGCGGCTGGAAGCGGCCAGCGGCTCCTGGCGCACGCCCGTGCTCATGCTCTCGGCCCATGCCTTCGGCGAATTCGAGCGCAAGGCCCTGGCCGCGGGCTGCGACGCCTTCCTGACCAAGCCCGTGCGCCGGGCCTGCCTGCTGGCCGCTCTGCGCGGCCTGCTGGCCGGCCGCCCGGCGAACCGCGGCTGAGCCCGGCGAAAAAACGCCAAGGGCCGGGGCGGCATCGCCGCCCCGGCCCTTTCCATTACCGTCTCCGTCAGGGGGCGAAACCCTATTCCCCGACGATTTCCAGGACCTTGTCGCCGTAGGCGTCCACCACCGGCGTCTTGATCTCGAGCAGTTCCAGCCAGCGCCGCACCGTGCCGACGATGACGACGGCCATGAGCACCAGGATGATCACGGCCAAGGAGGTCAGCAGGTACTTGCCCTGGGGCAGGTAGGTGTTGACGATCTGCAGGTAGCCGGCCCACCCCGTGATGCCGACCATGGCCAGTCCGGGCACGGCGGTCAGAGGCGCGTAGCGCGCCTTGCCCATGCGGATGATCATGGTCGTGCCGATGAGCAGGCCCACGGCCGCCAGCAGCTGGTTGGACATGCCGAACAGCGGCCAGATGGTCGAGATGTCGCCCGTGTAGACCAGATAGCCCCAGGCGAAGGTGAAGATGGCCGAGGTGCTGATAATGCCGGGCCACCAGTGCTTTTCCTGGAACTTGGGCACCACCTGGCCGATCATTTCCTGCAGGAAGAAGCGGCCGACGCGGGTGCCGGTGTCCACGGCCGTGAGGATGAACACGGCCTCGAACATGATGGCGAAGTGGTACCAGTAGCCCATGAGGTGGCTCATGAACGGGATCGACGAGAAGATGTGGGCCATGCCCACGGCCAGGGACACGGCCCCGCCGGGACGGCCCTGGATGTTCTCGCCCACGGCCGTGGCCAGGGCGGGCAGGTCCACCGTGTTCATGCCGAGCTTGGCGAACACGGCCGGGGCGGTGTTGATGGCGAAGTAGTCGGCGGGCATGAGCACGCAGGCCGCGACCAGGGCCATGATGGCCACGAAGCCTTCGGTGAGCATGGCGCCGAAGCCGACGAAGAGCAGGTTGTGCTCGCTGTCGAGCATCTTGGGCGTGGTGCCCGTGCCGATGATGGCGTGGAAGCCCGAGAGCGCGCCGCAGGCGATGGTGATGAACAGGAACGGGAACACCGCGCCGCCGATGATGGGGCCGCCGCCGCCCGTGAACTGGGTGAGCGCCGGCATCTTCAGCATGGGATGCACCCAGAAGATGCCGACCGTCAGGGCGAAGATGGTGCCGATCTTGAGGTAGGTGGAAAGATAGTCGCGCGGGCAAAGGAGCAGCCACACCGGCAGCACCGAGGCCACGAAGCCGTAGATCGGGATGGAGATCGCGATGGCCGGGCGGGGCAGGTCGAAGAAGGGCCGCCAGAAGGGGCTCTCGGCCACGTAGGGTCCGACGAGGATGGTGACGAACATCAGCGCCACGCCGATGACCGAAGCGCCCAGCACGTCGCCGTCGCGCCACTTGTGGAGATAGACGCCCATGATCAGCGCGATGGGGATGGTGGCGAAGACGGTGAAGGAGCCCCAGGGGCTGTCGTGCATGGCGTTGACCACGGCCAGGGACAGGCCGGCCAGGGTCAGGATGAGGATGAACAGCACGGCGATGGAGGCCACGCCGCCGGTCGCCTTGCCGATCTCCTTGCTGGCGATGTAGGCCAGGGAACGGCCCTTGTGGCGCACCGAGGCGAACAGCACCACCGTGTCGTGGACGCAGCCCGCGAGCACGCAGCCGACGAGGATCCAAAGCGCCCCCGGCAGGTAGCCGAACTGGGCGGCGAGCACCGGGCCAATCAGCGGCCCGGCCGCGGCGATGGCCGCGAAGTGATGGCCGAAAAGGACATACTTGTTCGTCTTCACGTAATCGTGCCCGTCGGCCATGGTGACCGCCGGCGTCAGGCGCGAGTCGTTGACGCCGAGGACTTTCTTGGCGAAGAAAAGTCCGTAGAAGCGGTAGCCTATGGCGAAGATGCACAGGGCGGCGAAGACCAGGGTCAGGGCGTTCATGCCAGCCTCCCGTGTTTGACCGCCCGCCTTTCGGACGGCCCGTTGCCGATTGCGGCCCCGTGATGGCACGGGGACCACACGACAACAATATTGCCGGCGCGAAAGGGATAATCCGGGGGCTGAGGCGACAAATTCAGGGGCTGACGGACACGGCCCCGGCAACGGGCGCGGGGGCCGGGGCGGCGGCCGGCACCCGGAAGGTGATCCGGCTGCCCCGGCCCGGGGCGCTGTCCACCCGCAGGCCGTATTCCGGGCCGAAGAGCTGGATGAGACGCTGGTTGGAATTGCGCGCGCCCACGCCCTCGGTCATGGATTCCAGGCCGCGCGGGGACAGGATCACGTCCACCACCTCCCGGGGCATGCCCAGACCGTCGTCGCGCACCTCCACGAGCAGATGGCCGTTTTCCCGCCGGGCGGCCACGCGCACCATGCCGCCCTCCTCCCTGCCCTGCAGGCCGTGGCGCACGCTGTTTTCCACCAGCGGCTGGATGAGAAGCGGCGGCACGAGCCACTGCTCGCAGCCCGGTTCCAGGTCGATTTCGCTTCGGATGCGCTCGCCGAAGCGGGCCTGCTCGATGGCCAGGTAGGACCGCACCTGGTCCATCTCCTCGGACAGGCGCACCAGGCCCCGGGAGCTGTCGAGGTTGCGGCGCATGTAGCGGGCCAGGTCCAGCAGGAGCTCCCGGGCCTGCCCCGGGGCGGTGCGGCAAAACGAGGCGATGGTGTTCAAGGAATTGAACAGGAAATGCGGGTTGATCTGGGCCTGGAGGCGACGAATCTCGGCGTGGGCCAAAAGCTGGTTGGCGATGCCGATGTCCTCGAGCTCGAGCTGGGTGGAAAAAAGGGCGGCCAGGCCCTTGGCCAGCTCGAAGAGCGGCTGGTCCAGGGGGTGGTCCTTGGTGCCGTAGAGCTTGAGGCAGCCCCGAATCTCCGGGCCCTTGCGCAGGGGCACGACGATGGCCTCGCGCAACGGACAGCCCTGCTTGGCGCAGCCGATGGACTCGGGATCGTGCAGGAAAAGGGCCCGGCCGGACTCCAGGGCCAGCCGGGTGGCCTTGGTGCGCCAGTGCTCGCCGGACTTGTGGTGGTCCTCGCCGGCCCCGACGTGGGCCAGGATGGCGGAAACGCCGGTGACGGCCACGGCGGCCACGCCCGTCTCGGCCAGGATGATGCCGGCCGTGGCCCGGGCCGACTGCGGGGTAAGCCCGCCGCGCAGGTGGGCCACGGTCTTGCTCGCGATGGACAGGATGCGCCGGGCTTCGGTCGAGTCGCGAAGCTCGCGCAGCCGGCGCTGCAGCCCCAGGGCCTTGACGAAGATGGCCGCGCCCATGGCGTTGATGACGATCATGGGCGCGCCGATGACCTCGACCAGTTCCACGGCCTCGGAAAAGGGCCGCGACAGGGCCAGCACCAGGCCCATGTGGACGGTCTCGCCCACGATGCCAAGCGCCATGGCCACGCCCCAGTCCAGGGACTTGCCTGGGAACCGCCGGGCCAAAAGCCCGGCCGCCGTGCCCTCGAGAAAGGTGGCCAGGGCGCAGGGCAAGGCGGAAAAGCCGCCCACGTCGATCAGGTAGCGGTGGCCGCCGGCGATGAGCCCGGCTCCGATGCCCACGGCCGGCCCGCCGAAGAGCCCGGCCGTGATCACGCCCATGGCCCGCAGGTTGGCGTAGGAATGGAAGACGTAGTTGCCGGTGTAGGTGCCGAGGATGCCGAAGACGCCGAAGAGCGCCGTGACGGCGAGCGTGCTCCAAAGCGGCCTGTCCCGGCCCATGTTCAGGCGCTCGAAGGGGGCCAGCGTCATGATGGCGAAGCCGCCGGCCAAAAGCAGGCCGAAGCGCTGGGACAGGTTCAGAAACAGGTCCGGTACGGCGGGAACGAAGATGTCGAGGTTCATGGCGCTCCCCTCCTCGCCTCGCGCCGGTCGGCGGAAAGGCCCGGGAGGTTGCGATTGCGTCAAGCCGCGCGCCGTTTCCGCTCCAGGCGCGCTCCGATGGGCTACAGCCCCAGCCGCTCCTTGAACTCGCGCACCCGGTTGCGGCTGACCGTGACCTCGCTACGGTCCGGGTCGTCGAGCACGAGCAGGTACTTGCCGCCGATCCAGGGCGAAAGCTCGGCCACGCGCTCAAGGTTGACGAGCACGGCCCGGTTGGCCCGGAAAAAGGACAGCCCGGCCAGGCGCTCCTCGGCCCGGGCCAGGGTGGGCAGGCCGTGACAGGACAGCCGGCCGTGGTCGGTCAGGGCGCTGACGCCCTTGTCGTCGGCCTCGATGCAGCAGACTTCGGACGCCGGCAACAGCGCGATGCGGCCGTGACGCTCCACGGCGACCCTACAGCAGGCCCGCCCGGCTCCCCGGCCGAGTCCGGCCAGGAGCGCGGCCATGGCCTCGGCCTCGCGGGCCTGGCCGGCGGCCAGACGTCCTCGGGCGCGCTCCAGGCTCACGGCCAGTCGCTCGGGCGAGACGGGCTTGAGCAGGTAGTCCACGGCGTTTTGCTCGAAAGCGGCCACGGCGTACTGGTCGAAGGCGGTGACGAAGATGAAAAGCGGCACATGGGAAAATTCCATGGCCTGTCGCAGCACGTCGAAGCCGTCCTGGCCGGGCATGCGGATGTCGAGCAGCACGAGGTCGGGCCGGTCCGCCTCGATGGCGGCCAGAGCTGCACGGGCGCTGTCGGCCTCGGCGACCTCGACGTCGGCGTGGGCCCCGAGGAGATAGGCCAGTTCGTCGCGGGCCGGCTTTTCGTCGTCCACGACCAGGGCGCGCAGCTTCATGGCCCGACGGTAATGCCGGGCGGCGGGGCTGTAAAGGGGCGGCGGCGACGCCGGGATCAGGCGCTTTTCTTGGGTTCGCCCGTGGTCCGGGGCGTCCACACGGGAGTCGCCGTGGCGGCGTCGCCGCGCAGATCGCAGGGATCGGCCTCGCACACCGAGCAGCGCGACTCGCCGCAGGGGTCGGCGTGGATCATGATGTCCGCCTCGGGGCCCAGGCGCGCTTGCAGCAGGCTCTCCATGGCGTCGACATGGCGATGGGCCTCATGAAGGGGCATGTCGCGCGGCAGGATGAGGTGCATGTCCACGTGGACGCGGCGGCCGGCCTTGATGGCCCGCAGCCGGTGGATGTCGATCCAGGCCGGCTGGCGGTTTTCCCGCAGCAGGGCGCAGATCTCCTCCAGAAGGGCCGGATCGGATTCGATCATGAAGCCCGAGACCGAGCGGCGCACCAGCCCCACGCCGGCCCAGGCGATGTTGACCCCGACCAGGCAGGCGATCAGGCCGTCGAGCCACAGCCAGCCCGTGGCCCAGACCAGGCCCAGGGCCACGAATACCCCGGCCGAGGTGTAGACGTCGGTGAGCACGTGCTTGCCGTCGGCGGTCAGGGTGAGCGACCCGGAGACGCGCCCCTGGCGCAGGAGCTTGAGGCCGAGCCACAGGTTGACGCCGCCGGCCGCGACCAGCAGGGCGATGCCCGCGCCGAGGTTGGGCATGGGCTCGGGATGGAAGATCTTGTCCCAGGATTCGTAGAAGATGCCGATGGAGGCCAGGAGGATGAGCATGCCCTCCAGCCAGGCGGCGTAGTATTCGATGTTGCCGTGGCCGTAAGGATGCCGCTCGTCGGGCGGGGTCTCGGCCACGCTGACGCTGACCACGGCGAAGCCGGCCGCCACCACGTTGATGATCGATTCCAGGGCGTCGGACAGGATGGCGGCGGAACCGGTCATGAGCCAGGCGACCATCTTGACGGCCAACAGCGCCACGGCGACCCCCAGGGACAAGCGGGCCGCCCGGACCTCAGGAGAGGATTTCGGGGGCGTCGTATCGCGCATGGCGCGCCTCTTACCTTGCCCCGCCGGCCAAGGCAAATGACGATTCTCCGTCCGCTTTCGCGTGCGCGAGGCGGGGCTCGGCCACGGGCGGCCCGCCGGCGGCGGGAAAGGTCACGGTCACGGCCCCGTCGCGCCTCGTGGCGAAGACCCGGCAGCCATGCCGGGCGAGGAGCGCCTCGACCTTGGCCGCGGGAAAGGCCCAGACGTCGCCGCAGCTGGCGACGGCCACCACCGGGGACACGGCGGCCAGAAAGCGGCGGGAAAGGGCCGTGGCCGAACCGTGGTGCGGCAGGACGAGGACCTCGGCGGAAAGCTGCGCTCCGGAGGCGGCCAGCCGCGTGAGCACGCCGCGCTCGGCGTCGCCGGGCACCACGGCCAGGCCCCGGCCGTCACGGGTCAGGCGCAGGACCAGGGAGCCGCCATTGCCCGAGCGGTCGTCGCCCTCCCCGGGGTGGAGCACCTCGAGGACGAGCCCGCGGCCGAGGTCCAGGCGGTCGCCGGCGGCCAGGGCGGCGTGGGGGATGCCGCGCCGGGCCAGGGCCGTGGCGATGCCCCGGCCGATTTGCCCCTCGGGCGCGCCGCCGTTGTCGTAGAACGCGCCCACGGCGAAGCGGTCGAGAAGGGACACGAAGCCCTTGACGTGGTCGGCGTGGGGGTGGCTGGCCAGGGCGGCCTCGAGACGCGGCGGCCGGCCGTCGGCCAGAAACGCGCCGACCACGGCCCGGCCCACGTCGAAATCGCCGTAGAGCCCGCCGGCGTCCACCACGATCCGCCGCCCGCCGGGCAGCGACAGGACGGTGGACTGGCCCTGCCCCACGTCGAGCACGGTCAGCCGGACGTCGCCGGACAGGTCGGAAGCGCTTCGCCAGAGGGTGGGGCCGACGAGCAGGCCAAGGCTCGCCAGCATGGCGGCCACGGGACGCCGGCCGCCGGCCAGGGTCACGGCCAGCCCGGCCAGAAGCCCCAGGCAGCCCAGGACCTCGGGCCAGGCCGGGCGCAGGACGGCCGTGGTGAAAAGCCAATCGCGGGCGTCGAGAAAGGCCAGGGCGCGCATGAGGCCCTCGCAGCACCAGGCGGCCAGGAGCAGGGCCTGGCCGCCGAGCTCCCGGGCCAAGGGCACGGGCAGCGGCAGCAGCGCCGTGCCGACCAGGGCCAGGGGGGTGACGACCAGACCCAGGGGCGGCAGCCAGGCCACATTGATCCAGGGATTGCCGTTGAAGTCCCCGTAGAGCCGGGCGATGAGCGGCATGACGGCGGCCTCGGCGCAAAGGCTGGTCCACAGCACTCCGCCAAGGCCGAGGACGAGTAGGCGCGCCGGGCGCGGCAGCCCGATGCGCTTGCCCCAGGCGGCGAACGGCGGCCAAAAGGCCACGATGCCGGCCACGGCCAGGGCCGAGAGCTGGAGCCGCGCGTCGAAGGCCACCAGCGGCATGGCCGCGAGCATGAGCCCGAGAGCCAGGAAAAGCCCGTCCAGCACAGGCACCTGCCGGCCGGCGAAGACCAGCAGGGCGCAGCAGCCGAACATGAAGGCCGCCCGGTAAAGCGACGGCGAATAGCCGCCGAGCCAGCAGTAGCCAACGACCAGGGGCGCGGCCAGGACCAGGGACAGGTAGGGCCTGGGCAGCCGCAGGAAGACGCCGGGCCGCAGCCGGCCGAGGCCCCAGGCCAAGGCGGCCCCCATGGCCGCGACGTAGGAGATGTTCATGCCCGAAAGGGCCAGGGTGTGGGACAGGGAGGCGCGGCGCACCAGGTCGAGGTCGGCCTGGGAAAACCCGGACACGTCGCCGAAGACCAGGGCCAGGGCCATGGCCCGGCCGGCCCGCGCCGGGGCGTCGGCCCCCTCGGGCGGGGCCAGGCGCGCCGCGACCGCCTGGCGCAGGGCCTCGCGGCGCACGGCCCAGGCGTCCCCGCTCGGGGCCAGGAGCGCCACCTGCCCCCTGTCTCCCCGGGCGTAGGCGCGGAAAAATATCCCGTCCAGGCGGCGCAGAAAGGCGAAGTCCTGGCCGCCGGGGTTGTCGAAGCCCCCTGTTCCGCGCACGCGCCCGGTCGCGGCCAGCCGGTCGCCGGGCACGGGGCGGAAGGCGGGGGCGTCCACGGTCAGCAGCAGCCGGCCGGGCACGGGCGCGTCGCGACACTCCCCGCCCGAGACCGTGGCCTCTTCCAGTTCCACGGCCAGCCGCCCGCCCGGCCGGCCGTCCACGGCCCCGACCCGGCCGACGATGTCCAGGGGCTTGCCCGAGGCCAGGCAGGACGGGACCTGGCGCGGTAGCCGCGGCATGGCGAGGAAGCCGGCCGCGAAACCCAGGCCGAAGCCCAGGGCGAGGAGCAAAAGGCGCGGCCGGCCCGGAGCCGGTCGGGGGAAAAGGGCGAGGAGCAACAGGCCGCACAGCCCGGCCGCCGGGGCGGCCACGGCCAGGATGCCGGCCACGCCGGCCAGCAGGCACGGCTGCCAGGGCAGAAGCGGCGGCGCGGCGCGCGGCGCTTCCCTTGGCGGTCGTTTGCGGCGTGCGCCCATCGGTCGGCGACTCCTTGCGAGATGACGTTTGCCCGGCGAAACCTTCTACGATCCCGGCCCGCGCCGCGCAAGGCCGACGGCCGCGCCGTCTTGTCAGCGGCCGACCGAACGGGTACAATGGCGGCGAACCTCGAAAAAGGCGTCGCCCGCCAGGGCCAGGGGGACCGCAATGACGCGAACGCTTCTGCTCACGCTCTTTCTGTGCTGCATTCTCGGTTCATGGGGCTGCGCCCCCACCTTCAAGCCGATCATCACGCCCCAGGAGTTCGAGGCGTCCTGCCGGTCCACGCCGGCCGGAGCGGACGCGGCCTGCGCCGGGCGCGTGTGCGACGTGTTCCAGGCGGTGGCCACGGACTACCACGAGGACATGGCCGCCTGCCAGGCGACTTGCAAGCAGCGCGCCCTGGAGCTCGCCGCCGACGTGCCGGCCTCGTGCCAGGCCAAGGTGACGAGCGCCCGGGACGCCTGCCTGGAATTCTGCAACCGCAAGTTCTACCGGTGCAACTGCGCCAAGTAGCCCGCGGGCGGTCCGCGCGGCCACGGCGCGCCGGTCCCGCCGTCCGGGCTGCCGCCCGGGGCGGCGGAGAAAACCGCACAAGGAGTCAGCGATGGCGGTCAAAAAAATTCTGATGCTCGTCGGCGACTACGTCGAGGACTACGAAGTCATGGTGCCCTTCCAGATGCTGCTGATGGTCGGCCACGACATCAAGGCCGTGTGCCCGGGCAAGAAGGCCGGGGACACCGTGCGCACGGCGGTGCACGACTTCGAGGGCGACCAGACCTACAGCGAGAAGCCGGGACACAACTTCGCGCTCAACTACGACTTCGACGCCGTGGACGAGGCCTCCTTCGACGCCCTGGTGGTGCCGGGCGGCCGGGCTCCGGAGTACATCCGGCTCAATCCCCGGGTCATCGAGATCGTCAAGCATTTCGGGGCGACCAAGAAGCCCATCGCCGCCATCTGCCACGGCCAGCAGGTGCTGGTGGCGGCGGACGTCGTGGCCGGCTGCCAGTGCATGGCCTACCCGGCCGTGCAGCCGGACATCGAGCGCGCCGGCGGCACCTACGTCGGGCCCAACGCCACCTTCACCAACGCCGTGGTCAGCGGCAACCTGGTCACCGGCCCGGCCTGGCCGGCCCATCCGGAATGGATCCGCAAGTTCCTGGACATGCTCGGCACCAGGATCGAGCCCTAGCCGGAACCGTTCCTGCGGCGACGCGCGGGGCCGTCTCGCCCCGCGCGTCCGGCGCGGCCGCCAGGGCCGGCGGGCGCGCCGCCATGGGGCTTTTGCCCGTGCGGCCCAACGAAGCCGGATCACCCCGGATTCTTCTCTTTTTTCCCTTGCCAAGGAGTGGTATGCTCCTTGCCGTGATACGGCCCGGGAGCGCGGCAAGCGCGCCAGGCCCAACGAGGCCCCATGATCGACAAGACGAAAATTGAACGGCTGCGACAGGTCATCGGCGATTTCGCCGTGAACAAGGGAAAGGTGCTGCTCCTTTGTTCCTTCCTGCTTTTCATCGTGGCCGCCTATTATGTCGTGGATTTCGTGACCGAAGACAGCCTGGCGGTGAAGTACAAGAAGACCACCGCCCTGGTGGAGGAGGTGCAGGAGACGAAGAACGTCCTGACCATCGTCACGAGCCAGGGCTTTTTCGTGGTGGACCCCGGGCTGCGCTCCGACAAGTTCAAGAACATCGCCGACTTTTTCCGCAAGGTGAAGGAAGACGGCTCGCCCGTGCGCATCGACTACAAGGACGTGGGCAACGACAAGGTCATCGAGAACGTCTTCTACCGCGCCGAATCCACCAAGTTCGGCAAGATCGGCTCCCTGAAGTAGCACGGCCCCATGTCCCCCTCCCTGCGCGGCATCCTGGCCGCCCTGGCCGCGACGGTCGTCTGGGCCGGCAATTTCGTGGTGGCCCGGGGCATCGCCCAGGCCATCCCCCCCGTCCAGCTCAATTTCTGGCGCTGGACGTTGGCCCTTGTCTGCATCCTGCCCTGGGCCCTGCCCCGGCTTCGCGACGACTGGCCGGTCATGCGCCGCCACTGGCGGCATCTGGCGCTCATGGGCCTGCTTGGCGTCACGCTCCTCAACACGCTGATCTACAAGGCCGGCCAGACGACCCAGAGCCTCAACATGGCCCTGCTCGTGCCCACGGCCCCGATCATGATCATCGTGCTGTCGCGCATCCTCTACGGCGAGCCCATCACCTGGCGACGCCTGACGGGCATGGCCGTGGTGCTCCTCGGCGTGCTGACGCTGCTCTCCCGGGGCGACTGGCGGCACCTGGCGGCCGTGCATTTCACCCCCGGCGACCTCTGGGCCCTGGCCGGCACGGCCAGCTTCGCCCTGTATTCGCTTTTCGTGCGCGACCGCCCGAGGGAGCTGTCCATCCCCGGCTACAACGCCGCCTACTTCACCCTGGGCCTGCTCTTCCTGCTCCCGGGGCTCATCGTGGAAACGGCCGTCATGCCCGCCCCGCAGTGGAGCCCCGCCGTGCTCGTCGGCATCGCCTACTCGGGCATCGGCTGCTCTTCCATCGCCTACCTGCTCTGGACCCGGGCCATCACCAATATCGGTCCGGTCCTGGCCGGCATGATCTACTACAGCCTGCCGCTTTTCGCAGCCGCGGAATCGGCCTGGCTGCTCGGCGAGTCCGTGGCCGCCTTCCACGTCCTGGGCGGGGGGCTGGTCATCTCGGGCATCCTGCTGGCAACCGTGGACCCGCGCCTTTTACGCCTGTCCGCCCCCAAGCGGGCGAAAGGATAGCCAGGAACGCGCCCGGGACAAACGGCCGGGCGTTTCGCTTTCCTTTCCCTGCTGCGGCCGCCCTGCGCCTGGCCTGGAGCAGCGCTTTCCGCCGCCTGGACGAAAAACGAAACCGCCGTCGCGGCCAGGGCTTGCACCCGGCCGCGACGGCGGCATGTCCCATGACTCCAATCGCGGCGACCCGATCGGACCGCCGCGCTTTCCCTGCTAGAAATTGAGATTGAGCTTCTTGCGGAAGGCGTCCAGGTTGCGGCAGGCCCGCTGCCGGGCAACGGCGTTGCCCTTTTCCAGCAGCTCCCGCACCAGGTCCGGGTGGGCGTCAAAGGCCTTGCGCCGGTCGCGGATGGGCTCCAGGAACGCGGTCATGGACTCGATCAGCACATTTTTGCAGTCGCCGCAGCCCCAGGTGGCGTGGGTGCAGCCGTCCACGATGGCCGGCAGCCGGGCCGGGTCGGTCAAAAGCTCGTGGTAGGGATAGAGGTTGCACTCCTCGGGGTCTCCGGGGTCGGTCAGCCGGGCGCGCTTGGCGCAGGTCAGCATGCCCTTGACCTTCTTCTTCATGCTCGACGGATCTTCCGAAAGGCCGATGGCGTTGCCGTAGCTCTTGCTCATCTTGCGCCCGTCGAGGCCCGTCAGCTTGGCGTCCGGGGTGAGCAGGGCCTGCGGCTCGGGGAAGAACTCGCCGTAGAGGTGGTTGGCCCGGCGGGCCATCTCGCGGGTCAGCTCCAGGTGCGGCAGCTGGTCCTGGCCCACGGGCACGAAGCCCGGCTTGTACAGCAGAATGTCCGAAGCCATGAGCACCGGATAGCCCAGGAAACCGTAGGTGGTCAGGTCCTTGGCCGCCAGCTCCGTCAATTGGTCCTTGTAGGTGGGGCAGCGCTCCAGCCACGACACCGGCGTCAGCATGGACAGCAGCAGGTGCAGCTCCACGTGCTCCTTGACCTGGGATTGCTGGAACAGCACGCACTTTTCCGGATCGAGCCCGGCCGCCACCCAGTCCTTGACCAGTTCCGGCACGAAGCCCTTGATGCGCCTGGGCTCGGCGTATTCCGTGGTGAGCGCGTGCCAGTCGGCCACGAAGAAGAAGCATTCGTGGGTGTCCTGGAGCTCGATCCAGTTTTTCAGCACGCCGAAGTAGTGCCCCAGGTGCAGGGGGCCGGTGGGGCGCATGCCGGAGACGATCCGCTTGTTTTCCTTGGGGGTGTTCTCGCTCATGGCAATATGATCCGTTTCCTCGTGAAGGGTATGGAAAAAGGCGGGGGGACCTCCCCCGTCCTAGAGCAGCATCCGGGAAAGATAGGTCACGGGCGGCCCGATGAGCCTGCCGAGCACCCCGGCCACGGCCAGGACGATGAGCAGCAGAAAGCCCCAGCGACCGAATCCCTGGTAGCGCACGGCCAGGCGCGGCGGCAGGAAGGCGGCCAGCACGTTGCTGCCGTCCAGCGGCGGCACGGGCAGCATGTTGAAGACGCCAAGGGCGATGTTGACCTGGACCCCGGCGGCGCACATGTAGAGCAGCGGCGCAAGGACGCTGTAGGCCAGCGAGCCCTCGACCACGCCCCGGCCCATGTATTCTATGCCCCGGGCGGCCAGGGCGCACAACACGGCCAGCAGGAAATTCATGGCCGGGCCGGCCAGGGACACGAGCATCATGCCCTTGACCGGGTCGCGGAAATAGCGCGGGTCCACGGGCACGGGCTTGGCCCAGCCGATCATGCGGGTAAGCAGGAAGGCCAGGGTGCCGATGACGTCCAGGTGGTTGAGGGGATTGAGCGTCAGCCGTCCGGCCAGGCGCGCCGTGGGGTCGCCGAGCCAGTTGGCCACGTAGCCGTGGGCCGCCTCGTGGAAGGTCACGGCCATGAGCACCGGCACCACCAGCAGGGCGATCTCCTGCATGGTCTGGGAAAAATCGGGAAACATGGGCTAGGCGGCTAGCACGAACGGCCAGTCGGGGCAAGGGCGGCGGGCCCGACCCCGCAAGCGGCCGCGCCCCGGAGGCCGCAAGGCGTCCGGGGCGCGAGGCGGGGCAAGGGCGTGGCCTCAGCCGGCCTTTTCCATGGCCTGGGCGACCTTGTTCTTGAGTTCGCCCAGGTCCACGGACTTCACCACATAATAGTCGGCGGCGATGGACTTCAAATCGTGCTGGAAGCTGTCGTAGGCCGTGCTCAGGATCACGGGAATGCTCTGGTCCTTGCCGCGGATCTCCTGGAGCAGGTCGAGGCCCGAGCGGTTGCCGCCGAGCTTGATGTCGAGCACCACCACGTCGGGCGAGACGCGGGCCATGAGCGGCAGGATGTCTTCCTCGCCGTCGGAGGTCACCACCTCGTACCCTTCGCCTTCGAGCTCTTCCTGGTACAGCATGCGGATATGTTTCTCGTCGTCGACGACCAAAATCTTCCCGCTCATGGCTAAACTCCTTGCACCACGGCATAAAGGGGTCTGGAATGCACGTCTCTCACGTCCAAGGTTATGCTGAAAAGCCCGGCCCGGGTCAACCGTTTTCCCCGTCGCCACGGCTTGCGTCCGCTTCCGCCACGGGCTACACAACCTGCCCATGATCACCGTAACACTGGGCACGGACAAAACGCCAGTCACCTTCGAAAAAATCAAAACCGTCCTGCAATTGCTCAACAAACTTAACTTTCGCGTCAACGACGCCCTGGTCATCCGCGACGGGGAGCTGCTCACCCCGGACCGGGCGGTGCGCCGCGGCGACCACCTCATCGTCCGCCCGGTCGTCTCGCGCGGGTAGTGGCGGAGGGGGAACGCCTCCGGCGTCCAGGAGGGGCTGAGCCCCTCCTGGACCTCCCCATTGGTTGAGAGACCATGTTTTTTCAGACTAAACTTGTACAGAATCAAGCGACAACTCCTCCCTTGAAGAGTTTTTGGGGAAGGCGGGGGGCTCGGGGGGGAGGAAACCCCATTTTGCAAAAAACGGTTTACTCCCCCCCCATTCCTCATCAAACGACCCGGGAAACATAATAAATGAAAAACAATCCGCGTGTTTGCGGCGGTGAAACAGCCCAGACCACAATCGG
>NZ_JARKOZ010000201.1 GCF_029978005.1 Solidesulfovibrio sp. | reverse complement strand
CCAGTGGGGGGCGGGGGGTCGGTGGTTGTGGTCGGGGAATTAGGCCGGGCGACGCAGGCCGCAAAGCCGGCCAGCACGGCCCGGCCCATTTCCCCGACCACGGGCGCCAGCGGCGAAGCGCCGCATTTTAAGAGAAGAGATCTTTAAAAGAGGCTTTCAAAGCAAAAATTCCAAGAATTCGCCCCGAAGGGGCGACGGCCTGGGGGCGGAAATTTTCCTGCCTAGCCTGCCGCGAAGCGGCGGCAGCGGCAGGGAAAATTCCGCCCCCATCTTCGTTCCGCCAACGCCAGCCGCCCCGGTGACCGCAGCCCTCCCCGCCCGACCACGCCGGTCGGGGGGGCCTGGGGGGAGTCACTCCCCCCAGTGGGTCCAGGGCAACGCCCTGGCGGGGTCCGGGGCAGCGCCCCGGCCGCCGGAGGCTTCGGCGCGCGCTCGGCGACCTACTTCTTGTCGTCGAGTTGCCGGGCCTCGGCGTCGGTGACGGGTTCCCAAGCCGATGGAAATAAAAGCATGATGGCCGCGAAGAAGACCAATGCGGCTGCGATGAGCGCATCTTTCATGGCTGCCTCCCCCTGACTTATCCCGGCCCCCCCGGACCGGGCTCCCTGGTTCCCTGTGTTTCGTTCTATGCTTTTTTGCTGCGCCGGCAAGGGAAATCGCGGGGCCGTCGCCGGCATTGTTTGCAGCGCCGGTCGCCTTGGGCTACATAATGGCCGAACCCATTCGGGAAACGACTTGAAGGAGCGGCAGCATGGCCCTTTTCGGAAGCGACAAGGACAAGAAATCCAAGGACGGGAAGAAGGCGGCCCAGCACAAGCCCAAGCGGCTCATCCCCGAGGACAACCTCGAGGAATTGACGAATTTTTTCGAGCCGATGCAGGAGCCGGTCGAGCTCGTCGTCTTTACCGACCCCAAGCGGAACGCGCCCTACAATACGTTCATGGAATCCCTGTGTCGGGAACTGGCGGAAATAACTCCGAAAATCATGACCCACTTCGAGACGTTGGAGAGCGACGCGGCCAAGCTGCATGGCGTGGATTTTTCGCCCACGCTCCTTCTCGCGCCGGACCGGTACAAGATACGTTATCTGGGCGCGCCGCTCGGCGAGGAGGCGCGCACGCTGATCGAGACGATCATGCGCCTGTCCGTGGGCAAGAGCGGCCTGGGGCAGATTTCGCGCCAGCTCCTCGCGGAGTTGGAGGAGAAGCGCGACGTGAAGGTGTTCGTGAGCCCGTCGTGCCCGTATTGTCCCGGCCAGGTGTCCCACGCCTTCCACTGCGCCATCGAGCGGCCGGACCTCGTTTCCGCCGCCTGCGTGGACATATCGCAGCACACGGAGCTGGCCGACAAGTTTCATGTGGGCTCGGTGCCGCATACCTTCGTCAACGACGAGTTTTCCATGCTCGGGCTCGTGCCCGAGGAGCGGTTCGTTGTGGAGCTCGTGACGCTCAAGAGCGCCGAGGATCTCATGGCCCGGCAGCATGAGGCGGGCCTGGACATGGGCGGCGGGCTCGATGTCAAGGAAGTGGACGTGGTGGTGGCCGGGGCCGGCCCGGCCGGGCTCACGGCGGCCATGTACGCGGTGCGAAGCGGCCTTTCGGCCGTGGTGCTGGAGAAAAACGTCATCGGCGGCCAGGTGGCGCTGACCCCGGTGGTGGAGAACTATCCGGGCTTTTCCAACGTGCCGGGCAAGCAGCTCATGGAGATGATCGCGGCCCAGGCGCGCAGCTATGCCGAGGTGCACGAGGGCGAAGGCATCGAGGAGGTCAAGCTCGGCAAGCACGTGGAGGTCTACACCGACAAAACGGTGTACGTGGCGCGAGCGCTCATCCTGGCCACGGGCGCGGCCTGGAAGAAGCTCGGCGTGCCGGGCGAGGACCGCTACTTCGGCTTCGGCGTCAGCTACTGCTCCACCTGCGACGGCTATCTCTACCGCGAGAAGAAGGCGGTGGTGGTCGGCGGCGGCAACACGGCGCTGACCGACGCTCTGCACCTCAAGAACCTGGGCGTGGACGTGACGGTCATCCACCGTCGCGGGCAATTCCGGGCCGAGAAGCATCTGGTCGACGCGGTGACCAAGGAGGGCGTGGCGACGATCCTTAACGCCGTGGTCACGGAGATCGTGGGCGAGGACAACAAGGTCACGGGCGTGAAAGTGCAGGACGTGGCCGACGGCACCGAGCGGCTGGTGGGGACGGACGCGGTGTTCGTGGCCATCGGGTTCATCCCCAACACGGAGATCGCCGAGGAACTGGGGCTTGCCCTGGACACCGACGGCTTCATCAAGACGGACCGGGCCAAGCGCACGTCGATCCCGCGCATCTACGCCGCCGGCGACGTGACAGGCGGAGCGCGCCAGATCGTCACGGCCGTGGGCGACGGCTCGACGGCGGCGCTGTCGGCCTTCGAGGACCTGGCCCATCCCTACTGGAAGAAGGAGAAGACTGCCTGACGGGTCGTCCGCCGTCCCTTTCCCACCCTACAGCGTGGCGTAGAATTCCGGCGGGGACAGTTCCGTGGACTCGAACCAGCCGCGCTCGGACAGGTGGCGGCGGATGTCCTGGCACAGATCGCATTTGTTGACGTAGCCCAGGGGGCTCGCCGTGAACTCCTCGAGGTTGGCGACGTAGTCGTACATGCCGCGGATGCCGGATTCGGCCAGGGTGGACAGGATGGGGTAGAGTTCCGGGTCGAGGGGGCCGCCCAGGTCCGTGGCCCGGATGGCCAGGCCCGAGCACAGGCCCGGGGTGTAATCGCCGTAAAGGTCCATGTGGAAATGGCTGGCGTCGGTGAGTTCGGCCCGGCACTCGGCCGACGCGGCGGCCAGCACCTCGGCCACGGGACGGCGGCCCAGGGCCGGGGCGAACAGGTCGAAGGCCCGGCCGCCCAGGTGAACCCAGGTCCGCTTGAGGATCTGCGCCGGATAGTCCGGCCCGAAGCGCTGCAGGTACTCGCCGAAGGGATGGATCGTCTCCGGGTCGAAGGCCCGCAGGTCTTCGAGAAAATGCTCCTGCCAGGGAAAGACGTCCACGCCGGCCAGACCGGCCGCCTCGATGACGCCAAGCGTCTTTTTGAGCGGGATGAAGCCGTTGTGCATGGGGCTTACGGACACGAGCAGCCGGGAAAGGCCCATGCCGCGCAGCTCGGCCAGCAGTTCCACGGCCTCGTCCAGGTCCTCGAACCAGGAACCGCTCGTCTCCACGTATTCCAGGGGCATGCCCGTCTCGGCCGCCGCCGCCAGCACCCCGGCCAGGGACAGCGGGTCGAGCAGCGGCTCGCCGCCGCCCACGTGCATGGATGTCGCGCCCAGGGACAGGGCCTTGGCGAAAAGCTCCGTGGCCGTGGCCTGGTCGATGTACTGCGCCTCCCGGGAGGGACCGCCCCGGTACAGGCAGTGCGGACAGGCGCTCTGGCACTGGTAGGTGGCGACAAGCCCGCCCGAGCGCAGGCGCGTGACGGCGAGCGTCATGGGCCTCAGGCTCCGGCCGCGTCCGCCAGGGCGGCCAGCACGGCCGCGGCGTGCCCGGCGGCCTTGGCCACCTTGGGCCAGGCCTGACGCACCATGCCCTTGGGGTCGATGAGGAAGGTGGAGCGCACCGCGCCCATGCATTCCTTGCCGCACATCTTCTTCATGCGCCAGACCCCGTAGGCGTTGTGGGCCGCAAGCTCCGGGTCGGAGAGCAGCAGGACGGAAAGGGCGTGTTTGTCGATGAATTTGGCGTGGCTGGCAGGCTTGTCGCGACTGACCCCGACCACGGCCGCGCCCAGGGCTTCGAACCGGGGCAGCAGGTCCGTGAATTCCAGGGCCTCGGTGGTGCAGCCGCTGGTGAGGTCTTTCGGGTAGAAATAGAGCACCAGCCAGCGGCCGGCGAAATCGGCCAGGGAATGGAGCACGCCGGCCGCGTCGGGCAGGCGGAAGTCCGGGGCGGGCCGCCCGGGCATGGGCCAGATTTCGTCGCTCATGGCTGCTCCATCCTGGCGGGCGGCAGGTCCGTCGCGGCCAGTTTCTTGTGGATCGAATCGATGTCTTCCACGGGGTAGCGTTGCCGCAAATAAAAGTAGCGGTCCACCACCTTGAGCACATAATCCCGGGTTTCGTCAAAGGGGGGCACGCCGCCGGCCTTGGCCACGGCCCCCGGGCCGGCGTTGTAGGCAGCCAGGGCCATGACCTCGGTCTGGAACTTGTCCAGCATGGATTTGAGGTAGCGCGTGCCGGCGGCGATGTTGCGTTCGGCGTCGAAGGGCTCGGTCAGGCCCAGAAACTTCTGGGTGTCGGGCATGATCTGCATGATTCCCTGGGCGCCTTTGGGCGAGACGGCGCAGGGGTTGAAGCGGGATTCCTGCTCGATGAGCGCGTAGACCAGGCGCGGGTCCAGGCCGTTTTTGCGGCTGTGGATGTTGACCAGGCGCAGGAGCTTCTTGTCCTCGATGAGCGCGGGGTAGCGGCAGGCGACAGGATTCGCCCCACCCAGGCGGCGGCCGGCCTGGCGCAAGGAAGCGTCGCGCTTGGCCGCGGCCACGGGATCGGGCAGGCTGATCCCATGAATTTCCGTGACCGGCATGGGCGCGGTGGCCATCTTCGGACCGGCGGCGAAAATCGGCCCGCAAAGCAGAAGAAACAGGCCGGCCAGGAAGGCCGGCGTCGCGACACGCATCAGGCAACGCTCCTTGGCGACATGCCTCTTGCCCCTACCCCCTTCGCCAGGGATTGACAAGAAAGGGGGATCAACGGACCTGACGCCGCCAGCGGTCTATGGTGTCGCCGATGAAGCCCGTGTCGTTACACGGCGCGGACCAGACCGCGGAGAATCGGGCCGTGTCGCTGCGCGGCCGTTCGTTTTCGTCCAGGTCGCGCAGACGGATGCGCATGGGCACGGGCACGCCCTCGCCCACCACCACCGCCTCCTGGGTGCGCAGGGCCGGCAGGGCGGCGAGCAGCCCGGCGGCGTTTTCCGGCATGGCCCGGCGCACGAAGAGCTGGTCCTGCTCGTTGCTCATGCGCAGCGACACCAGGGTGTTGACCTGGGACAGCACGGTTTCCGAGATTTCCGAAGGCCGCTGGGTGACCAGGCCCAGGGACACGCCGTACTTGCGCCCCTCCTTGGCGATGCGCGACAGGGCCCGGCGCGTGGGGCCGAAGGCCGCCGCCGTGTCGCGCGGCACGTAGCGGTGGGCCTCCTCGCACACGAGCAGCACCGGCACCCCCCGGCCCCGCTCGGCCCACAGGGCGAAGTCGAAAATGAGCCGGCACAGCACCGAAACCACCACGTCCACGATCTCCGCCGGCACGCCGGCCAGGTTGAAGATGGTCAGCGGCCGTCCGCCCGCCGGCAGGCGCAGATAACGCGAGAGCACCGCCGCCATGTTGTCCTCGATGGTGAGCTGGCCGAACATGAAGGAGAAGCGGCGGTCGCGGCGCAGGGCGTCCAGGCGCGCCGTCAGGCGCAGATAGGGCACGGAGCTCTCGGGCTTGTCCAGGCGGCCCATGCCGATCTTGAGCAGCTCCGTCACCCGGGCCAGACGGTAGGGCGTGGGCGTGTCGATGGTCAGCCCCGCCTCGTCGCCGCCGGCCCCGCGCCAGTACTCGGCCTTGGCCGCCAGCACGCACTCCTTGAGGATGTTCGCCTCCACCTCGCGATACGGCTGCTCGCCGCTGCAAAAGACCTGCACCATCTCCTCGAAGTCGAGCAGCCAATAGGGCAAGGCCAGGTTGTCGGGCGTGACCGACTCGGCCATGTCGCCAAAGGCCGAGGCGTACTCGTCGTGGGGATCGAGCAGCACGATGTGGCCGCTCGGGTGGGCCGAAAGCACCGAACGCAGCAGCACCGCCACGGTGCAGGACTTGCCCGAGCCCGTGGTGCCGAGCACGGCGAAATGCTTGCCCAGGAAATCGTCCACCACCATGAAGGCCGGCACCTCGGCGTCCTGATGCAGGCTGCCGATAAGCACGCTCGACTTGGCGGGCTTGGCGTAGATGCGGGCCAGGTCCTGCGAGGCGGCCAGACGCGCCGGGCCGCCGAGACAGGGGCTCACCGACACGCCGCGCGTGAAGGAAAAGGCGTCCGTCTCCGGCCCCAGGCTCTCGCCGAGCAGGGCCAGCCTGGCCAGCCGCAGGCCACTCTCCCCGGCCGCCGGCGACGGCATCTCCAGCGCCTGCACAAGCCCGAACACCATGGAACGCGGCGAAGGCAGCACCACCATCTCGCCCAGGCGCACCTCGCCGGCCACGGCGGCGTCGAGCACCAGCGTCACTTCCGCGCCCTCGACCGAGGAAATGGAACCTATGTACTTGCGTTGCATAAGGAAGAATGCCTCCGGCGGCCGGGGGGGATAATCCCCCCCGGCCCCCCTTGGCGGGGGGCGGGCGACGGGCCGGGATGC
>NZ_JARKOZ010000192.1 GCF_029978005.1 Solidesulfovibrio sp. | reverse complement strand
GTCCCCCCGAAACCCCGCGCGAACCACGCCGCCCCTACCCTCGCGGGTGGAACCGGCCACTCTGCAAAAAGGCTATTGGCACCCTTTCCTGTAGCAGTCCCGCACTGCCCGCGCAAGCCATTTTCCCCTTTTGCCCCGGTTTCTCCCACAACCGCCCGCGCCTTGTGACTTTTCACACGCCCTCCCGCGTCGCCCCGGGGCGTGTTGCGTCGGCCGCCCTCCACGGGGATTTCCGTGGAGGAACGGACACGCATATGGGCGCAAAGGGAAAGACTGTTTCCCGGCCGAATGCGGGAAAAAAGCCCTTGACAACTTCCCTCCCGCCCGCGTAGCTCTCTGGCCATGCAATCCCTCGCCAACCTGACCTCCGGGTTTTATTTTTGGTTCTGGTTTAGCCACGCCCGTGGTCAGGGAGGGGTGCGGTCGAACTAGATCAACCGCAACGAGCCACTCCAGGGCCGCGGGCATCACGCCGGCGGCCCTTTTTGTTTCCTGACGTCGGCGTCCGCTCCGGGGAGGCCAAACCGCAAGGAGACCGTCATGCTGCTGGGCAAAGCCGTCCGTCTCGAACGCATCTTCAACCGCAACACCCACCGCGCCATCATCGTGCCCATGGACCACGGCGTCACCGTCGGCCCCATCGCCGGCCTCATCGACATGCGCGACGCCGTCAACCAGGTGGCCGAGGGCGGGGCCAACGCCGTGCTCATGCACAAGGGCCTGCCCCGCTGCTCCCATCGCGGCCGGGGACGCGACGTCGGGCTCATCATCCACCTGTCCGCCTCCACCTCGCTGTCGCCCTACCCCAACGCCAAGACCCTGGTGGCCACGGTGGAAGACGCCATCAAGCTCGGCGCGGACGGCGTGTCCCTGCACATCAACCTCGGCGACGAGACCGAGCGCGACATGCTCGGCCACCTCGGCGAAATCACCTCCCGGGCCGCCGAATGGGGCATGCCCGTGCTGGCCATGGTCTACGCCCGGGGCCCCAAGGTCGAAAACGAGTACGACCCCGAGGTCGTGGCCCACTGCGCCCGGGTCGGCACGGAAATCGGAGCCGACGTGGTCAAGGTGCCCTACACCGGCGATATCGAGTCCTTCTCCCGCGTGACCGAGGCCTGCTGCATCCCGGTGGTCATCGCCGGCGGCCCGAAGATGGACAACGACCGCGACCTGCTGCAGATGGCCCACGACTCCATCCAGGCCGGCGGCTCGGGCCTGTCCATCGGCCGCAACATCTTCCAGCACCGCCAGCCCGCCCGCATCGTCCAGGCCCTGCACGGCATCGTGCACCTCGACTGGGAGGTCGACCAGGGTCTCGAGCTGCTCAAGGATTAGTCATGACAAAGGAAATCTGGCTCAAAGTCATCCCCTTCGACAAGAACGCCGTCACCCTCGGCCTCGAATCCGGCGTGGACGGCTTCGTGGCCGCAGCCGGGGACGCGGAAAAGATCCTGGCCCTCGGGCGCACCAAGGTCATGACGCCCGAGGAGTTCGACTGCATCCCCATCTGCTGCAAGGACGACGAGGAAACGGCCGTGGCCGCGCTGAAGGCCTGCCGCCCGGTCTTCCTGGCGCAGGGCTGGGAGATCATCCCGGTGGAGAACATCCTGGCCTGCACCGAGGGCCTCGGACTCGAGTGCGAGAGCCTCGACCGGGCCCGCCTGGCCGCCGGGGTGCTGGAGCGCGGCGCTGACCGGCTGCTCGTCACCCCCGAGGCCGTGTGCGACCTGAAAACCATCGTCAACGAACTCAAGCTCTCCCAGGGCACCATGGAACTGACGCCGGCCACGGTCACCAAAATCGAGCACGCCGGACTCGGGCACCGGGTCTGCGTGGACACCACCAGCATATTAAAGACCGGCGAGGGCATGCTCGTCGGCAACTCCTCGGCCTTCACCTTCCTGGTCAACGCCGAGACCGAGTCCAACCCCTACGTGGCGGCCCGGCCCTTTCGCATCAACGCCGGCGCGGTCCACGCCTACTGCCAGATGCCCGGGGACAAGACCCGTTACCTGGAGGAACTGGCCGCCGGCTCGGAAGTGCTGGTGGTCTCCCACGAGGGCGCGACCAAGACCGCCGTGGTCGGCCGGGTCAAGACCGAAATCCGGCCCATGCTGCTCATCACGGCCGAGGTCGACGGCGTCTCGGGCAAGGTGTTTTTGCAAAACGCCGAAACCATCCGGCTGGTGACCCCGGAAGGCCGGCCGGTCAGCGTGGTGACCCTCAAGGAAGGCGACAAGGTGCTGGTGCGCACCGATGTGGCCGGCCGCCATTTCGGCATGCGCATCGCCGAAGACATCAAGGAAGGTTAGGATGACCCCGGAGACGCAACAAGAAGCGGCCATCGCCCCGGGGTCCCTGGAAGAGGCGCTCCTGGAACTGCGGCGCGGCATCGACGCCGTGGACGACGAGATTCTCGCCCTGCTCTCCCGCCGGGCGACGCTGAGCATCGAGGTCGGGCGCCGCAAGGACAACCGCGACAGCGCCGTGTTCAAGCCCTTCCGCGAGCAGGAAGTCCTGGCGCGGCTGGCGGCGGCCAATCCCGGGCCGCTCCCCGGCCCCCACCTCCTGTCCATCTACCGCGAGATCCTCTCCTCCTCGCGCCGGCTCCAGCGCCCCGAGCGCGTGGCCTACCTGGGCCCCGAGGGAACCTTCTCCCACTTCGCGGCCATGGCCGCCCTGGGCCACTCCCCGGACTTCCTGGCCCAGACCACCATCCCGGACGTGTTCGCGGCCGTGGCCGCCCGGCGCGCCGACCTCGGCATCGTGCCCATGGAGAACTCCCTCCAGGGCACCGTCGGCCAGAGCCTCGACAACTTCCAGATCCACGACGTCTTCATCCAGGCCGAGATCTCCTGCCGGGTGAGCCACGCCCTGCTTTCCTCGGAAGAAGACCTCGCCGCCGTGACCACGGTCTACTCCCATCCCCAGCCCCTGGCCCAGTGCGCCGGCTGGCTCAAGGCCCACCTGCCCCAGGCCAGGATCATCCCCACGGACTCCACGGCCGCCGCCGCCGCCCGCGTGGGGAGTGAGGCCGGGGCCGCCGCCATCGGCCATGCCCGCCTGGCCGCCATGCACGATCTTCGCATCCTGGCCGCGCCCATCGAGGACCTGCCCGACAACTGGACCCGGTTCTTCATCATCGGCCCTGAGGACACCAAGCAGCAGACCCGGGACAAGACCTCCATCCTCTTCACCGTGCCCAACCGTCCCGGCGCGCTCTACGTGGTGCTCTCCCACCTGGCCGGCGAGGGCATCAACCTCACCAAGCTGGAATCGCGCCCCATCCGCGGCGAGAAATGGCAGTACGTCTTCTTCGCCGACCTCCAGTGCGACATCACCCGCGAGGAGTACCGCAAGCTGCTGGTCACGCTCAAGGAGCAGACCCACAGCCTGCGCATCCTGGGCTGCTACCCGGTCGGCCGCCAGATCGACCTGGCCGACGGCGACGTGGAAAATCCGTAAAACAGGCGTATGGTGGGCGGCGAAGTCTCCTCCCGTCCACCCCCAAACAAAAGGAACAGACATGGCCACCGTCGCCGCGCCGCCTTCCAAATCCTTCTCCCACCGGGCCGTGATCGCCGCCGGCCTCGCCCGGGGCACGAGCCGCCTGACCGGGCTCCTCGACAGCCACGACATCGCCCGCACCCGGGACTGCCTGACCGCCATGGGCGCGGACTTCCACCCGCAATCCGACGGCTCCCTGGTGGTCTCGGGCGTGGCCGGCCGCCCCCAGGGCGGCGACCCCGAAGGCGACGAGCCCGTCCTGCTCAATGTCGGCGAGTCCGGCACCACCTGCCGGCTCCTGGTGGCCGTGGCCGCCGCCGGCAAGGGCGTCTTCGAGGTGCGCGGCGAAGGCCGCATGCACGACCGGCCCATCGGCGAACTGGTCAAAACCCTGCTGCCGCTCGGCGTCGAGATCCTCTACCTGGAAAAGTCCGGCTGTCCGCCCCTGCACATCGCCGCCAAGGGCCTGCGCGGCGGCGAGGCGTCCATCAGCCTGGAGGACAGCTCCCAGTACCTGTCCGGCCTGCTCCTGGCCGCCCCCCTGGCCGCCGCGCCGCTGACCATCCACGTCGCGGGCGAAAAGACCGTGTCCTGGCCCTACGTCGCCATCACGCTGTCCACCCTGGCCGATTTCGGCGTGCCCTTCGCCGTGGAAACCCTGGAAGGCGACGCCTGGAAGAAAGCCGACTGGAAGACGCTCGCCGACGTCGTGCCGGGCCGCACCCGCTTCGTCATGCGCCCCGCGCCCTACGTCCCCCGCGAACTGGCCGTGGAAGGCGACTGGTCCAGCGCCTCCTATTTCCTGGCCGCCGGGGCCGTGGGCCGGGAGCCCGTCACGGTCGCCGGCCTGCGCCCGGATTCGCTCCAGGGCGACCGGGCCATGCTGGACATCCTGGCCACCATGGGCGCGCGCATCGACGTCTCGCCGGACGGCGTCACCGTCCTGCCGAGTCAACTTTCCGGCCAGGAGCTGGACATGGGCCGCTGCCCGGATCTGGTGCCGACCGTCGCCGCCGCCGCCTGCTTCGCCGCGGGCGAGACGGTCATCCGCAACGTCGCCCACCTGCGCCTCAAGGAGTCCGACCGCATCGAGGCCGTGGCCGAAAACTGCACCCAGGCCGGAGCCGTCGTCACCACCACCGCCGACGGCATGCGCATCAAGCCCAAGCCGCTGCGCACCGACCAGCGCGTGGAATTTTCCGCCTTCGGCGACCACAGGCTGGCCATGTCCGCCGCCCTGTTCGAACTGGCCGGCATCGAGGTGGTCCTCGACAACCCCGGCTGCGTGGCCAAGTCGTTCCCGGACTTCTGGGAGAAATGGGAAACGATCGAGAAGTAAATTTAAGATGTGGGGCGTTGCCCCACGCCCCACCGGGGGGCATGATGCCCCCCGGACCCCCTCGATGGGCAAAAAGGATTTATGCAAAGGTAGTTATGTCAGATAGGAACAACCATTCGAATGCCCCCTCCCCCCAGGAAGGAGTTTTTGGGGGAGAAGGGGGCCCGGGGGAAGAACCCCCTTTTTGCAAAAAGGGGGTTCTTCCCCCGGATTCCTGTTCGTCCTCCATTAACTCCCTGGCGCGTGTTGGCGCCCGGGGAGGCCTGGGCAAGCTCATCGCGGCGAGACGCCGT
>NZ_JARKOZ010000177.1 GCF_029978005.1 Solidesulfovibrio sp. | reverse complement strand
CAGGCGTGGGCGCCCGTGAGCTGCTCGCAGGCGTCGGAGGCCATGAACGTGTCCGCCACGTAGCGCTCGAGGCGGCCGATGGCCACGGGCTCGCCCTTCTTGCCCAGGATGCACGAGCCCTCGCACTGGGTCTCCTGCGGGCAGACCCGGCCGCACACGGCGGGGAGCGAGGTGGTTTCGCGCCGCACCCGGTAGGCGCCCTCCAGGTCGTTCTCCACCACCTTGGCGATGAAGCCGGGGATGTCGATCTCCACCGGGCAGCCCTTGCGGCACAGGGGCTTCTTGCACTGGATGCAGCGCCTGGCCTCGGCGAGGGCCAGTTCCGGCGTGTAGCCCAGGGTCACCTCGGAGAAGTTGCGCACGCGCTCTCCGGCCGGCTGCTCCGGCATGGGCGTGCGGGGGACGGCCTTGCCTCTCTTCTTCTCAGCGGGAGCATGTGCAGACATGGTCCCTCCTGAAGGCGTCGTAGGACATTTGCTCCATGGCCTTGAAGGCCTTGAGCCTGCTGGAGAGCTCATTGAAATCAACGAGCTGGCCGTCGAACTCGGGGCCGTCCACGCAGGCGAACTTGGTCTTGCCGCCCACGCTCACGCGGCAGGCCCCGCACATGCCGATGCCGTCCACCATGATGGAGTTGAGGCTCACGGTGGTGGGCGTGCCGAAGGGCTTGGTGGTGCGGGCCACGGCGGCCATCATGGGCACGGGGCCCACGGCCACCACCTCGCCCACGGTCGGGTCGGCCTTGAGGCGCTCCTCCAGGAGTTCCGTGACCAGGCCCTTGCGCCCGTAGGAGCCGTCGTCCGTGGAGACGAGCACCTCGGGGCAGAAGCGCTTGAGTTCCTGCTCGAAGAGCAGCAGGTCCTTGGTGCGCGCGCCGATGATGGCGATGACGTGGTTTCCGGCCATGTGGTGCCCCTTGGCGATGTGGTGCATGGCCGCGATGCCCGTGCCGCCGCCCACGCAGATCACGGGGCCGTTCAATTTGTGGATGTCGGTGTCCTTGCCCAGGGGGCCGCACAGGTCCAGTATCTCGTCGCCCTCCGTGAGGGTTTCGAGGTGGGCCGTGGTCTTGCCCAGGACGAGGTAGACGATGGTGATGGTTCCGGCCTTGGCGTCCGTGTCCGCGATGGTGAGCGGGATGCGCTCGCCGTTTTCGCACACTCGGAGGATGACGAAATTTCCCGGCCTGGCTTTTGCCGCGATGTGCGGGGCGTCCAGGACCAGCTCGCTGGTCTGGCCGGGGATGAGGCTTCTTTTCTTGATGATCCTGCTAGGCATGTCACCCTCCCTGAACATGGTGACGCTAGAGGGTCTCCGGTGACTCCGGGTCGTTCCGCCCCTAATTCCTCCTAAAATAGGAGGAATTTCCGATTTACTCCACGCGTTCGCCTGACGGCACTTCCCCATCTGCGCCATCGGAATCGCTCCTCCGGCGGTCCTGGACAGGGATGGTGTTGGCGGCGCGGGGGGGCGTCCTCCCAAACGCGTCCCCCGCGCGCACCCGGCGGCTTGAAACCCGGTCAGCTGTTCCCCGACGGCGATACGTGCCTGCCAGCCAGCCTCGGAGGATGGGGTTCAAGCCTTCCCGCGGGGGGGCGACGTCTCGCCCGCCCGCGGGAAGACCGGTCCGCCGGGTTGGCGGAGGCGGACCGGTCCCCGTATCCGGCTAGCCCGCCAAGGCAGCCTCCAGGTTGGGCGTGGTGTAGAGCTCCCCGTCGTGGCAATCGTTGATCACCAGGAGCGGGAAGTTCTCCACGGTCAGCTCGCGGATGGCCTCGGGGCCCAGGTCGTCGTAGGCGATGACCTTGGCTCCCTTGATGGCCTGGGACAGAAGCGCGCCCGCGCCGCCGGTGGCGCCGAAGTAGGCGGCCTTGTGCTTGATCATTGCGTCGCGCACCTCGCGGGAGCGGCGGCCCTTGCCGATGGTGCCCTTGAGCCCCAGGCCGTGCAGGCGGGGGGCGTAGGTGTCCATGCGGTAGGACGTGGTGGGCCCGGCAGAGCCGATGGGGCGTCCCGGAGGCGCGGGGCTCGGCCCCACGTAGTAGATGAGCGCGCCCTTGAGGTCGAAGGGCAGGGGGTCGCCCTTGTCCAGGGTGTCCACCAGGCGCTTGTGCGCGGCGTCGCGGCCCGTGTAGATGGTGCCGGTGATGTACACCACGTCGCCGGACTTCAGCTTCTCGATGTCGGCATCGGTCAGCGGGGTCTTCAGATGATGTTCGGCCATTAGAGCACCACCTCCTTGTGCCTGGCGGAGTGGCACTGGATGTTCACGGCCAGGGGCAGGCTGGCCAGGTGACAGGGGGCCACGGCGATCTTCACGGCCAGGCAGGTGTTCTTGCCGCCCAGGCCCATGGGCCCGACGTTCAGCTTGTTGATGGCGGCCAGCACCTCTTCCTCCAGCTTGGCCACCTCGGGATCGGCGTGCTTGTCGTCGAGTTCGCGCAGGAGCGCCTTCTTGGAGTTGATGGCCGCCAGCTCGAAGTTGCCGCCTATGCCCACGCCCACCAGGATCGGGGGGCAGGGGTTGGGGCCGGCCTCGGCCACGCGGTTGATGATGAACTCGCGCAGGCCCTTCCATCCGGCCGCCGGGGGGAACATCATCACGCGGCTCATGTTCTCCGAGCCGCCGCCCTTGGCCATCATCCATATCTTGATCTTGTCGCCGGGGACGAGGTCGAAGTGGATGATCGCGGGGCCGTTGTCGCCGGTGTTCTTGCGGGTGAAGGGGTCGCAGGAGGATTTACGCAGGTAGCCTTCCTGGTAGCCCTTGACCATGCCCTCGTTGATGGCCTGGCGGATGCCCATGCCCTCGACGCGGGCCTCCTCGCCCATCTCCACGAAGAACACGGCGAGGCCGCAGTCCTGGCAGAGGGGCAGGCCGGTGTCCTTGGACATCTCGGCGTTCTCGATCAGCTGGCGGAAGACTTCCTTGGCCGCCGGGTTTTCTTCCTCTTCCTGGCCTTTCCTGAAGGAGGCCATCACGTCCTCGGGCAGTTCGCGGTTGGCGGAGATGCACATCTCCGCAACCTTGTCGATGACCGTCTGCGCTGGAATCGTACGCATCGCTTCTCCCTTTTTCGGGGGCCGGGGAGGGGGGAGTTCCCCCTCCCCAGTCCGGGGATTAATCCCCGCCGGACCCCGGGGGTGGTGTGTTCTCCCCCGGTTCCCCCTTGGTTCATGGCTTTCGGACGGGCGTCCCGTTGGCAGTGGTGAGACCCGTGAAGCCTGGTGAAGCCTGGGCTACAACTTGATGTCCTTCCTCAGGAAGCTGGGCAGGATGTTGTTGACGGCGGCGAAGGCCATCTTCTTGCGCAGCTTGCCGAGCACGTCCTGCAGGGGCAGGTACTTGGGGCAGACGTCCTGGCAGGCCAAGAGGCCCATGCAGCCGAAGATGCCCTCGTCGGTGCCGATGATGTCGAAGTACTCCTTCTCGGTGCGCTCGTCGCGGGGGTCCAGCATGAAGCGGGCCACGCGGTTCAGCGTGGTGGCGCCCAGGAAGTCCTCGCGCATGAGCGCCGTGCCGCAGGCGGCCACGCAGCAGCCGCACTCCACGCAGCGGTCGAGCTCGTAGATGGCCTCGGCCACGGCGTTGTCCATGCGCTCTTCCTGCGCGGCCGGGTCGAAGACCTTCTTGGTGTGGCACCAGGACTCGATCTTCTTGTACATGGCCCTGAACCAGGTGCCCGTGTCCACGGAGAGGTCGCCCATCAGCTTGAAGATCGGCAGGGGCATGAGCGTGATCTCTTCGGGCAGGTCCTTGGTCTTGGTGTGGCAGGCCAGGCCCGGGCGGCCGTTGATGACCATGCCGCACGCGCCGCAGATGCCCGCGCGGCAGCTGAAGTCGAACTGCAGCGAGGGGTCCTGCTCTTCGCGCAGGCGGTTCAGCACGATGAAGAGCGTCATGGATTCGGTCTCGTCGATCGTGTAGGCCTGCATGTGCGGGACCGAGTTGGGGTCCTGCGGATTGTACCGGAATATGTTGAATTTCAGCATTCTGGCCATTTCGTATGCTCCTCTTCCCTAGGCCTTCTTGTTCTTGGGCGTCGCCTCGGGCGCGGGCTCAAGGGGGATGATCTTGCCGCCGCCGTAGCCGCGCTCGCCAGGGGGAATCTCGAACACCTTGGTGGCGGGCTCGTAGTTGAGGGTCGGCACCACGTCATCGGGTTTGGCCCAGGTGGCCAGGGTGCGGTTCAGCCAGTCGCGGTCGTTGCGCTCGGGGAAGTCCTCGCGGGTGTGCGCTCCGCGCGATTCGGTGCGGTTCAGGGCGGCGAAGCACACGCACTGGGCGAGCTTGACCTGGCCCTCGATCTTGAGCGCCAGGGAGAGCTCCTGGTTGGCGCCCAGGCCGTTGGACTTGAGCCCCACCTTGCGCGCGCGGGCCAGGATCTCGGTGAGCTTGTCCACGCTCTCCTGGAGGTCCGTGCCGTTGCGGAAGATGCCCGCGCCCTTCATGATGGTGTCGAACATGGCGTTGCGCACGCCGTAGACGTTCTCGCGTCCGTTGGACCCGTGGATGAGCGCCTTGATGCGGTCTTCCTGCTTGCGGTAGGCGTCGCGCATGCACTCGGTCTTGAAGGTGGTCTCGGTGCCGGAGAGGAACTCCACCACCGTGCCGCCCACGTGCATGCCGGCCACCACGGTCTCGGCCAGGGAGGTGCCGCCCAGGCGGTTGAAGCCGTGCATGTCCCAGCAGGCGGCCTCGCCTGCGGAGAACAGGCCCTTCAGGCCGTAGGCCGCGCCGTCGGAGTTGGTGCGCACGCCGGCCATGGAGTAGTGCTGGGTGGGGCGCACGGGGATGAGCTGGTGCACCGGGTCCACGCCGAGAAACGACTGGCAGATCTCGTCCACCTCGCGCAGCTTGGTGCGGATGTGGTGCTCGCCCAGGTGCCTGATGTCGAGCCAGAGGTGGTCGCCGTAAGGGGAGGGCACGCCGAGGCCCTTTCGCATGTGTTCGGTCATGCGGCGGGAGACCACGTCGCGGGAGGCCAGCTCGGCCTTTTCCGGCTCGTAGTCGGGCATGAAGCGGTATTCATTCTTGTCGAGGAGCGTGCCGCCGTCGCCGCGGCAGCCTTCGGTGACCAGGATGTCCGTGGGCACGATGCCGGTCGGGTGGAACTGCACGGCCTCCATGTTGCCAAGGGGCACCACGCCGGTGTCGAGCGCGGTGATCAGGCCGCCGCCGTCGCAGATCACGGCGTTGGTGGACTCGCGGTAGATGCGGCCGAAGCCGCCGGTGGCGACGAGCGTGGCCCGGGCCAGGTAGGCGGTGAGTTCGCCGGTCTTCAGGCAGCGGGCGATGGCCCCCATGCAGACGGCGCCGTCGTGGATCAGCGCGATGGCCTCGACCTTGTCCACGACGGAGACGCCCATCTGGGCGGCTCTGTTATCCAGGGTATAAAGGACGCAATGTCCCGTCCCATCGGAAGTGTAGCAGGTGCGCCACTTGGCCGTGCCGCCGAAGTTGCGCGAGTGGATGAGCCCCTCATTTTCGGGCTTCTCGAAGGCGGTGAAGGGCTTGCCGCCCTTGTAGTAGGTCTGCTCGCCGGGCACGACGCGGTTCCAGGGCACGCCCCAGAAAGCCATCTGGCGCATGGCGACGGGCGCGGCGTCGACGAACAGGCGGGCGACCTCCTGGTCGCAGCCCCAGTCCGAGCCCTTGACGGTGTCGGCGAAGTGGACGTCGGGGGAATCCCCCTCGCCCATGGCCGAGTTGCCGAGCGCCGCCTGCATGCCGCCCTGGGCGGCGGAGGAGTGGGAGCGGCGGGCCGGGACGATGGACAGGCAGATGACGGAGAACCCGTTGTCCGCCGCCTCGATGGCCACGCGTTCGCCGGCCAGGCCGGCGCCAACGCACAGCAGATCGGTTTGAATGATGTTCATGGTCTGGCGTCCTTATTTGAGCGGCAGGAAGTAGTAGCGCAAAAGCGACAGCAGGCCGATGGCGATGAAGATCCCGGTGAGCAGGTTCTCCTTCTTCTTGATGACCCAGCGGCCCGGGCGGTCGAGGAAGCCCCATTTGACCAGGATGCGGTAGAAGCCGATGCCCACGTGCAGTTCGACCATGGGCAGAAGGAACAGGTAGAAGACGAACCAGAAGCCGGTCTGGATGCGGGCGGCGGACTTCTCGGCGGTGATGGGCAGGTTGGTCAGCACCACCCACATGTGGATGCCGCCCATGATGAGGATGCCCATGGCCGTGGTCGCCTGGATCACCCACAGCCAGGTGTCGGTGTGGCGCATGCGCTTGGCGTTGGCGAGCATGAGGCGCTGCTGGCCGGTGGCGAAGGGAATCTTGCGCGCGGCCAGGACGAAGTGGAGCAGGAAGGCCAGGAAGATCAGCGGACCGCCGACCTGGGCCATGTAGGTGACTTCGAAGAACCAGGCCAGGGCGTTCATGACCCCGGGCCCGAGCAGGATGCTCGAGACCAGGATCAGGTGGCACCACATGAACAGGATGAGCGCAGCGCCGGTCAGCATCTGCAGCCAGTCGAAGTAGGCAGAGAGCTTGCCGACGGGCAGGCCCTCGTGGGTCGCCGTGCTGGGTACGGACATCGTTTCCCCTCCGTCCGGTTAGGGTTTGGTGGTGGCGGCGACAGTAGCAGTTTCCGCGGACTCTTCAAGAATCAACATGTCTTCGGGATCGTCGGCGTATTCGTCGTCGCTGCCGGCGAGCACCGCGGCGAGCTTGCGCTCGTCCAGGGCGTTTTCCCACTTGGCCACGACGATGGTGGCGATGCCGTTGCCGATCAGGTTGGTGATGGCCCGGGCCTCGGACATGAAGCGGTCGACGCCGAGCAGCAAGGTCAGCGAGGCCACGGGGATCGTGCCCACGGTCTGGAGCGTGGCGGCCAGCGTGATGAAGCCGCCGCCCGTGACCGCGGCCGCGCCCTTGGAGGTCAAAAGCAGGATGAAGAGCAGGTAGAGCTGGTGGGAGATGTCGAGCGGCGTGTTGGTGGCCTGGGCCAGGAACACGGCGGCCATGGTCAGATAGATGCAGGTGCCGTCCAGGTTGAAGGAATAGCCCATGGGCAGGCACAGGCCGACCACGGACTTGTCCGCGCCGGCGTTTTCCAGCTTGGCCATCATGCGGGGAAGCGCCGCCTCGGACGAGGATGTGCCGAGCACAAGGAGAATCTCCTCCTTGATGTAGCAGAGGTAGCGCCACAGGGAGAACTTGGCCATCCGACAGACCACGGCCAGGACCACGAAGATGAAGATGATGCAGGTCGTGTACACGCCGAGCATGAGGTACAAGAGCTTGAACAGGGCCTCGGTGCCCTGGGAGGCCACGACGTAAGCCATGGCTCCGAACGCGCCGAAGGGGGCGAAGTACATGATGTAATGGACGACCTTGAAGAGTCCCTTGGAAAATTCGTCGATGATCCTGACGAAGGTCTTGGCTTTCTCGCCGAGCTGGGCCAGGGCGACGCCGAAGAGGATGGAGAAGAAGAGCACCTGGAGGATTTCGCCCTTGGCGAAGGCGTCGACCACGGAAGTCGGCACGATGTTCATGAGGAAGTCCACGGTGGACATCTTCTTGGCCTTGCCGGCGAAGTCCTCGACCTTGGCGATTTCCTTCTGGTTGGCCTGCATCTTGGCGGCGTAGTCGTCCATGCCCGCGCCGGGCTTGTAGAGGTTGACGACGACCAGGCCGATGGCCAGGGCGAAAAGGGTCATGGTCCAGAAGTAGAGCATGCATTTGATGCCCACGCGGCCGACCTTGCCCATGTCCCCCATCTTGGCGATGCCGGTGACCACGGTGCAGAAGATGATGGGGGCGATGATCATCTTGACCATGCGGATGAACGCCGTGCCGAAGGGCTGCATGCTTTCGGCGAAGCCCTTGCTGGCCGGAACGAGCCCCAGGACGATGCCGGCGACGATGCCGAAGATGACCCAGAAATACAGGGACTTGTAGATGGCTTTGTGGCCGCTCATGGGTGATGCTCCTTGCTCGGGGCCCTGCGGTCGGCACGGCCGCGGGGTCGGTTTGCGCCCTGTCGGGCGTTGCCGCTTGCGCCCGTCCGCCGCCGCCGTCGGCGCGTCCGTATGGCGCGTTCGCTCAGGCCAGGCGAGCCTGATCGCGTCGCAGGTCATATGGCAATGATCGTGCCAGAATTGCCGTTTTGTCACGATTTTTATAATATGTAATATCAATATGTTAGATGAAATAATCGCGCCAATCGAAGAAATATGTGGCATAGCTGTGTGGCGTTAGCGCCACACGTGGGGCGTAAGACTGTGGCATGCGCCACAGGTGCGGGCAGGGAAAATGTCCTCGGGCGATTCAGCCGACGTCCAGGCGGTCCATGTTGCGGTATAGGGTGCGCCGGTCCACGCCGAGCAGGCGCGCCGCCAGGGAACGGTTGCCGTCCGCTTCGGCCAGGGCGGCGGCCACGGCCTCCCGGGTCAGGCCGCCCCGGCGCGGCGGCGGCGGCGTTTCGGCCAGCCGGCGCGGCGCGGGAGAGCGCAGTTCGGGCGGCAGATGGCCGGGCTCGATCTCCCCTTCCCGGCACAGCACGCAGGCGTGCTCCATGGCGTATTTGAGCTCGCGCACGTTGCCCGGCCAGGGATAGGCCATGAGCACGCCCATGACCTCCTCGGACAGCCGCGAGATGGTCTTGCCGAAGCTGGCCGCGAACTGGCGCATGAAGTGCTCGGCCAGAAGCGGAATGTCCTCGGTCCGGTCGCGAAGCGGCGGCAGCCGCACCTCCACCACCTTGAGCCGGTAGTAGAGGTCGGCCCGGAAAAGTCCGGCCCGGATGCGCGCCGGCAGGTCCACGTTGGTGGCGGCGATGACGCGCACGTCGGCCTTGCGCGTCTTGGCCTCGCCCACCCGCTCGAATTCCTTGCTCTCGAGCACCCGCAAAAGCCCCAGCTGGAGCCGGGGCGAGATGTCGCCGATCTCGTCGAGAAAGATCGCGCCGCCTTGGGCCGCCTCGAACCGGCCGACCTTGTCGCGGATGGCCCCGGTGAAGGCCCCGCGCACGTGGCCGAAAAGCTCGCTGCCGAGAAGCTCGTCGGAGAGCGCCGAGCAGTTGACCTTGACCAGCGGCTTGCGCGAGCGCGCCCCGCCATAGTGGATGGCCTCGGCGGCCAGTTCCTTGCCCGTGCCGGATTCGCCCGTGACCAGCACGGTGGTGTCCACGTCGGCCAGCTGGTCGAGCACGGTGTAGATGTCGCGCATGGCCTTGGACTTGCCGATCATGCCCCGGTGGCCGTGCAGGTCGGTGAGCCGCTTTTCCAGGTCGGCCAGGCGGGTGATGTCGCGGATGATGAGCACCGCGCCGTCGAATTCCCCGGACTCGCCGGTCAGGGGCATGGAGTTGATGACCACCACCCGGCCGGGGTTTTGCCCCTTGCACTCCACCCGGTACTCGATGACCGGCTTCTGGGTGGAAAGGGTTTCGCGAAGCGCCGCGAAGCAGCCCCGGCGGCACGACCCGGCCACCACCTGCTGCCCGCCCGGCCCGGTCTTGATGTCGCCGACGAAGCACACGTCGTGCAGGGCCCGGTTGGTGCGGATCACCCGCATGCGCGTGTCCACCACCACGATGGCGTCGGGGATGGCGCGAAACACGGCCTCGAGGTTGAGGCGCAGCGACTCCTTCTCGGCCAGGAGCGCCCGCATGCCGGCCTCGGCCCGCACCCGCTCGGTCACGTCCTGGACCATGGGCATGAGGTAGAGGGGCCTGCCGGCCACGTCGCGGATCAGCCGCACCGACAGGTGCACCCAGACGATGCCGCCGTCGCCGCGCACGTAGCGCTTCTCGATCTCGTAGCGGTCGAATTCGCCGGCGAGCAGACGCTCGGCCCAGGCGATGGTCTCGGGCACGTCCTCGGGGTGGGTGACCTCGAGCATGGACTTTTCCAGCAGTTCGCTCTGGGCGTAGCCGGTGATGCGGGCCAGGGCGTCGTTGACGCGCAGGAAGCGGTAGTCGAGCGACAGGATGCTCGCGCCGATGGGCGACTGGTCGAAGGTGCGGCGAAACTTCTCCTCGGATTCGCGCAGCACGTCCTCGGCCCGTTTGCGGTCCGTCACGTCGCGCACGATCCACACCCCGTGGTTGGGGCCGCCCTTGTGGGGAAAGCCGCTGGCCGAGACCTCCAGGGGGAAGCGCGTCCCGTCCGGCCGCAGGCCCGTCAGTTCGCCGCGGAAGCGGCCCGTGGCGGCCAGCGTCCCCAGGGCCAGGTCGAGGGCGCCGTCGGCGTCGTGGATGACGCCGGAAAGCCCGGCCAGGGCCAGCTCGGCCTCGGCCAGACCGAAGATGCGCTCGGTCTCGGGGTTGGCCGTGAGCACTTCCCCGTCCGCGCCGCACAGGATGACGCCGTCGATGCTGCCCGTGACGATGGAGCGGTAGCGTTCCAGGATGTCGTTGTAGGCCTCCTCGGCCCGCTTGCGGGCCGTGATGTCGATGTTGAGTCCCTCGATGTAGCGCACCGCGCCCCGCTCGTCGCGCACCACCCGGGCGGCCTGGGAGATCCACTTGATGCCGCCGTCCTTGCGGTAGAACCGCGTCTCCAGGCCCGTGACTTGGCCGTCGCGGGCCAGGCCCTCCAGGAGCTTGTCCCGGTCGGCCGGGTCCACGTAGAGCTCCGAGCGCAGGTCGGTCAGCGCCGTGGTCATGTCCCCGGGGCTCTCGTAGCCGAGGATGCGGGCCAGGGCCGGGTTGACGTCCAGGAAGCGGCCCTCGGGGCTCGACTGGAAGATGCCTTCCACGGCGTTGGTGAAAAAGCCCTCGTACTTGTCGAGGTCGCGCACGAGCCGGGTCAGGTCGGCCAGGCTGAAGACGTAGAGGGGGTCGCCGCCCAGGCGCAGGGGGCGTTTGGACAGCAGAAACCAGCGCGGCGCGCCGTTTCTGTCGTCGCGGCGCACGAGCCGGCCCTGGCCGGCCGGCGGCGTGTGGATGGACTCCGACAGGCCCAGGGCGCGCCAGTGGGGGGCGGCCTCGCCGGACAGGTCCAGGCCGAGCAGGCGACGGGCCTCGATGTCGGCCTCGACGACGATGCCGTCGTCGCCGACCAGGACCACGCCGACGGTCACCGGATCGTGGTTGGCCATGGCCGGACTCTGGGCGCGCCGTGGGGCGCGCGGGCATGTCGGATGGACGGCATGGGCGACGGACCGCTTCTTCTGTGATGACGCCGGCGTGTCCCCAGGGGCGGGGCTAGCGGAGCACCACGGTGGAGATGGAGTTTTTCGGCGAGCCCGAGACGATCTTGCGGCTGACGGCCAGGTAGATGAGGGCCTTGCGCTTCTCGTCGAAAAAGCGCGTGACCTGGGTGTCCTTGAACAGCACCGAGGTGCCTTCGGAGAAGACTTTCTTCTTCTTGGGGAACTTGTCCGGCAGGTTCACGGCGCAGGTCTGGCGGCAGTCGAGGGAGAATTCCGACGGGTCCTCGGCCAGCCCCACCGCGCCGGAGATGCCGCCGGTGCGGGCCTGGCTCATGTAGCAGGTCACGCAGGGCACTTCCGGGTCGTCGAAGGCGTTGACGCAGACCTTGTGGTTGGCCCCGAGGAGCTTCCACTCGGTGGTGACGCAGTCGATCTCCTCGGCCGCGGCCGGCGCGGCGGCAAGGGCCGTGAGGACGAGCAGGGCGAAAAGCGGGCGAAGGGCTTTGGGACGCATGGAAACCTCGCGAAAGGGTTGAGGGGACGATCGCCCGTCACCCTACGCCAAAAGCCCCCGCCCCGCCAGAAAAAGCCGGCCGCGTCCCTTTTCAATCCCGGCGAAGCCGGATACCCTGGCGACGCACCATGCCAGCGGAGAGGACCCCAATGATACGCAAACGCGCCTTCGACGCCTTGCGCACCGACGTCGTCACGGTCGATGCCGGGGAGGAACTGAACGCCGTGGCCGACAAGCTGCGGAATCACCTGGAGAAAAGCCCGGACATGGACGCCGTGGCCGTCATGCGGCGGGGGCGGTTTCTGGGCGTGATCAGCCTGCGCACGCTGCTGGGGGACTTAAACGACTGCGCCCTGGAGGCGAGCCTGCGCACGAGCCTCGGCGACGACGACTTCGAGGACACCTACCGCGATGCCTGCCGCCACTGCATGGGCAGGAAGGCCGGCGAGGCGGCCCGGCGCGACATCCCGCGCGTGGCCCCGTCCGATCCCCTGCACCTGGTGCTCGACGCCATGATCAAGGCCGACAGCCGCTTCGCCGCCGTGCTCGAGGGCGAGCGCCTGCTCGGCTTCGTGCCCCTGGGCGAGATCTTCCGCGAACTGCGCCGCGAGTGCTCCCCCGAGGGCTGAGCCGGACCCGTCCCGGCGCGCCGCCGCCGGAAGGGCGCGGGAAAAGTGGAACGCCGGTGGGAAGCCGACCCTATTTTCCCCCAGCCAGCAGGCCGACCAGCCGCTTGACCATGTCGGCCGGGTAGCGCCGGGATTCCTCCAGGAGCTTCTTGCCCGCCGCGAGGGTGTCCAGGGCCGGGGCGTAGATGCGCTTGGTGGTCATGGCGCAGTAGGAATCCACCAGGCCGCACAAAAGCCCTGTCTCCGAAATGCTCCCCATGCCGAGCTTCTGCGGATAGCCCGAGCCGTCCAGGCGTTCGTGGTGCTCGGACACGCACCGCTCCATCTCCGGAAACTTGAGGTCCAGCCGCGAGAGCATCTCGTAGCCGGCCATGGTATGGCCGCGGATCTTCTGCATCTCGTCGGGCAAAAGCGGCTTGGTCTTGTCGCGCACCAGCGCCGGCACCCGGGTCATGCCCAGGTCGTGGAGCAACAGGCCGAGCACGGTGCGATCCAGGGTGGTCCGGGCGGTGCGCCCCTCCCGGAAGTTCTCGGACTGGCCGGCCAAAAACAGGTGCAGGCCGAACAGGGCGCAGTTGACGGCGTGATTGGCCAGGGTATGGACGCCGTGCTGCCGTCGGGCCAGGGCCCTGGACCGGTGGAAGTCCTCCCAGACGTACTGCGTCAGCACCAGCGCGTCCTCGCGCACCTTGTCGTAGACCAGGCGCACGGGCTGGTCGAAGAACTCCTCCATGCGGCGCGTCAGCGCGATCTGGAAGATGTCCGCGATCTCGGATTCCGTAAGGTGCTTGTCCAGGAGCACCAGGTCGAGCTGGTAGCTGATGTGCTTGACGTAGATGGAGTGGTCCTCGCGCGAAACGAAGATCACGCCCTCGGTGACAAGGTCCGCCAACTCCTGCGCCTGCTCCTTGGAGAGCCGGTCGCCGACCTTGTAGTAGGGCGCGATCCGGCTGACGTTTTCCAGGAAACGGTAGATGTTGAGCGGTGGACGAAACTTGCTGAAACTGTGCAGGATGTCCGGATTGATCTGGTAGTATTCCTCTTCCAGACCCGCCGGGATGTCCATCGTCGGCCTGTCGCGCATGCTGCCCTTCCGTGGGGGCTTCCCCTTCGTCAACGTTCGCGTCGCACTCCATGCAACGCCGCCTGATGCGGATGCATCGCCAGCAACTCTTTCCCCCTACAAGACTTGGAAGCGCTCTGGCAAGGCTTGTCCGGAAAAACGGCGCTGCCAGGCCCTTGGCCGCCGTCGCCGGGCACGCCCGCCGGCCGCTTGCTGCGCTATGACCGGTTTTTTATTTTTTATCCAGTGTTTTCGAGAGGTTTTTCCCCTGGCCAGGGGGAGGGACGGGGCGAAAACGTCAAGATGTGCAGGTCGGGTGGTTTCTTCTTGACACCCCTGGCCTATTGATGGAGAGAATGTGGGAAAAGGTGGTAAGAAGTGGTGAACCGCCACGGCGAGGGAACGTGTTTCGAGGCCATTCCTACCGCAGCCTGGACCCCAAGGGTCGCCTGATGCTGCCCCCCGAATACCGGGAGGAGGTCCTCTCTCGCGTCGCCGACGGCCGGATCATGCTCACCAACAACTTCGACGGCGCGGTCACCGGCTACCCCATGGACGTGTGGGAGCAGGTGGAGGCCAGCTTCGCCGAGGGCAACAAGCTCGACCCGCGCATCCGGGACCTGGAGCGCTTCCTGATCTCGGGGGCCATGGAGGTGACGCTGGACAAGCAGGGGCGCATCCTGGTGCCGCCGTACCTGCGGACCTACGCGCAGCTGGACAAGGACCTCGTGCTGGCGGGGGTGGGCGAGAAGTTCGAGATCTGGAACCAGGCCAAGTTCGAGGAGCGGCGGAGGCAGGTGGGACTGCGCATCGACGCCGACCTGGCGGCCCTGGCCGACCTTGGCGTCAAGATCAGGCTCTAGGCCCGCGACATGCTGCCCGGTCCCGTCCATGTGCCGGTCCTGCTCGAAGAGGTCGTGAAATACCTGGCCATACGGCCGGGGATGAAAATTTTGGACGCCACCACGGGGCTTGGCGGGCATTCTAGGGGGATGCTCGAAGCGGCCGGGGGCGATGCCTGGCTGCTCGGCCTGGACAGGGACAGGGAGGCCCTGGCCGTGGCCGAACGGCGCTTGGAGGCATACGGCGACCGGGTGCGCCTTGCGCGCACGCCGTTTCGCCGGTTCCCGGCGGCCCTGGCGGAGGCGGGGTGGGAGAAGGTCGACGCCGCACTGGTGGACGCGGGGGTGTCCTCCTTGCAGCTCGACGACCCGGAGCGCGGTTTCGGGTTCACGCACGACGGCCCCCTGGACATGCGCATGGGGGCCGAGGACGGCGGCGAGAGCGCCGAAGGGCTGGTCAATCTGGCGTCCTTCGCCAGGCTGCGGGACCTCATCCGGGAGTACGGCGAGGACCCGCAGGCCGGCCGCATCGCGCGGGCCATCGTCGCCGCCCGGGAAAAGGCCGCCATAACCACCACCGCCCATCTGGCCGAGGTGGTGGCGGCGGCCTACCCGGCCAAGTGGCGGGCCACGGCCAGGCAGCATCCGGCCACCCGGACGTTTCAGGCCCTGCGCATGGCGGTCAATGACGAGCTTGGGGAGTTGAAGGAGTTTCTGCGGGCCATTCCCGACTATCTCGCCCCCGGGGGGCGGGTGGCCGTGATCTCCTTCCATTCCCTCGAGGACAGGCTGGTGAAGCGCTCCTTCCGCGAGGAGGCCACGGATTGCGTGTGTCCGCGCGAGCAGGTCGTGTGCGTGTGCGGACACCGGGCGCGCTACCGCATCCTCACCAAAAAGCCCGTCATGGCCGGCGAGGAGGAAGTGGCGGCCAATTCGCGGTCGCGCAGCGCCAAGCTGCGCGCGGCCGAGCGGCTGCCGGACGCCTGAGGGACCTTTTCGCGCCCCTGGCGCGACGAGGCACGGAGCGAGGAGGGGAGATGGGCACGCTTTCGCGGGAATGGGCGATATCCATGGCGTTCAGCCTGGTCTTGCTGCTGGTCTTCGGTCTGGGGCTCGTCTGGCTCAACATCGAGCGGGTGGACCTGGCCTACGAACTCAACAAGATGCAGCGTCAGATCGACGAGGTGGAAGCCCTGGCGGCCAAGCTCGAGGTGGAGCGCAACACGCTCATCACCCCGGCCAGGCTTCGCGAGGTGGCGCGCGACTACGGCCTCGGCCCGGCCCGGCCGGGCCAGATCCGCCGCGTGGCGGCAAGCGGCGAGATCGAGACCTCGCCCCTGGTCGCCGGCGTGGAGGATGCCCGCCAGAACCAGAAGGGCCAGCCCGAGGCGCAGCCGGCCCAGAAAAGTCCGGCCAGGGCCAAGGACAAGCCCCGGGTCAAGCCCGCCGGCACGCCGTAAGGATCGCGGGGAATGGGCATGCGCGCGCAATCGGCCGATCGCCAGCAACAGACCGTCCGGGACTGGAGCCGGGTCAAGCTCACCAGCGTGGGCGTTTTCTTCTGTCTGGCCTGGCTGGCCTTGTGGACCAGGGCGGGCTACCTCCAGATCGTGGCCGGGCCGGAGCTGGCGGAAAAGGCCATCAGGCAGCACCTGGCCTCGGAGGTGGACAAGGGCGCCCGGGGCGAGATCTACGACCGGGGCGGCCGGCTTCTGGCCAAGAGCGTCGAATGCGAGGCGCTTTTCGTGCGGCCCAAGGAGATCACGGAACCGGAGAAGACCGCCGCCACGCTGGCCAAACTTTTGCGCATGAAGGAGCAGCGGGTGCTCAAAAAGCTCCAGTCCGGCTCCTCCATGGTCTATCTCGCCTGGCGCGTGGGCGACCGCACCGCCGCCCGCATCCGTGAAGCCGGTCTTCCCGGCGTTTATTTCAGCAAGGAATTCGCAAGGTTTTACCCCAACGGCCATCTCGCCAGCCAGCTCATGGGCTTCGTCGGCGTCGGCGACGTGGGCCTGGAAGGCATGGAAAAGGCCTTCGACGCCCGCCTCACCGGCCGCCAGGCCAAGTACGTGGTCCAGCGCGACGCCTCGGGCCGCCGCTTCTTCTTCGACTCCCAGGGCCGGGAGCTGGGCGACATCAACGGCAAGGGCGTGCGCCTGACCATCGACTCCCAGATCCAGTTCTTCGCCGAGGAGGAGTTGGAAAAGGCCGTCACGGCCAACAACGCCAAGGCCGGCACGGCCATCGTGGTCCACGTGCCCACGGGCGAGATTCTGGCCATGGCCAACTACCCCTTCTTCAACCCCAACGTGGGCCGGGGCATAAGCCCGCGCATCGCCCGCAACCACGCCGCCCTGGACGTGTTCGAGCCCGGCTCCACCATGAAGCCCCTGCTCGTGGCCGCCGCCCTCCAGGAGCGCGTGGTCAAGCCCACGACCACCTTCAATTGCGAAAACGGCAAGTTCAGCTTCGCCAACCGCGTCATCAAGGACACCCACTCCTACGGCGTTTTGCCCGTGAACATGATCGTGCGGGTCTCAAGCAACATCGGCGCGGCCAAGATCGGCCTCCAGCTCGGCTCGCCCCGTTTGCACGCCTATTTCGAGAAGCTCGGCTTCGGCCGGCCCACGGGGCTTCCCATCTCCGGCGAGGGCAAGGGCCTTTTGCGGCCGCTCAAGAACTGGTCGCCCCTGGACCTGGCCACCCAGTCCTTCGGCCAGGGCGTGGCCGTCACTCCGGTCCAGCTGGCCCAGGCCTTCCTCGTCCTGGCCAACGACGGCGTGTACAAGCCGCTGCGGCTCGTGGCCGATCCCGAGGGGACCACGCCCCAGCGCGCCCCCTACCGGGTCTTCGACGCCGACGTGGCCCGCACCGTGCAGCGCATGATGCGCGAGGTGGTCAACGAGGAGCACGGCACCGGCCGCTCGGCCCGCATCCCGGGCCTGGAGATCGGCGGCAAGACCGGCACCGCCCAGAAGGCCGGCGCCCACGGCGGCTACGGCAACAAGTACCTCGGCTCCTTCGTGTCCTTCGTGCCGGCCGTTTCGCCGGAGTACATCGTCATGGTCATGGTTGACGAACCCGAGCCGAGCCACTACGGCGGGGTCGTCGCCGCGCCGGCGGTGCGGGAGATGACCCTGCGCACCCTGTCCTACCTCGGCCGCATGCCCGAGACGGTCCAGGCCGCCGCCGCACCCGAGGCCGGCGGCGCGCCCGCCCCGGCCGCGTCCCAGGCCGCCGCGCCGGCCGCCCCGGCCAAGGGGCCGTCCAGCGCGGACAAGGAGATCATGGAGATCGCCCAGTCCACGCCCGCCGAGGTCAAGTCCGTGGAGGTCCGCTCGGTGCCCAACTTCGCCGGCATGCCTCTGCGCAAGGCCGTGGAGATCCTCATGCAGAAGGGCATCGTGCCGCGCCTGGAAGGCCAGGGGCTCATCGTCAACAAGCAGAGCCCGGCCCCGGGCGCGCCCTGGCCCGGCGAGGACAAGAACGAATTCGTGCTGTGGCTTTCCCGGCCCTCCTGAGACGGCGAGGAGAACATGACGCAACAGGATCCCATGACGGCGTTCGCCGCCCTTTTGGAAACGGTGCGGGCCGGCGGCGTGCCCGTGGCCGCGCATTCGGCCAAGGTGCTGCCCGGCGGCGTGTTCGTGGCCATGGCCGGAAACGCCGCCGACGGGGCCGGGTTCGTGCCCGACGCCGTGGCGCGCGGCGCGGCCTGGGTGGTGGGTCTGCCCGGCACGTCCCTGCCGGCGGGCGCGCCGGTCCGGTTCGTGCCCGTGGACGATCCCCGCGTCGCCCTGGGGGTCCTGGCCGGGGCGCGCCACGGCACCGACCGCATGGCCATGCCCGTGGTCGCCGTCACCGGCACCAACGGCAAGACCACCGTCAGCTACCTCCTCGAACGCCTGGGCGCGGCCGCCGGCAGGAAGGTCGGCGTGCTCGGCACCGTGGCCTACCGTTGGCCGGGCTTTTCACGCGACGCGTCGCTCACCACCCCGGACTGCCTGACCATCCACGAGAGCCTGGCCGCCATGGCCCGGGCCGGCTGCGACCTGGCCGTGATGGAGGCCTCGTCCCACGCCCTGGACCAGGACCGGCTCTCCGGCCTCGCCTTCGCCGCCGCCGCCTTCACCAACCTGACCCAGGACCATCTGGACTACCACCGCGACATGGAGACCTATTTCGCGGCCAAGGCCAAGCTCTTCCGCGACTACCTGCCCGATCCGGCCACGGCCGTGCTCAATTTCGACGATCCCTTCGGCCTGCGCCTCCTGCGCGAATTCCCCACGGCCGTCGGCTACGGCCTGACCAGGCCGCCCCACGGGTTTTCGCGCCTGCTGGCCGGCGGCATCCGCGAACACGGCCGCGAGGGGCTGCTCGTTGGCGCGAGCTTCGGCGAGGAGGCCTACGAGGTGGCCTCGCCCATGCCCGGCCGCCACAACGCCAGCAACCTCCTGGCCGCCATGGGTCTGGCCCTGGTCCTGGGGCTGCCGGCCGAGGCCTTCGCCAGCCTGGCCGATTTCCACGGCGCGCCGGGCCGCCTGGAGCGCATTCCCAACCCGGCCGGCCTGACCGTGCTGGTCGATTACGCCCACACGCCCGACGCCCTGGAAAACGTGCTTTCCGCCGCCCGGGAATTCACGCCCGGCCGGCTCTACGCCGTCTTCGGCTGCGGCGGCGACCGCGACCGGACCAAGCGGCCGCGCATGGCCGCCGCCGTGGCCAAGTGGGCCGACGTGGCCGTGCTGACCTCCGACAATCCCCGCCACGAGGAGCCGCTTTCCATCATGGCGGACGCCAAGCCCGGCCTGGCCGGGGCGCGGCGGGCCATCCTCGAGCCGGACCGGCGGCGGGCCATCGCCCTGGCGCTTGACGAGATGCGGCCCGAGGACGTGCTGGTCATCGCCGGCAAGGGACACGAAACCTATCAGCAGATCGGCGACGTGAAGTACCCGTTCTCCGACGCCGCCGTGGTCAGGGAGCTTACCGGATGCGCATGACCCTGTCCGACATCCTCGCGGCCACCGGAGCCGTCGGCGACATGGGCGACCGGGGCAACCCGGTCATCGAGGCCGTGCGCATCGACAGCCGGGCGGTGCTCCCCGGCTGCCTGTTCGTGTGCGTGCCCGGGGCGCGCCTGGACGGCCACAATTTCGCCGCCGAGGCCGTAGCCAAGGGCGCGGCCGCCGTGCTGGCCGACCGGCCCCTGTCCGGGCTGCCCGAGGGCACGCCGGTGCTGCTCGTGCGCGACACCGTCGCCGCCCTCGGCAAGCTGGCCAAGGCCTGGCGCGAGCGCGCCGGGGCCCGGCTCGTGGCCGTTTCCGGCTCGGCCGGCAAGACCACGGTCAAGGAGCTTTGCGCCGCCATCCTCTCGCGGCTCGGGCCCACGGCGAAAAACTACAAGAATTACAACAACCGCATCGGCCTGCCCCTGTCCATGCTCGAGGCCTCGGCCGAGGACCGCTTCTGGGTCATGGAGCTCGGCATCTCCGCTCCGGGCGAGATGGACCCCCTGGCCGCCATCGCCGAGCCGGACATCGCCGTGATCCACAACGTCGGCCCGGCCCACCTGGAGGCCCTGGGCGACGTGGCCGGCGTGGCCGCCGAGAAGACCCGGTTGTTCGCCGCGCTGCGCCCCGGCGGCGTGGCCCTGGCCTCCATGGACTATCCCGAGTTGTGGGAGGCGGCGCTGGCCGTTTGCCCGCGCGTGCGCGGCATGTCCGTCAAGGGCCAGGGCAAGGCCCACGCCGCGCCCTACCGGGCCAAGTATCTGGGCGCGCTCTCCGAGGGCCGGGGACGGTTTTTCCTCAAGCTCGGCGAGCTGGAGCTCGAGGTCGTGACCCCCCTGACCGGCGGGCACTTCGCCGAGAACATCCTGGCCGCCGCCGCCGCCGCCCACATCCTGGGCGCGGGGGAAAAGCACATCGCCGCCGGCCTGGAAACGGCCGTCATGCCCGAGCAGCGCTTCTTCTGCCGCCGCCAGGGCTGCTTCACGCTCATCGACGACACCTACAACGCCAACCCCCTGTCCATGCGCCGGGCCATCGCCGCCGCCGCCGAGGCGGCCAGGGACAAGCCGCTGGTCTTGGTCCTCGGCGAGATGCGCGAGATGGGGGCCCACGCCGCCGTCGAGCACGCCCGCCTGGGCGAGGTCGCCGGGGCCAGCGGGGCCAGGGCCGTCTTCTACCACGGCGCCCACGCCGAGGCCGTGGCCGAGGGCCTGACCCGGGCGGGATTTTCCGGCCGCTACGCCGTGGTCGACACCCCGGACGGCTTCGTCGAGGCCGCCGCCTCCCTGGGACTGACCTGCGGCGTGGCGCTTTTCAAAGGCTCGCGCTCCATGCGCATGGAGGAATACCTGGCCGCCTTCGCCCAGAGCCTCCAAAAGGATTCCAAGGCATGATCTATTATCTGCTGGTGCCGCTCGCGGCCCACCTGAGCGCGCTCAACGTCTTCCGGTACATCACGTTCCGGTCGATCGCGGCGCTTCTCACCGCCTTGGTCCTGTCCATCGTCTTCGGGCCGCGGTTTATCCGCTGGCTCACGCGCCTCAAGTACGGCCAGTATATCCACGAGGACGTGGCCGCCCACCAGCGCAAGGCCGGCACCCCGACCATGGGCGGCCTGCTCATCGCCTTCTGCATCCTCGTCAGCGTCCTTCTCTGGGGCGATCTGGCCAACGAATACGTCTGGATGACCATCTTCGTGTACCTGGGCTTCGGGGCGCTGGGGTTCGTGGACGACCACGCCAAGGTGGTGAAGAAGCAAAACAAGGGCCTCTCGGCCAAGGGCAAGCTCCTGGGCCAGCTCCTCGTCTCGGGCGTGGCCGCCGCCCTGCTTCTGGCGGACCCGGAATACTCCACCCGCCTGGCCGTGCCCTTTTTCAAGCACATCAACCCGGACCTCGGCTGGGCCTATTTTCCCTTCGCCATGCTGGTCATGATAGCGGCCAGCAACGCCGTGAACCTGACCGACGGCCTGGACGGCCTGGCCATCGGCCCCATGATCGTCAACGCCGCCATGTTCGCGCTGTTCATCTACGTGGCCGGCCACGCCCAGATGGCCCGCTACCTGCAAGTCATGCCCGTCTCCGGCGTGGGCGAGGTCACGGTCTTTTGCGGGGCCATGGTCGGGGCCGGGCTCGGCTTCCTGTGGTTCAACGCCTACCCGGCCCAGATCTTCATGGGCGACGTGGGCTCGCTGTCGCTCGGCGGCGCGCTCGGCTTCATCGCGCTTCTGTGCAAGCAGGAGCTGCTTCTTATCGTCGTCGGCGGCCTGTACGTGGCCGAGACCGTCTCGGTCATCCTCCAGGTGGGCTACTTCAAGATGACCGGCGGCAAGCGGATCTTCCGCATGGCCCCGCTGCACCACCACTTCGAGCTCATGGGCGTGCCGGAATCGAAGATCATCATCCGGTTCTGGATTCTTTCCATCCTTCTTGCCCTGGTGGGGCTGTCCACCCTCAAACTGCGCTAGGCGGCCGTCATGTCCGACATGCTCCATTCCGATCAGCTCCGAGGCCACCAGGTCGTGGTCGTCGGGGCCGGCGCGTCCGGACGCGCGGCAGCGAGGCTTCTTACGCGCCTGGGCGCGTCCGTGCGCTTCCTGGAGAAAAACGCCAAGGGCGTTTCCGACGATTTCCGCGAGGAGGCCGGGCAGGGCGGCTACGACCTGCGCCTGGGCGCGCACGGCCCGGCCGACTTCGCCGGCGCGGACATGGTCGTTCTCTCGCCCGGCATCCGGGCCGCCGGGCTTGCCGACTGCCTGGCCGCCTGCCCCGGGGCGCAGGTGCTCTCCGAGCTGGAACTGGCCTCCTGGTTCGTGGCCGAGCCCATGGTCGCGGTCACGGGCTCCAACGGCAAGACCACCACGGTCATGCTCATAAGCCACCTGCTGGAGGCGGCGGGGAACAAGGTCTTCACCGGCGGCAACATCGGCACGCCGCTTTCCGAATACGTCCTTTCCGGCGACACGGCCGACGTGGTGGTGCTCGAGGTCTCGAGCTTCCAGCTCCAGCTCACCCGCACCTTCCGCCCCCGGGTGGCCGTGCTGCTCAACTTCGCCCCCAACCACCTGGACTGGCACGAGAACCTCGAGGAATACTTCGAGGCCAAGCTGCGCATCTTCGCCGCCCAGCGCCCGGGGGACCTGGCCATCGTGCCCGAGGAGCTGCGCGCCGCCCTGGCCGGGCGCGACTTCACCAAGGCCGAGGTCGCCTGGTTCTCGGCCTCGGACCGCTTCACCTGCCGGCGCCTCATCGGCGCGCACAACCGCCAGGACATGGAAGCCGCCTTCCTCGCCGCCGCGCCCTTCGGCGTGACCGAGGAGACGGCCAAGGCGGCCTTCGACACCTTCGTGCCCGCGCCCCATCGCCTGCAGGTCATCGGCGAGAAGGGCGGGGTGCTTTTCGTGGACGATTCCAAAGCCACCACGGTCGCCGCCATGGAGGCGGCCATCCGCAGCTTCGACCGCCCGGTGCGTCTGCTTGCCGGCGGCGTGTTCAAGGGCGGCGACCTGGCCGCGCTTTTGCCCCTTCTTCGCGAGCGCGTGGCCGCGGTCGCCCTTTTCGGGGCCAGCCGCGAGGTCTTCGAGGCGGCCTGGGCCGGCCAGGTGCCCCTTTTCCACGAACCCACCCTCGAGGCGGCCATGACGCGGCTTTTCGCCGACGCCCGGCCCGGCGACGTGGTCCTTCTTTCCCCGGCCACGGCCAGCTTCGACCTCTACGACGGCTACAAGGCCCGGGGCCGGGACTTCCAGCGGGTGTTCGCCGGTCTGCCCATGAACAGGGACGCGGAGGCGGGAGAAAAGGCATGAGCACGGTGCGCGTGCCCACGGCGGAAAGCAAGCTGCCCGGTCGCTTCGACCTGTGGCTCCTCGGCGCGGCCTTGATGCTGGCGGGCCTTGGCCTGGTCATGGTCTTTTCCTCGAGCGGCGTCATGGCCGAGCGCCTAAACGGCAACCGCTACTATTTCTTCCAGCGCCAAGCCCTGTTCGCCCTGGTCAGCGTCGGGCTCATGGCGATTTGTGCCTACATGCCGCGCAAGGTGCTGCACGGTCCGGTCTACCTTTGGCTCTTCGCCATCATCGGCCTGCTCATGCTTACCCTCGTGCCGCCCTTTTCCGTCAAGGCCGGCGGCGCGCGGCGCTGGATGCACCTGGGCCCGGCCACGTTGCAGCCCATGGAGCTGGCCAAGGTGGTGCTGGTCATGTACCTCGCCTACTTTTTCAGCCAGAAGCAGAAGCTCGTCCGTTCGTTTTCCGTGGGATTCATCCCGCCGGTCATGGTCACGGGCTTTCTCGGGCTCATCCTGCTGCTCCAGCCGGATTTCGGCGGCGCGGACTTTCTCGGCATGCTCTTTTTCCTCATGAGCCTCGTCGGCGGCACG
>NZ_JARKOZ010000176.1 GCF_029978005.1 Solidesulfovibrio sp. | reverse complement strand
CGTGCCGCGTTCCGTGCGGCTGCCCGCTCCCCAGCGGAGCGTGCTGGCGGTCGGGGCCGAGCTGAAGGGGACCGTCTGCCTGACCCGGGACGACCGGGCGTTCCTCAGTCAGCATATCGGCGACCTGAAGAACGACGCGGTGCTCCGCTCCCTGGAGGAGACGGCAGGCCACCTGGAGCGGATCCTGGATATCCGGCCGGAGTTGGTGGCCCACGACCTCCATCCCGACTACCTCTCCACGGTCTATGCCCCGGGCCTTGACGGGATCCCGAAGATTGCGGTCCAGCACCACCACGCCCACCTGGCCTCCTGCATGGCAGAGCACGGCCTGGAGGGTGAGGTGATAGGCGTCATCTTCGACGGCACCGGTCTGGGGACCGACGGCACCATCTGGGGTGGAGAGTTCCTGCTGGGGGGATACGACTCCTTCCAGCGGCGGGGGCGTTTCATGGCCGTACCGCTCCCCGGCGGCGACGCGGCAGTGCGGGAGCCGTACCGGATGGCCCTGTCGCACCTCCATGCAGCCTATGGGGAAGGGGTGTTCGATCTGGGACCCCCGTTCCTGGCCCAGGTCCCCGAGGGAGAGCGGAAGCTGTTCCTGGCCATGCTGGCCAGGCGGATCAACTCGCCCCTTACCTCCAGTTGCGGCCGGCTGTTCGACGCAGTTGCGGCCCTCATCGGTCTGAGGAGCAGGGTCTCCTACGAGGGGCAGGCCGCCATCGAGCTGGAGGCCCTGGCGGAGTCGGGCGACACGAAAGAGATGTATCCCTTCGAGTCAGGAGAAGCGGGGGGAACCATCGAGGTCGAGTTCCGGCCCATGTTCCGCCGGCTCGTCGGGGAGGTGCGGGACGGAAAGCCGCCGGCCGCCATGGCCCGGGCCTTCCACAACACCGTGGCCGCCGTGGTGGGCCGGGTGTGCGAGGCGCTCCGCGCCGGGAGCGGGCTCGACCGGGTGGTGCTCTCGGGCGGTGTGTTTCAGAACAAGCTGCTGAGCGAGGGGGTGTTCG
>NZ_JARKOZ010000172.1 GCF_029978005.1 Solidesulfovibrio sp. | reverse complement strand
ATCCCGTTCGACGCCGTCCACCATAGTCCGATGCAACGGCATAATGAGTTGGGCGATCTCATTGCAGATCTGCTCGATTTCCGGATAGTGATCCTCCATTCGGGAGGCGGCCAATTCAAATCGGGTAATAAAGGTCGCGATCTTTGCGCGCCGAGGGAAATAGAGCCGCTGCATTCTGTCGATATGAGCTATATCGAGCGCATAAAGTTTTAAGTGCACAAGGCCAAAGCGGTGGGACAGGATAAGGCGACGAGGAAACGTCAAAGAAAAAGGCCCCGGGGGTGATCCTGGGGCCTTTTTCTTTACATTGTCTTCGGCAGGGCTGGCGAGCAGTCCTGGGCTTACAAAAGCGCCGTCCACGGAAAATCCAACGCTTCTCCGATCTTCTTTGCCATGGCCTTGCCGATGGGCCGGCGGTTGTGCTCCATGGCCGAAATATTCGGCACGCCCACGCCGATCTTGGCCGCCAGTTCGGCTTGGGTCAGACCCATAAGCCCTCGCGCGCCGCGCAGCCGGGAACCGGGCGTAGATTCGGGGAAAACTTCGGATGCGGGAATGCTCGGTTCCGTAGCTTCTTTGATAGCCAGAGTCACCCGGTTGACGTGATTCTCCGGGACAACGGCGCAGATTTCCCAAAGCCCGTCAGTACGGGGCTTTTTCGTGAGTTCCAACATAAATTACCTCCACCACTTGTACGGAATCTTCTTCAACTTGCCAGATGACGACATAGGTTGGGCGGCCCTTGTTGAGATGGCAGTGGTAGGTTTCGCCGGGCCATCCTTGGAGCCTCCCGAAATGCGGGACGCTGGGTTGGACGGGGCCGGCAGCCTCGATTTTGATCCGCAGAGCATCCAGGCGTTCAGCAATCCGGGCCGGGAGCTTTGTTTTCTGCTTTTTCGCCTTGGGCGAAAATGTCACCGTCCAATTCATAGAGGTATATTGTCATTTTTTGACAACAAGTCAAGATAGAGAATTGCCACCACCGTCCCGTCCCGGCCCGCCAGATTGCCACCACGCCCGCCGGCCCCGGGGAGGAGGGGAGGGCCGCCAGCCCCTTTCCTCGGGGCGATTGCCACCAATTTGCCACCACTAAAAGCCATTTAATGCCAAAAAATAGCCTGGGAAAAGAAAAAGGGCCTACGCTTTTGGCGTAAGCCCTTGGACTTCCTGGTTGCGGGGGTGGGATTTGAACCCACGGTCTTCGGGTTATGAGCCCGATGAGCTACCGGTCTGCTCCACCCCGCGTCAGTGGAGAAATGTTTCTAGGCGCATCGCCCCTTCCCGTCAAGCGGAAATTATGAAATTATCGTTTCCGCCCTCACATTACAAATATTAGCTCGTTATCGCAGGCAGTTATGACTCCATCGTGGACGCTGACCCTGGCCGGCGCGGGATTTGCTCTCCTGGCCGCTTCCCTGTTCGTCAAAAAAAAGGCAGGATGGGCAGCCGTGGCAGGCATGGCCCTCCTCGGCACGCTGGCCGTCCTGGAATCCGATCCACTCCTGGCCCTGGGCGCACTCGCCCTGGCCGCGTCTGGCCGCTGCAAACCGGCGCGGCAGGATTCCCCGGACCGCGACGCGACCGCTCACGGGAACGGCCCCCATCCGCCACGCGGCCAACGTCCTTGACGGGACCGCGTTTGGTGGATATTGGAAAAAGTTCATCACAATTTTGGAGATCATGCATGAGCAAGAAAACATACCAGCCCAGCAAGACCCGCAGAAAACGCACCCACGGCTTCCTCGTCCGCTCCAGGACCAAGAACGGCCAGGCCATCCTGCGCCGCCGCCGCGCCAAGGGTCGCAAACGTCTGGCCGTCTAGGCTTTCCTCCGGCGCACAGGCTCCGGACGCGAAGGGAGTTCGCGGCCTGCTACGACGCGGGCCGCCGCTATCACGGCAAGACCTTCCTCCTGTTCGTGCTGCCGCGTCAGAACCGCGACGCCCCCTGGCGGCTCGGCATGGCCATCAGCAAGAAAGTCGGCAACGCCGTCGTCAGGAACCGCGTCAAACGGGTCCTGCGCGAATGTTTCCGCCTGGGTGCGCCCCAAGCCGTCGCCGCCCTGGACATCGTGGTCATCGCCAAGAAGAGCCTGGATCCGGCGTGTCTGACGCTGGAAACCGCCTGCCGCGACATCTGGCCGCTGCTCGCGCGGATGGCCCGTGACCTCGACCGCCCGGCCCGGCCGGAAAGCGTGACCGCATGCGAAGCGTCATCCTCTGGGGCATAACCTTCTATCGGCTTGCCCTCTCGCCGCTCAAGCCGCCATGCTGCCGCTTTGTCCCCACCTGTTCCGAATACGCCCTGGAAGCGGTCGGACGTTTCGGCGCGTTCAAGGGAAGCCTGCTCGCCCTGTGGCGGCTCGCCCGCTGCCACCCCTTCGCCAAGGGCGGCTACGACCCCGTGCCCGACGCTCCCTGGCCGAAACGCCGATCCGACGCCCCCGCAACCCCTGGCCCGCGCCTCCACTCTTATCGACGGGATTTGAAGGACAATGGAAAACAAACGCGTAATTATGGCCGTGGTGCTCTCCCTTGCCGTCCTTGTGGGCTGGAACTTCCTGTTCCCGGCCAAACCCCCGGTCCCTAAGACCGACACGGCGGCCCCAACCCAGACACAGCCCCAGACGCCGAGCGAACCCCAGGCGGTGGCCCCAAAGGCCGAGCCCATCGCGACCTTCGCCCCCACGCCCGGCAAGAAGGTCGTCGTCCAGACCCCGCTCTACACCGCGGAATTCAACGCCTCCGGCGGCGTGCTGTCCCGATTTTCCCTGAAAAATTTCCGCCAGACCATCGCCAACGACTCCCCCCTGGTCGACCTCGTCAACGCCAAGTCCCAGGTCAAGGCCCCCCTGGGCCTGATCCTCAACGGCTCGCCCACTTGGCAGAACGTCGAGTGGGGCATCGAAGGCGGCGACCTGCGCCTCGGCCCGGCCGACACCGGCAGCCTCACCTTCGTCGGCCGCATGGGCGACCTCACCGTCAGGCGCGTCATGACCTTCTCCGGCGCGGGCTACCTCATCGACGAAAAGCTGTCCCTGCAAAACGGCGGCGGCGCGCCGCTGTCCAATCGCCTGTCCATGACCGTGGCCGTGGACCGCCTCTCGGCCGAGGGCGACAGCTACAACCCCACCCAGGCCGCCTTCTACGACACCTCGGGACTGGAACTCTTCAGCAGCGAAAAGAAGCTGGCCGAGGGCGTCGCCGACGAAAAGCCCGTGCAGTGGGGCTCGATCATGAGCAACTACTTCCTCGTCGGCGTCATCCCCGAGGCCGAAAACCTGCGCGGCAAGGCCAAGGTCGAGGACGGCGTCTTCCGCGTGGCCGTGGACAAGGAAGGCATCGACATCCCGGCCGGCGGCCGCGCCGACATGTCCATCAGCTACTACCTCGGCCCCAAGGACCCCAAGTTCCTGGCCGAAGCCCCGCACCACCTGGCCGCCGCCATCGACTACGGCTGGTTCGACTTCATCGCCAAGCCGCTGCTCAAGCTCCTCCATTTCTTCTACGACTACGTCGGCAACTACGGCGTGGCCATCATCCTGCTGACCGTGCTCATCAAGGCGATCTTCTGGCCGCTGTCGCACAAGAGCTACAAGTCCATGGAGCAGATGAAAAAGCTCCAGCCTCTGCTCACCCAGCTGCGCGAGAAGTACAAGGACGATCGCCAGAAGATGAACGAAGAGATGATGCAGCTGTACAAGACCTACAAGGTCAACCCGGCCGGGGGCTGTCTGCCCATGATCGTGCAGATCCCGGTCTTCTTCGGCCTCTACCAGGCCCTGCTGCACTCCATCGAGCTCCGGCACGCCTCCTTCATCCGGTACCTGCCGTTCACCGACATGATCTGGCTCGCCGACCTCTCGGCCAAGGACCCGTTCTACATCACCCCCCTGATCATGGGCGCGACCATGTTCCTGCAACAGAAGATGACCCCGGCCCCGGGCGACCCCACCCAGGCCAAGATCATGCTGTTCATGCCCGTGATCTTCACCTTCATGTTCCTGAACTTCCCTTCGGGACTGGTCGTCTACTGGCTGGTCAACAACGTCATTTCCATCGCCCAGCAGTATTGGATGCTCAACAAGAAGTCCTGACGCCCTCGTCGGCGAGCGTCCCGGGCCGCGCGTGGAAAGCGGCGCAAGTGCAATCAAGGAGCGAATATGAGCGAATTCAAGACGTTTAGCGGCAAGACCGTCGACGAGGCCATGGAGGAGGCCTGTCGGCATTTCGCCGCTCCCCGCGAGAAGCTGGAAGTCGAAATCCTCTCCGGCGGCTCCTCCGGCATCTTCGGACTGGTCGGCAAGAAGAAAGCGCAGGTCCGAGCCAAGCTGCGCAAGGAAGTCAACCTCCTCCAGGACATGGCCGCCGCCACCGCCCGCGACGAGGAACCCAAGGCCGAAAAGCCGGCCCGCCCGCCCAGGCCCCCGCGCGAGAGGGCCCCGGCCCGGGAGGAAAAACCCGTCGAAGCGGCCCCCAAGGCCGCCCCGGCCGAGCCGACTCCGACCGCGCCGACGCCGCCCAAGCCGGCCGCGCCCGTCGCCGCCGCGCCCGAACTGGCCGACAACGACGAACCCCTCGACGATTTCACCGATGACGACGACCTCGACCTGGCCGACGCCGCCGAGGAACAGGAAGCCCCCCGCCGCGGCGGCCGCGCCCCGCGCGAGGAACGCAGGCCCGCCGCCCCCGAAACGCCGCCCCAGCCGCTCACCCCGGAACTGGAAACCATCGTGCGCGAAACCGTCTCGCGCATGCTCGAAGGCATCCTCGGCGAAATCCCCGAATTCGAAATCTCCGGACACAGCGAACGCGTGTCCGTACTCATCCTCGACGAGGAAAATTCCGGCCTGCTCATCGGCCGCGAAGGGCAAACCCTCGCCTCCATCCAGTACATCATCAACCGCATCGTCATCCGACAACACGGCAGCCCGGTCAAAGTGCAGATCAATACCGGAGCCTACCGCGAACGCCAGGACGACAACCTGCGCAAAATGGCCATCTTCCTGGCCGACAAGGCCAAAACCCTCGGCCGGCCCCAGTCCACCAAGCCGCTGTCCTCCTACCACCGCCGGGTCGTCCACCTGGCCCTGCAAGAGGACGAATCCATCTCCACCCGCTCCAAAGGCGAAGGGCCGCTCAAACGCGTGCTCATCGTCCCCCGCGGCGCTCGCGGCGGTAACGGCGGCAGTGGGAACGGCAACGAGGCGCAGAACGGCCAACGGTAAGAGGGAAGATGCCTCCGGCGGCCGGGGGGGATGATCCCCCCCGGTCCCCCCCGACGGGGCGGATGGAGGAGATGCGGGAACGTCGGACGGCGAGACGACAGACCATGTGGCCGGGGAATTTCGGGCAACGTGCTGGCCGCAAAGCCGGCCAG
>NZ_JARKOZ010000171.1 GCF_029978005.1 Solidesulfovibrio sp. | reverse complement strand
CACGGCCTTCATGGTCACCTTGCTGCGACTGCGCAACCTCTTCGCCCTCTACAAGACAGGCAGCATCTTCAGCCTGGCCAACGTGGTCTGCTTCCGCTCCCTGTCCCGGGCGCTTTTGTGGTGGGCCGTGGCCGCGATCCTGTACACGCCGCTGCATGGCCTGGCCGTCACCGCCGCCAATCCGCCCGGCCGCCACATCCTGGCCCTCGGCCTCGGGACCGACGAGCTGGCGCTCTTCTTCGTGGCCTCCATCGCCGTGGTCATCTCCCGCGTCATGGACGAGGCGCGCCGCCTGGACGAAGAATGCGCCCTGACGGTATAGGGCGGCCATGGCGATCGTCATCAACCTGGACGTGATGCTGGCCCGGCGCAAGATGGCTTCCAAGGACCTGGCCGAGGCCGTGGGCATCACCGCCCAGAACCTGTCGATCCTGAAGACGGGCAAGGCCAAGGCCATCCGCTTCTCCACCCTGGAAGCCATCTGCCGGGAACTGGCCTGCCAACCCGGCGACATCCTGGAATACCGGCCCGACGTCGCGGAGCAGCCGTAAGGATTCCCCCATGCCGTATTCCGTCATCCTGGCCCATCCCCGCCCCGGCAGCCTCAACCACGCCCTGGCCCGGGCCGCCTGCGCCGCCATCGAGCAACACGGCGGGCAGGCGCGCTTCCACGACCTCCACGCCGAAGGCTTCGACCCGCTGCTGCCGGCAGCGGAAGTCGCCCGCGACGCGCCCCTGCCGCCCCTTATCACCACCCATTGCCGCGAGATCGCCGAGGCCGAGGGGATCGTCATCGTGCACCCCAACTGGTGGGGTATGCCGCCGGCCATCCTCGCCGGCTGGGTGGACCGCGTGCTGCGCCCGGGCGTGGCCTACGAATTCCTCGAAGGCGACGCCGGCGAGGGCGTGCCGCGCGGCCTGCTCGCGGCCAGGGCGGCCGTGGTCGTCAACACGTCCAATACCGCCCGGGAACGCGAAGCGCGCGTTTTCGGCGACCCCCTCGACCGCATCTGGAAGGATTGCATCTTCGGCCTGTGCGGCGTGGCCAAGGTCCGCCGCCGCATGTTCGAAACCGTGGTCACGAGCGATCCGGCGACACGCCGCGAATGGATCGCCCAAACCGAAGCGCTCGTGCGCGAAACCTTCTTCACTCGCTAAAGGAGCCCAACATGCCCCTGATCAACATCAAGATCACCCGCGACGGCGCGACGGCGGAACAGAAAGCCCGGGTCATCCAAGGCGTCACCAACCTGCTGCGCGACGAAATGGGCAAAAACCCGCAAACCACCGTGGTCATCATCGAGGAAGTCGATACCGACAACTGGGGCATCGGCGGCGAAACCGTCACCGTCCTGCGCGCCCGAAAGTAGGTTGGGACAGAGGAAGAGGAGGGGAGGGAAGATGCCTCCGGCGGCCGGGGGGGATGATCCCCCCCGGTCCCCCCCGACGGGGCGGATGGGGAGGCGGTCGGGAACGGCAAGCGGCGGGGCGTCGGTCGTTGTGGTCTCGGAAATGGGGCGGGCGACGCAGGCCGCAAAGCCGGCCAGCATCGCCCGCCCCAT
>NZ_JARKOZ010000161.1 GCF_029978005.1 Solidesulfovibrio sp. | reverse complement strand
CTGGCCGGCTTTGCGGCCTGCGTCGTCCGCCCCATTTTCCCGACCACAACGACCGACGCCCGCCGTTCCCGGCCGCTTTCCCACCCGCCCCCGTCGGGGAGGTCCAGGAGGGGATCATCCCCTCCTGGCCGCCGGAGGCATCTTCCCTCTTTTCCCCATCTCTCCCTCTTCACCCTTCCTTCTTCCTGAAATCGAACAACCGTCCGCGCACGATGGCTTCGCGGCCGAACTTGCCGCGGATGGCGTCCAGGGCGGCGTCGATTTTGCCGTCGCGGGCGGTTTGGGTTTGGGCGGGGGATGCGAAGAGTTCGAGTTGTCGTTCCTGGCGGCCGAAGTTGGAGACGCCGAGGCCGATGAGGCGCACGGATTTGGGCAGCGGTTCGGCGTCGAGGAGGGCTTTGGCGGCTTGGAAGATGGCGGCGTCGCCGTCGGTGGGTTCGGGGAGGGTGCGGCTGCGGGTGATTTGCCGGAAGTCGTTGAACTTGAGTTTGAGGGTGACGGTGCGGCCGCGGAGGTTTTCCTGGCGCAGTTCGCGGCCGACGCGTTCGGCCTGAAGCAGGAGCCAGGCGGAGAGGCGCTGCCGGTCGGCGGTATCGACGTCGAAGGTGTTTTCGGCGGAGACGGATTTGGCTTCCCGGCTGGGGCTGACGGTGTCGCTGCCGAGACCGTTGGCGCGGGCGTAGAGGTCGAGGCCCCATTTGCCGCAGTGGCGCCGCCAGAAATCGGGCGGGTAGGCCAGGACGTCGCGCACAAGGCGCACGCCCAGGCGCGTGAGGGTTTCCTTGGCGCGCCTGCCGACGCCGGGGATTTTCTCCACGGGCAGGTCGGCCAGGAACACGGCCACTTGGTCGGAAGCGACCACGGTGAGGCCGTCGGGCTTGTCGTAGTCCGAGGCGATCTTGGCGATGAATTTGACCGGCGCGATGCCGACGGAGCAGGCAAGACCCGTTTCCTGGCGGATCATGGCCTTGATGGCGCGACCCAGGGTTTCGGGCGGTCCGAAGAGGGTTTCGGTGCCGGTGATGTCCACGTAGGCTTCGTCGATGGAGGCGGGTTCGACCAGGGGCGAGATGCGTTCGAGGGTGGCCATGACGATGCGGGAAACTTCGCTGTAACGACGGCGGTTGCCGGGCAGGAAGACGCCGTGGGGGCAGCGGCGTTTGGCCTCGACCACGGGCATGGCCGAGCGCACGCCGAAGACGCGGGCTTCGTAGGAGGCGGCCGAGACGACCCCGCGCAGGTGGTTGCCGATGATGACGGGCTTTCCCGCCAGCGTCGGGTCGTCGTGCTGCTCGACGGAAGCGAAGAACGCGTCCATGTCGAGGTGGAGGATGGTCGCCATGAGCCAGCTTGCGCCGATTGCGGGCTGAAATCAAGGCAGGGGGCCCGGGCGCGGCCGAGGCCGCGCCCGGGTGACGGCGGACGCGTCGTGAAGGGTGTCGCTACGCCTTGACGTCCACGTTCCCGCCGAGCCCCTTGGCGGTGGAGAGGACTTTCGTCTGGAAATCGAAGTCCTGGTCCACCCGGCCGGTGGTCTGGTCGGTGTTGAGCCGGGTCAGCGTGTCCGTGACCACCTGGGCTCCGAGTTTCTGCTGCGCGAACGCGCCCTTGAGCGTGCCGCTTCCCGATCCGTCTATCGCATCCATGGCTGGCCTCCTGGGGCAAATTTATACTTCCTCGTCACCTATCGGACACCAAGGGTGACTCCTTTAGGCAAGCCGTTGGACAATGCCGCGTCCCATTTGGTACGAAGCATCATCCCCTTGTCCGGGTCTCATTCCGAGGAGGTTCCCATGCCCGTTGCGCACTGTCCGCTCGAAACGCTGGACGCCGATTCCCTCTCCTGCTCGATCCGCAATCACATCACGCATTCCCTGGGCAAGCCCTGCGCCGAGGCCGGAAACCGCGACGTGGCCGAGGCCCTGTCCATGACGCTGCGCGACCGGCTCGTGGACAAGATGCTCGAAACCCGCCAGCGCTACCGCGACGCCCGGGCCAAGCGCATGTACTACCTGTCCATCGAATACCTGCTCGGCCGGTGTCTGGGGAACAACGTGGACAACATGCGCCTCGGGGGCGCGTGCGGCGAGCTCTTGCGCCAGTGGGGCTTCGAGCTGGAGGAGATACGGGAGTTCGAGCGCGACCCGGCGCTCGGCAACGGCGGGCTCGGCCGCCTGGCCGCCTGCTTTCTCGATTCCCTGGCCACCCTGGACCTGCCGGGCTGCGGCTACGGCATCCACTACGAATTCGGCCTGTTCAAGCAAGGCATCGAGAACGACCGGCAGGTGGAGCGGCCCGACTACTGGATGGCCGAAGGCATGCCCCTGCAGCTCGAACGCCGCGACCAGTCCGTCATCGTGCCCATCTACGGCCGCATCGAGGACCACCTGGGCCCCGACGGCGGCTACCTCCCCCTGTGGGTGGACTGGCAGGACCTGCTCGGCGTGCCCTACGACGTCCCCATCGTGGGCTACGGCGACAAGACCGTCAATTACCTGCGGCTTTTCGCCGCCCGCTCCACCGACAACTTCGACATGAAGATCTTCGACCAGGGCGACTACATCAAGGCCATCCACCAGAAGGTCTACTCGGAACTGATCTCCAAGATCCTCTACCCCAGCGAATCCATCTCCTTCGGCCGCGAGCTGCGCCTGGTCCAGGAATACTTCCTCGTCTTCTGCTCGCTTCGCGACATCACCCGCCGCTTCCTCAAGCAGAACCGCAACATCGAAGAACTGCCGGAATATACGGCCATCCAGCTCAACGACACCCACCCGGCCCTGGCCGTGGCCGAACTCATGCGCATCCTCGTCGACGAGCGGCGCGTGCCCTGGGACCGGGCCTGGAACATCACCACCCGCACCCTGGCCTTCACCAACCACACGCTCATGCCGGAATCCCTGGAAATGTGGCCCGTGGACCTCATGGGCAAGGTCCTGCCGCGCCACCTCCAGATCATCTACGAAATCAACCGGCGCTTCCTCGACCAGGTCCGCCTGACCTCCAAACCCGACGAAGCCACCCTGCGCCGGCTGTCGCTCATCGAGGAGTCCGGCGGCAAACAGGTGCGCATGGCCAACCTGGCCGTGGTGGGCTCGCACTCGGTCAACGGCGTGTCCAAGCTCCACTCCGAACTGGTCAAGAAGGTGCTCTTCCCGGACTACGCCGCCCTGTGGCCCGGCAAATTCAACAACAAGACCAACGGCATCACCCCGCGCCGCTGGCTGCACCTGGCCAACCCGGGCCTGTCGGCCCTCATCGACGAGGCCATCGGCCAGGGCTGGGTCACGGACCTCGACCGCCTCGAGGACCTCGTCCCCCTGGCCGAGGACACGGCCTTCCGCCAAAAATTCATGGCCGTCAAACGCGCCAACAAGGAACGCCTGGCCGCCTACGTCGCCAAGACCTCGGGCGTGGTGCTCCCCCCGGACGCCGTCTTCGACATCCAGGCCAAACGCATCCACGAGTACAAGCGCCAGCTCCTCAACGTCATGCACGTCATCCACGACTACCTGCGCCTTACCGAGGACGGCTTCGCCCCGGCCGTGCCGCGCGTCTACCTCTTCGCCGGCAAGGCCGCGCCCGGCTACTTCGAAGCCAAGGAAATCATCCACCTCATCTGCTGCCTGGCCAAGGTCATCAACGCCGACAAACGCGTCGGCGACCACATCAAGGTCGTCTTCGTGCCGGATTACCGCGTTTCCCTGGCCGAAAAACTCATTCCCGCCTGCGACGTCAGCGAACAGATCTCCACCGCCGGCACCGAGGCCTCGGGCACCGGCAACATGAAGTTCTCCCTCAATGGCGCGCTCACCATCGGCACACTCGACGGCGCGAACATCGAAATCCGCGAAAGCGTGGGCGAAGACAACTTCTACCTCTTCGGACTTTCCACCCCCGAAGTGGAACGCATCCTCGGCGAAGGCTCCTACGACCCCTGGGAATACTACAGCAAACACCCGGAAATCCGCCGCGTCCTTGACGCCATCTCCGCCGGCCGCTTCAGCCCGGAAGCGGCCTCCAGCTTCCACTGGATCTTCGAGAAACTCCTGGCCCGCAACGAACGCTACATGCACCTGGCCGACTTCATGTCCTACATCGAAACCCACGAACGCCTGGGCATGGACTACGCCCGGCCCGACGTCTGGGCGCGCAAGGCCATCCTCAACACCGCCCGCATGGGCTACTTCTCCTCCGACCGCACCATCCGCGAATACGCCCGCGACGTCTGGGGCATAAAGCCCGTGCCGCCGAAGTGAGGAGGCGAAAGGGAGAAGGGAAGAGAGAAGAGGGAAGATGCCTCCGGCGGCCGGGAGGGGGTGACCCCCTCCCGGACCCTCCCCGACGGGGGTGAGCGGGAGGATGGGAGGGAACGGCAAGCGGCGGGGCGTCGGTCGTTGTGGTCTCGGAAATGGGCCGGGCGACGCAGGCCGCAAAGCCGGCCAGCACCGCCCGGCCCATTTCCCCGACCACGGG
>NZ_JARKOZ010000160.1 GCF_029978005.1 Solidesulfovibrio sp. | reverse complement strand
GCGGGCGCGGAAGGCCGGGCCGGCGGTGCGGAAGGCGGCGGCGCATAGGCCGCGGGCGGCGAGGCCGGCGGCGGCGGGGGTGGGGGCAGCGGCGTCCTGGCCCAGCCGGTGTCGTTGGGCGATTCCGGGGCCTGATGCCCGAGGATCTCCTTTTCGAAACTCTTGTCCCGGGCGCAGCCGGACAGGATCAGCGCCGCGAGGGCGCAGGCGATCAGGGCAAGCCGCATGGCGACTCCTTGGCTCACGGTTGTCGAGGATGTCAGAAATTCACGCCCACAAGCCGGGCGAGCAGTTCCCGGGCCGTGTGGAAGGTGCGCAGGGCCGCTTCCAGGGCGATGGCGTCCCCGGCCTCGGCCGCGCGCTCCACGCCCTCGGCCGCCCGACGCAGTCCCTCGGCCCCGATGGCGGCGGCGGAGGATTTCACGGTGTGGGCGTGCAAGGCGACCGCCTTCCAGTCCCGGGCCTGCCAGGCGTCGTCCAGGCGGGAGCGTCGCTCCCGGACCTCGCGCCAGATGTATTCGAATATCCGCGCGAAGTCCTTCCTGTCCACGCCCATGCGCAGCCGGGCCGCCTCGGGGTCGAAGGCGTCGCGGTCCTGCGGCGCGGTCCAAGCGCCGTTGGGATACATGCCCTTCATGGGTCCTCCGCCCCGGGCGCGGCCTCCCGGCCTTAGCGCCCCCGATGCCGTGGCCGGCTACTGCAGGAACACCACTTCCGTGCCGACGTCAATGAGCCTGGCCATGTCCTTGCCCTCGTCGTTGCGCATGCGGATGCAGCCGCTGGTGACGGGACGGCCGATGGAGCCGGGATTGTTGTTGCCGTGGATACGGAAGCCGAACCCGTGGGACAGGATGATCTTGAACGGTCCCATGGGGTTTTCCTTGACCCCGGGCTTGACCACCTGGGGCAGTTCCTTGCCCTTCTGGCGGGCGCGTTCCTTCATGGCCGCCGTGGGCCGCCACCAGGGTTCGAAGCTGATGCCCGTGACCACGCCCCAGCCCTGGGGCGCTTCCATGTCCCGGCCGGGCACGGCCACGGTGTAGGTCCGGGCCAGGTGGCGCGAGCCGTCGGGCAGATTCTCGTAGAGGTAGAGCTTTCGCTGGGACAGGCGCACCTCGATGGAATACCGGTTCTTGCTGGCGTTGAACTCCGCGATCCGCTCGTCGAGGCTTCCCTCGCCGCCGCCGGCCTGCACAAGGCCGGTCAGATAGCGGTCCAGCCCGCCGCCGTCGGCCACGGGCGCGTAGGGCACGGCCAGCGGTCGCGGCTGCGCGGCCGCCACGGGCACGGGACGCGGCTGGGGCGTCGTCTGCACGGCCGGTTTGGCCGTTTGCGCAGGCGGTTTGGCCGCCTTCACGGGCGTCTTGTCCGCCGGAACGTCGGCCACGGCTCCGCCCTGACCGCCAAATCCCGGCCCAAGCGCCGCCGATTCGATTCCCTGGGCCCGACCCGGCCCGCAGGCAAAAAACACCAACCCCGCCGCAAGCGCCGCAACAGCCAACCCCCGCATCGCATCATCCTCCCGAGCTCCCGGGCGCGAAGCCTCCCGTCCCCACGGAAGCCCTCCGTCGCGCCACGCGACAAAAACGGCCGCCCCCTCAGGCGGTCTTGTAGCGTACGACAGGTCGGCGTCTGGCCGTCTGTCGCAAAAAAGCCGCATCCGGCCAACCCAACGCCACCACGGCATGGGCGGACTCCTCGGGCGGCAGACCCGCCGCGTCCTTCACCCGCCGGTCATGGCGCATGGCCTCCACGGCGTAGCCGATCAGGCACGATCCCAGCCCCATGGCATGGGCCGTCAGCAACATGTTCTGGGCGGCGAGCAGCGCGTCCTCGGCCGGGCAGCTCGCCCCGGGCCGCGACCCGATGATCACCGCGGCGCAGGCCCCGTGGAAAAGCCGGTCCGTGCGGTCCCGGTCCCAGGCGGCCAACGCGGCCGCGACCGAAGCGTAATACTCCCGGTAATAGTTCTCAAGCTCCGAGCGGCCGATGAGCGCATAGGCCCTTCGCGCCAGGGGCATGGCCGCGATCCGGTTGAGCCGCCGGAAAAACCCGGCCACGGCCTCGCCGAACCCCGCCACCGCCGCCCGGGAGGTCAGGACCGTGAAGGTCCAGGCCTGGGAATTGGTGCCCGAGGGCGCGGTCACGGCCGCGCGCACGAGGTCCTCGAGCATCGGGCCGGGCACGTCCTTTTCCTTGAAGGCGCGGCAGGAACGCCGGGAACGCAGCAGGTCCACGAGGTCCTCGGGCGAAAATTCGCCAGGCGCGACGACCTTGCCGGGGGGCGTGAAGGTGGCGAAGGCGTCGGCGAAATTCTCGGCCTCGGGCAGGCGCACGGCCCCGGCCGGGCAGATCGCCCGGCAATGGCCGCAGCCGATGCAGCTCGGCCCGATGGCCCGGGCGAGCCGTCCGTCCCAGACGATGGCCCCGGACGGGCACAGCCTGGCGCACAGGCCGCAGCCGACACAGGCCTCGGGGTCGATCCGGGGGAGCGCTTGTTCCATGCGGGTCCTCGTCATCCGTCGGCGCGCAGGCTCTGGCCTTGCCGCGTGCCCGAAATCCGTTCAGGCGGATGTCGGGAGTTATGGAGCGTGCTAGGGCCGGCCCTTGTCCGCCAGGGCCGGCTCGGCCCGGGCCAGCCGCCTGGCCTCCACGAACCAGCGTTCATAATCCGATCCGGCCAGGCGGTCCACGCCCACGCCGCCCCGCCGGGGACTCGAATGGAGCATGCGGCCGCCGCCGAGGTAGATGCCCACGTGGCTGATGCCCACCGTGCGGTCCGTGGCGAAAAAGAGCAAATCCCCGGCCTCGAGCTCGGACGGGCCCACGGACCGGCCCAGGGAAGCCTGCAACCGGCTCTGGCGCGGCAGGTCGCAGCCCAGGCGGGCGAACACGGCCTTGGTCAGGCCCGAGCAGTCGATGCCGCCCGCGCCGTCGCCGCCCAGGCGGTACGGCGCGCCCATGTACGGGGCGGCCAGGCCCAGGATGCGCTCACCGCGTTCGGGAAGCGGCCCCATGTCCACGGGCATGGCCACCGCCTTGGCCGGGGGGGGCGGCGGCCCGCCCAGGGCGTCCTGCTGGCGCAGGGCGCGCATCACGGCCGCAAAATCGGCCTTGCCCTCGTAAAGGGGCTTGTAGTGCTCGTTGAGCTTGACCGGGCTCGTATGCAGCATGCCCAGGCTGTCCTCGTAGCCGTAGATGGTGCGGCACTCCCCCGGCGCGTCGAAAAAGAGCAGCGCGCCCCAAGTCAGGCCCGCGGCCGCCAGGATCCGGCCGGGAATGTTCACGCGTCGCCTCCGTAGGTGATACGCCGCGCGTCGCCGATGCGCGTGGTCTTGACGCATTCCCGGCGGAAGGCGCACAGCTCCTGGCCGCAACGGTCGTGCACGCCCCAGGCGAAGCACGGCGCGAAGCCCTCGCCCTGCTGGATGGCCCGCACGGCGTCGATGGTGGTCAGGCCGGACACGTCGAGGCCGAGTTCCCGAGCCTTGCTTTTGAGTTCCCGCACGTCCAGGCCCATAGGACCGAAAAAGGCCTCGCGGCCGAGACCCGCCTCGGGCGTGTCGAACAGGCGCAGCGACACCGTGACCCCGCCGCCCTCGGCCGAGTGCAGGGCGATCTCGCCGTTGTGCTCGAGTACGGCCTTGCGGGCCAAGGTCAGGCCCACGCCCGCCCCGCGCGCCTTGGTGGTGAAAAAGGGGTCGAAGACGAAGGGGACCAGGTCCGGGCGCACGCCGGGGCCGTCGTCGGTCACGGACAGCACCACGCCGTCGTCGCGGCGATGCAGTCCCACCACGACGCGCGCAGCCTCCTGGCTGGAAAATTCCACGGCGTTTTGCAGCACTTCCTGCAAGGCCTGGCCGAGCAGGGCCGCGTCGGCCACGATCTCCACCTCTTCCAGGGAAAGGGCGCATTCCAGGCGCTTATGCAGGGATTCGGCCGCACGCTCGGCCCGCTCCACGACCTCGCGGACCAGATCGGCCAGGTTCACGGCCGTAAGCCGCGGATGCGGCAGGGAGGCCAGCCGCACCACCGCCGCCACGAGCTCCTCCAGGCGGCGGGCCTCCTGAAAGATGATGTCCGGGTGTTCCGTGGACAAATGGCGTTCCTTGTGCTCGCGCAGCAGCTTGAGGGCAAATCCGCCGATGGCCGCGGCCGGGTTGCGTATCTGATGGGCCACGGAGAGGGCCAGGTTGTTGAGGCTCTCGATCATGTCGTACTGGAGGCGGTTTTTCTCGCGCAACACCACGGTCTCGCGTTCACGGCTGCGGTAGAGCGCCGTGACGTCGTCGATGAGCAGCGTCACTCCGGCCCGCTTGCCGTCGAGTTCCGGGCAGGAGGCGGTCATGGAAAAACGGCGCGACTCGCCGTCGGGGCGCAGGTATTCCGTCAGGCAGTGGCGGAAGGCGCGGCCCTTGTCCATGGCCTCGACGAGGTTGCGGTTGAACTGCTCGTTGGCCGGCTCGGGCCGCAGGAGCGTACGCCAGCCCCTGCCCTCCAGAGAATCCGGAGGCAGGCCCAGCAGTACCCCGGCCGAAGGGCTGGCCACCAGAACGACCCCTTTGGGATCGATGACCACCAGGCCCACGGGCAGGGTTTTAATGACGTTTTGAACGAGTATCTGTCTGACGCTCGGCATGGCGCGCCCCGGGCCGGAGGGGAAAACCCTCCGGCCTTCGCTGTAAATAGGCTTGCAGCGGCCCGATGACAAGTGCCGGCGGCAAGCCGGCGCGTCAGGGCTTCTTGGCGCTCGAGGCGGCCTTGGGGTCCTTGGCCACGGCCACGAACTCCTCCAGCGCCTCCAGCGGCACGGCCCCGCGCACCGCCGCGCCGTTGACCAGGAAGATGGGCGTGCCGGTGAAGCCGAAGTCCCGGGCCTCCTTGACGTCGGCCGCGATGCGGTCGGAGAGGTCCTTGCGCTCCAGGTCCTTGGCCAGGCGGTCCATGTCCGCGCCGACCTCCTTGGCCATGGCGGCAAGGGCCTCGTCGCCCTTTTCCGAAACGTCCTTCTGGCGGGCGAAGGCCTTGTCCAGGAAGGCCCAGGCCTTCTTGGGGTCCTGGAGGTTTATCGCCTCGAAGTAGAGGGCGGCCCGGACGTCGTTTTTGCCGGTGGCGAAGTGCTTGAACACCAGGCGCACGTCCTTGGGATGGTTCTGGGTGAGCTTTTTGACGGTCTCCGAAGCCTGGGCGCAGAAATGGCACAGGAAATCGGAGTATTCGACGATGGTCACGGCCGCGTCCTGGGGGCCGATCGAGGCCCGGGAGACGTCCAGGGCGGGTTTGAGGGGCTTGGCCAGTTCCGCCGCGAACCGAGCCCGCTCCATTTCCCGCTGGCGGTTTCTGGCCGAGGTTTCGATGATCTCGAGCAAGGCCGGGCCCTGCTGGCGCAGGGCCTCGACAAGGATTTCGGGATGGTCGCGCAGCACGGCGCGCACCCGCTCCGTGTCGTCGTCGGCATGGACAGGTCCGGCCAGGGCGGCGACCAGCACAGGGGCGATCGCCCATTTCCATTCGCGCATGCGTCCTCCAAGGATGAGTCATATTGGCGTGAGCCGCCCGGATTTCATAATGCCTTTGCCAGCGCCTGTCATCCGCCCCATCGACGCCGTCCCCGATGCGTGCTAGTCCTTCGACCATGGAACTGCTGGCGCTTCTGGTGGTCCTGGCCGCCGTTTTCTTCATCTTTTGCCTGACCGGGCCCAAGGCTCGCCCCGGGGGCACCTGATTGCCGGAAGCCTGCCGCCGTGGGCGGCCCGACCGGCCATCCGCCACGGACGACCACACAACCGACGAAACCGCCGGGAAGTGACATGGACATCGGAAATCGCCTGCCCTGGCCGCTCGCGGCGTTTCTTTTCCTGCTCGCCCTGGCCGCCTGCGCCTCCCCGCCGGCCGACGACGCCGGGCGCAAGGCCCGCGTGGAGGCGCTTTACGCCGGCTACCGCAAGGACTTCCCCACCGCTCCGGAAATCACTGCCGACGCGGCCGTGGCCTTGTGGAAAAAGGGCGAACTGCTGCCCATCGACGTGCGCGAGCCGGCCGAACGGGCCGTCTCCACCCTGCCCGGCGCGGTGACCGAAAAGGAATACCTGGCCGATCCGGCCCGGTTCGCCGGCAAGACGGCCGTGGCCTACTGCACCATCGGCTACCGCAGCGGCAAATGGGCCGAGGCCAAGGCCAAGGCGGGTTTGCCCGTGGCCAACCTGGCCGGCGGCCTGCTCGCCTGGCTCCACGCCGGAGGCGGGCTCGTGGACGCCAAGGGCGACCCGACCAAGACGGTGCACGTCTACGGCCGCGCCTGGGATCTGGCCCCCCGGGGCTTCACCGCCGTGTGGTAGGCTCCCGGCCGTAATAGCGCAGAAAGTATTTCCGCCCGGTGACGTCGGCCAGCCCCAGCCGACGACCGGCCAGATAGGCGGCGCAAAGCCGCAGCACGCCGAGGGTGCGCGGTAAAAAACCCTGGCCGTCCCAACGCCTGGCCGAAACCAGGACGCCGCCACCGAGAAGCGTGGTCTCCCCGGCCTCGCGCAGCCGCAGCGACAGTTCCACATCCTCCATGAGCGCCATGTCCGGGAATCCGCCGGCCCTGTCCAGGGCCTCGCGCCGGAAGAACTGCCCCTGATCGCCGAAAGCGACGCCGATGGTCCGGGCGCGCAGGGCGTTGAGGCCCATTATGAACGCCAGACCCGGCCCACCCCGGTCGAAGCGCATGCCCACGGCCCCGCCCGCGAGCCGGGGCTCCCGGGCCAGGGCGCGAAGGATCCGGCGCGCCGCCCCGGGGCGCAGGCGGCAGTCGGCGTGCAGCACCAGCACCGCCCCGGACCGGCAGGCGGCCAGGCCCGCCGCGATCTGCCCGCCCCGGCCGCCGCCGGCAGCCACCACGCGGGCCCCGTGGGCCCGGGCCACGGAGGCGGTGTCGTCGTCCGAGCCGCCGTCGACCACCACCACCTCGGCCACCTCCCCGGCGGCCAGGGGCGCGGCCAGGCTTTC
>NZ_JARKOZ010000119.1 GCF_029978005.1 Solidesulfovibrio sp. | reverse complement strand
GCCGGCTGGCTTTGCAGTCGGCCCCGACGCGCCGCCCCCATCAAGGGGGTCCGGGGGGGATTATCCCCCCCGGCCGCCGGAGGCATTCTTCCCTCATGAGCCGCTACCCCGTTTCACTGCGCCGTGTCGGCGGTTATGACGCGTCCTGTCTCGATGCGCATGTGGCGGAGCTGTTCGAAGCCGTCGGCTGTCCCGTGGGTCGCGGCGACCGGGTGCTGGTCAAGCCCAATCTGGTGGCCCCGAAAAACACCGCCTTGTCGTGCAGCCATCCCCGCATCGTGCGCGCGGCCTGCCTGTTCGCCCTGTCGCGGGGGGCAGCGGTCATCGTGGCCGATTCCCCGGCCTTCGGCACCGGCCGCATCATGGCCCGGCTGGCCGGGCTGACCGAGGCGCTGGCCGACCTGCCCGTGGCCGTGGCGAGCCTGGATGGGCCGCGCCCCTTGCGCCTGGCCCACGGCGGGACCATCGGCGTCTCGGCCCTGGCCCTGGAGGCGGACCACATCCTCAATCTGGCCCGGCTCAAATGCCACGACCAGATGGGCCTGACCCTGGCCACGAAGAATTTTTTCGGCTGCGTGTGCGGCTTCCGCAAGTCGTTGGCCCACCAGCGCCTGGGCAAGGACAGGGCGACATTCGCCCGCATGATCCTCGACGTGCTGGCCACCCTGCCGCCGTCGACGTCGCTCCTTGACGGCATCGTGGCCATGCACAAGGCCGGCCCGGTCGGCGGCGAGGCCTTTCCGCTGGGCCTGCTCGGCGCGTCCGCCAGTCCCCTGGCCCTGGACACGGCCGTCTATGCGCTGCTGGGCCTCGCCCCGCAGGACGTGCCGCTCTGGGCCGAGGCGATGCGGCAAGGGCTTGGCGGCGTCCGGCCGGAAGACGTCGACTATCCCCTGGAGGGCCTGGCGGCCTTCGACGCGACCGGGTTCCGCACGCCCAAGGCCCTGGCAGCGCTCACCTTCGAGCCCAGGCGATTCGTCAAGGGACGGCTGCGCAGCCTCCTGGTGGGCCTGGGTCTCAGGCGTTGACACGCCGGCAAAGCCCTGTACCTTCCCGCCATGTCGCATCACGTGCGTTGCCGGCACATCGTCGCCGGCCAGGTCCAGGGCGTAGGATTTCGCCCTTTCGTCTACCGCTTGGCGACCGAGCTTGCCCTTGGCGGCAGCGTGCGCAACACGCCCGAGGGCGTGGTCATTGAGGTCGAGGGTGCGCCCGGGGCAGTGACGGCCTTCGGCGAGCGCCTGCCGGCGGAGATTCCGCCCCTGGCCCGGCTCACCCGCCACGCGGTCGAGGCCGTGCCGCCGCTCGGGGAGACGGCCTTTCGCATCGGCCACAGCGCAGCCGGGGCCGGCCACGACGTGCTGATAAGCCCGGACGTGGCCACCTGCCCGGACTGTCTGGCCGACATGGCCGATCCCACCAACCGGCGCTACCGGTATCCGTTCACCAACTGCACCAACTGCGGCCCCCGCCACACCATCACCCGAGCCATTCCCTACGACCGGGAAACGACCTCCATGGCCTGCTTCCCGCTGTGCCCGGACTGCGCCGCCGAATACGCCGATCCGGCCGACCGGCGCTTCCACGCCGAGCCCGTGGCCTGTCCGGCCTGCGGCCCCAGGGTCTGGCTGACCGACGCCTCGGGCGCGCGCCTGGCCGAAGGCGATGCGGCCATCACCGCCCTGGCGGATCGGCTGGCTCAGGGAGCCGTGGCCGCGGTCAAGGGCCTGGGCGGCTTTCATCTGGTGTGCGACGCCGCCGATGATGCCGCCGTGGCGGCCCTTCGCCGGCGCAAGGGCCGGCCGTCCAAGGCCCTGGCCGTGATGACGCCCGATCTTGCCGCCGCCGGCCGGCTGGCGCGCCTGGACGCCCGGGCCGAAGCGCTTCTTTCGGGAACCGTCCGCCCCATCGTGCTGGCCCCGGCCCGGCCGGGGAACGGCCTGTCGGAGGGGATCGCGCCGGACACCGACGAGATCGGGCTCATGCTGCCCTATACGCCGCTGCACCACCTGCTTCTGGCCGCCTACGCCGTTGCGGCCGGGCCGGACCGCCCCGCCGCCCTGGTCATGACCTCGGGCAACGCCGGCGGCGAGCCCATCAGACTCGGCAACCGCGAGGCGCTGGCGCGCCTGGGGCATATCGCCGACGTCTTTTTGCTGCACGACCGCGACATCCTCATCCGCACCGACGACTCGGTGGCCAGACCTCTTACGGTCGAAGAAGCGCCGGACGACGGTCCGGTCGCGCCCGTGCTCTTCCTGCGCCGCGCCCGGGGCTACGTGCCCTCTCCGGTGACGCTTCCCGTGTCCGGGCCGACGGTGCTCGGGCTCGGCCCCATGCTCAAGGCCACGCTGTGCCTGACCAAGGGCCGCGAGGCCTTCGTCAGCCAGCACGTGGGAGATCTGGAGAGCCTTGAAACCTTCGGCTTCTACCAGGAGACTATGGAGCATATGCGCGGCGTGCTGCGGGCGACCCCGGAGGCCTGCGTAGCCGACCTGCACCCGGACTATCCGAGCACGCGCCTGGCCCTGGAGCAGACGGACTGGCCGGTGCTGCGCCTGCAGCACCACGCCGCCCACATCTACGCCGTGCTGGCCGAGCACGGGCTTTGCGAGCCGGCGCTCGGGCTGGCCCTGGACGGCGTGGGGCTCGGCGAGGACGGCACGCTCTGGGGCGGGGAATGCCTGCTGGTCGATCCCGCGCGACGGCGCCACGAACGGCTGGCACATTTTTCGCCCATGCGCCTGCCCGGCGGGGACGCGGCCGTGCGCGAACCCTGGCGCACGGCCCAGGCCTGCGCCTTCGCCCTGGGGGAGAGGGCCGGCACGGGGCGCCCCTGGCCCTGGCTGGCCGGCCAGGAGAGCACTTCGAAGCTGGTGGGGAGCATGCTGGAGAAGGATTTCAACTGCCCGGTCACGACGAGCTGCGGCCGGCTGTTCGACGCCGTGGCCGCCGCCCTGGGGCTTTGCCGGCGCATCGACTACGAGGGCCAGGCCGCCATCCTGCTCGAGCGCGCCCAGGACATGGCCGAAACCGGTGCCTATGCCTGTCCCGTGGTGGCGGAAGCCATGCCTGTGCGTTTGGACACCCTGGCGCTTTTTTCCCAGGCCACGGAGGAGGCGGCGCGCGGCGAGCCGGTGGGGCGGGTGGCCCGGCGCTTTCATTTGGGCTTGGTGGCCGGCCTTGCCGCCATGGCGCGCCTGCTGGCCGACCGCACGGGCGTTCGGCGCGTGGCCCTCAGCGGTGGCGCGATGCAGAACCGGACCCTGGCGACGTTGTTGTCGCCGGCGCTTTCACGGCAGGGGCTTGTCCCTTTGGGGCATCGGGTCCTGCCTCCGAACGACGGCTGCATCAGTCTTGGCCAAGCCTTCTATGGCGTTTTGACGACACGAATGTAACATTTTTGGCGTATTTCTATTTCGTATTGGATATAATTATATATTCAATCAGTATATTATTCATTGACAATCCCGGTATGGACGCGTAATTCGTCCAATTGTCGACGACGTCCCCTGAACCTCGCCGATTTCACATTTGATTTTGCGGGGTTTGAAAATACTGCGACGCCGTGCGGAGAAAAAGCCCATCCCGCCTCTCGGACGAAAAGCACGCCTCCGGTTTGATGAACTCACGTCTTCTCACGTTCTGCAAGACATCACACCCACAGGTCGGCGAGGCGATCCCGGATTCGGATTGCGCCATGAGAAACCGTGTGCTTCCGGCGAAAACCGGTATCTGTTTTTTTGTATTCCAACGACACGACCGCACGAAGGACTTGTGCCTGACCATGCGATGCCAGTCTCTTTGACAAATATGCCAAACACACTGTGACAGAAAAAGTCAAACACGATACTACGAACAGTATTAACCATACTCAAACCAACAGTTATCGATACAACCTTGTGCATTCAAATAAAATGAACTGATATTGAGATTGTCAAACCAAGGAAGCTTGTGCTATCGGCTTGGAACAACCAGCATATCTGATGAGAAATAGAGAGGCGGATTCATCGACAATCTCTCTGTGCATCCTCTTGATATGGAAACTCGGAGCGTTGGAGGATTCATGACTGAAGTCAATACCCCCGAAACCAGCAACCGGTTCGATGAAGCTTTTGATCGCATCAAGAAGTCCACAGGCATGCGGACCCAGGTGGAAATCGCCAAGCTGCTCGACATCCGTCAGTCCAGCATCTCCGATGCCAAGCGCAGGCAATCGATCCCTGACAGCTGGCTGATCAAGCTGTACCAGATATACAACCTCAACCCGAACTGGATCATCGACGGCGAGACCCCCCAGTTTCTCGGCGAACAGCGCGGCGGAGCCCTTCAGGTCAGGGAAGGCGGCGACGCCTACGGCCGCAAGCCCAAGCACTACCAGATGCCCGTCAGCGCCATGTCCGCGCCGGACCAGGGCCAGGACGGCTGGAAGGAAAACGTCGTCGAGACCGTCACCGTCCCCGAGCAGTTCCATCGCCCCGCCCTGACCGTTGTGCGCATGGACGAGAACGACATGGAGCCGTTGATCGCCCGCGGAGCCTACGTCGGCATCGACAAGGAACGTCGGACCATCCGTTCCGGAGCCCTCTACGCCCTGGACATGCCTGTGGAAGGACTCGTCATCAAACGCTTGCTGCACGAGACGGAAAGCGGCCGCTTCATTTTGCGTTCGGAAAACCCGGCTTACACGGATCAGGCCCTGGCCGCCGAAACCGCCGTCGAACGCGTGATCGGCCGGGTGGTCTGGATCTTCCAGGAGATATGACCGCGCGTCACACTGTGACAATGGAAGATCGCATCCTCTGCGGGAGGCGTAGCGACGAGCCTCCCGCAGCCAAGCGCTGGGCGTGGCAATGATGCTGTTGGGATCGTGCTGTTCAATCGGAGCCGTACGCACGGAATCCTCACATTGACGCACTTTTCAAAGCGATGTAATCGGTTCAAAGAAACGTTAGGGAGTATAGATTTTTTATAGACTTACTTATTCAATTCGATAGCCCAATGCCGCGTTACAGGAGCTCCCGTGAAGCCAGACGCCTTTGAAGACGCCTATGCCCGGATTCAAGCAGCCACGCGCACGCGAACCCAGACTGAGATCGCCCATCTTCTTGGCATCAAGCAGTCCAGCATTTCCGACGCCAAAAAGAAAAATACGATACCCGACGGTTGGCTCGTCACCCTCTATCGTTCCCTAGGCCTCGAACCGGACTGGATACTCTACGGCCAGGAACCCATCTCCCGCCGGGAAGACTTCAGCCTCGGCGCGGCGGTGCGCGAACCTCTGGGCGACTACGCCGCCGCCCCGGCCAAGGCCACGGTGTTCGCCATGCAACCCACCGATCCCGAAACCGGAACCTGGCGACGCCATCCCCTGGAAACCATCCCCCTGTTCGACCGCCTCAAGCGCACCAACCTCCTCGTCGTCAAGATGGATTCCAGCAGCATGGAACCCGTCATCCGCCGCGACGCCTACGTCGGCATCGACGGCGACGACACGCGCCTGCGCAGCGGCGAGATTTACGCCCTGGACATCCCCGGCGAAGGCCTCGTCATCAAGCGCGTCGTCCGCGACCTGGAAGCGAAACGCCTGACCCTGCTCGCCGACAACCCGGCCCACCAGCCCCAGAACTTCCCCCTGGACAACCCCGGCATCACACCGGTCGGCAAGGCCGTCTGGATCATCCAGGAGATCTGACGCGCATCGGCTTCGCGACGACGCATAACCGCCCCTGGCGCCCTCGCCCGATCTCGTCGATTGTCCGCTCCTACCTCCCGGTCCGTCTGCTTTTGCGTCTCTCCATGTCCATAAATAAATTTATGGCATTGTATTTACATACATATAAAATATGTATATTGATCGGGGAAAATAGGGATATACATGGCTCAAGACGCACGACATCCTCTCCTTGCCCGTCTCAAGCTGGCCCTCCAAGCCAAAGGCGAAAGCAAGGCAGTCGACAGGCTTGAATTGGCGGCTCGGTATGCATCGCAAGGCCGTGAAGAGGACATCAGGTCTCTCGTCTTGCGTCACTGCCGGGAATACGGCATCGATCCGCGGATCATACTGGGTGAGGACGTCCTCTCCCACACCCCGGCACGCATCGTCATGATGCCGGTCTTCGCCATGGACGTCGTCCATCCGCGCACCGGGCGATGGGGGCTTCGCGAAATCGAACGCATCGCCCTGCTGTCGCGGCTGCTCGGTCCCACGCGCTTCCTCACCCGCATGGAAGGCCGCGCCCTGGAGCCCCGCATCCGGCATGGAGCCTATCTCATGGTGGACACGGCCCAGGATCTTCCGCCGGCGAAATCGCCCGACGACGCCTCCGCCGACGAGGCAGGCGTTCCCTTCGCCCTGGACATTCCCGGGGAAGGCCTGGTCGTGCGCCTGACCCGTTACATCGACGGCCGCGACAGCTTCGAGCTGGCGGCCTTGGACAGGGCCGTGCCGACGTTCGTCGTGCCCCGCGGCGAGGACGGCTGCCGCATCGTCGGCCGCGTGGTATGGGTGGCTCAGGAGCTCTGAGGCGGCCCCCTATTCTTCCCGGTCGTAGCGCCGGTTGCGCGGGTCGAAGCAGAACTGGCAACCCGGGGGCAGGAAAAGGCGCACGAGGGCCAATCCGGCCACGAACCCGCCGGCATGGGCCCAGAAGGCCACGCTGGCGGCGTCCCCGCCCGAGACCGAGCCGGTGAGCCCCGAAAGGAGCTGGATGAAAAACCAGATGCCGAGAAACACCACGGCCGGCAGCTCGATGATCCAGGGAATGACGATTATCGGAATGAGCGTCACCACCCGGGCTCGGGGAAACAGTCGGAAATACGCCCCCATCACCCCGGCGATGGCCCCCGAGGCCCCGATGACCGGCACCACGGCGTTCCAGTTGAAAAGAATGTGCGCGCCGGCGGCGACGAGTCCGCAAAGCACGTAGAAGACGGTGAAGCGCGCCGGTCCCAGCGCCTCCTCGACATTGTCGGAAAAAATCCACAACACCCACATGTTGAGCAGGAAATGGAGCCAGCCCCCGTGCAGGAACATGTAGGTGAAAAGGGACTCGTAACCGCCGTCGGGATAGCCCATGACGTGGGCGTAGGCCGGATCGGTGTAGCGCGCCGGCACCACGCCGTAGAGGTGCAGGAATTCGTAGAGCACCGGATCTGGCAGCAGCTTCTCGAACAGAAAGAGCAGCGTGCAAAGCCCGATGATGGTCCAGGTCACCAGCGGCCGGCGGGTGCTCGGCACGTTGTCGCGAAGGGGAATCACGCTCCCGTCCCGGTGCGGCTCTCGGGCTTGCCGGCGTAGCCGCGAGAAACGAGCCAGTCGAAGCGGGCCCGGACGTCCTCGCGGCGTAGCGCCTTGAGGAGCCTGAGCACCCCGACCGCCTTCGCGGCCAGTTCTTCGGGCCCGGCATCGTTGTCCAGGACCTGCCAGCAGCGGGCGAGCTTTTTCTCCTCGGGCCACTGCCAGCCGTCCATGCGCGCGGCGAGCTCCTCGGTCCAGCCCCGCCCCCGCGTCAGCCGCTCCCGCCGGACCCGCTCGGCGCAGCGCACCCCGACGACCAAGTCGGCCACGTCCTGGGCCGGCCAGCCCGATTCGAACAGCAGCGGCACCTCCGCGAAAACGGCCTTCGCCTGGCGGTTGGCCGCGTAGAAAGCCTCCATCTCGCCCCGCACCAACGGATGGATCAGGTCCATGACCTCCCGGCGCAGGCGTTCGCTGCCGAGGATGCCCTGAAGCAGCCACTGCTTGTCCACGCCGCCGTCCGGGCCCAGCGCCGCCTCGCCGAAGCGGCCGGCGAGCATGTGCGCCCCGCCGCCGCCCGGGGCGTAGAGGGCGGCCACGGCGGCGTCGGCGGAAAAGACCGGATGCCCGGCCGCGCCGAAAGCGGCCAGCAGCGTGGACTTGCCGCAGCCCGGCATGCCGACCACACCCACCCGCTGGGGCAGGCGGCCGAGCAGCAGCACCAGCCGCCAGAAATCCGGCGGCGGCGGACAGCGGAAGGAAAACTCCCGTCCCAGCGCCGGATGGCTGAAGGAGAGCTTCCAGGCATGGAGCATCTGCCGGCCGGCCAGCCGGCCGGCGGCGTCGCCCCGGCGCTTCCACAGGGAATGGGGCGTGGTCCCGTAGACCGCGTCGCCGACGATGGGGTGGCCCATGGCGGCCAGGTGTACCCGGATCTGGTGGGTGCGGCCGGTCATGATGTCCACCTCGAGCAGGCTGGCCGCCCCGTCCGGAGCGCTCCAGACCAGCCGCCAGCGGCTTCGCGCCTCGCGGCCGCCCTTGTGGACCACGGCCATCTTGTGCCGATGACGGGGATCGCGGCCGATGGGCAGGCGAATGTCGCCGCCCTCCCCCTCGGGCCGGCCGTGGACCAGGGCCAGGTAGGTCTTGCGCACGCGCCGGGCCGCGAAGTCGGCGGCCAGGGTGGCGCGCGCCGGCTCGGTCAGGGCCACGAGCAAAAGTCCGCTCGTGTCCTTGTCCAGGCGGTGGACGATGCCCGGGCGCTCGCCGCTCAAATCCCGAAGGGCCGGGAAATGGTGGAGCAGCCGGTTGACCAGCGTGCCCTCGGGCAGGCCCGGGGCCGGATGCACGGTGAGCCCGGCCGGCTTGTCGAGCACGAGCAGGTGTTCGTCGCGGTAGAGCACGCCGAGGCTCCCGGCCTCGGCCGGAGTTTCGCTCGGCCTTGCCGGCAGCACGATGGAGAGCTTCTCGCCGCCGCGCAGCTTGAGGCCGGCCTTGCGGCAGACCGCGCCGTCCACCGTGGCCAGACCCTCGTCGATGGCCGCCCGCACGCGCGAACGGCCGATGCTTTCCTCGGCCAGCCGGGAACACCAGAAAACGTCCAGGCGCGTGCCCGCCCCGCCGCCCTGTCCGGGCTCGAACACCGCCTCCCGCCGCATCGCCGCATCCGTCATGTCGTTTCGCCTCGAAACCGTTCCTGCGCCGTCCCGGCCGGAATCTCCGCCGGGACCGTCGCAATTGAGCATGGTTCGTTAATAGGTTAGGTTGTTTTCCTCCGTTTCGCCAGCCCAAAGGAGGCACCCATGCAGGCCGTGATCTTCGAGGGCGGAACCGTCCGCATGGAAATCCGCCCCGACCCCGTCCCCGGACCCGGCGAAGTGCGCGTCGCCGTGCGCCTGGCCGGCATCTGCAACACGGACGTCGAATTGTTGCGGGGTTACATGGGGTTTGCCGGCATCCCGGGCCACGAATTCGTCGGCGTGGTGGACGCCGCCCCGGAGCATCCCGAATTGCTCGGCCGCCGCGTCACGGCGGAGATCAACCTGGGCTGCGGCCGCTGCCACACCTGCCTGACCGCCGGCCCGCGCCACTGCCCGGACCGCACCACCCTCGGCATCGCCGGCAAGGACGGGGCCTTCGCCGAATACCTTACCATGCCGGCCTCCCTCGTTCACCCCATTCCCGAGGCGGTCGGCGACGCGGAAGCCGTGTTCATCGAACCCCTGGCCGCCGCCCTGGAGCCCGGGCAGCAACAACACCTCACGGCCGCGACCAGGCTGCTCGTCCTCGGCGACGGCAAGCTCGGCATCCTTTGCGCCTGCGCCCTGCGCCGGCTGTGCCCGGACCTCGTCCTGGCCGGCCGTCACGAGCGCAAGCTGGCCATCGCCGCCGCCCAGGGCGTGGCCGTGCGCCTCGCCGACGCGGCCGCCCTGCGCACGGAGTTCGGCCCCTTCGACGTGGTCGTCGAGGCCACGGGCCGCCCGGACGGGCTGGCCTTCGCCCTGGACCTCGTGCGGCCCGAAGGGACCGTGGTGCTCAAGACCACGACCTTCGCCCCCACGCCCCTCAACATGGCCCGGGTGGTGGTGGACGAGGTGCGCCTCGTCGGCTCGCGCTGCGGCGATTTCCGGCTGGCCGCCGCCTACTTGCGCGACGCTCTGGTGGACGTCCTGCCCCTGGTCGAGGCCGTGTTCCCCTTCGCCGCCTTTCCCGAGGCCCTGGCCGCCGCTTCGCGGCCCGGGGCCATGAAGGTGTTGGTGGAGTTCGGGCGGAGTTGAGAGGGGACGCCTCCGGCGGCCAGGAGGGGGTGCCCCCCTCCTGGACCTCCCCGATGGGGGGAGCTGTTACGCGTCGAAAAGGGACTTCTGAGTAGGGTTGGGCGTTGCGGCCTCGGCCAGGAGGGCCTGGAACGCCTCGGGATCGAGAACGCGAAGGCCGAGCGCCTGGGCCTTGGCCAGCTTGGAGCCCGGATCGGCCCCGGCCACCAGGTAGTCGAGCTTCTTCGACACCGCCGTCACCACCCGGCCGCCGGCCGCTTCCACCAGGGCTTGCGCCTTCTCCCGGGACATGTCCGGCAGCGTGCCGGTGAAAAGAAACTTCTTGCCGGCAAGCGCCGTGGCCGTGGCCGGTTGCGTCGGCTGCGGCGCGGCCACGGGCCACAGGCCGATTTCCTTGAACCGGCCGATGAGCGCGCGGTTGGCCGCATTGTCGAAAAATTCGCGGATCGAGCCCGCGACCTCCGGCCCGATGTCCGGCAGGGCGGTCAGCTCCTCGGCCGTGGCCGCGCCCAACGCGTCGAGGTCCGTGAAGTGCCCGGCCAGGGTGCGGGCCGTGCGCGTGCCCACCTGCCGGATGCCGAGCGCGGCGATGAGCTTGGCCAGGGTGGCGTTTCGCCTGGCCGCGTCCACGGCGGCCACGAAGTTGGCGGCGGATTTCTCGGCCATGCGCTCAAGGGGCAGCAGGTCCGCCTCGGTCAGGTCGAAGAGGTCGGCCGGCGTTTTGACCATGCCCTTGTCGATGAGCGATTCCACCCACTTGTGCCCCAGGCCCTCGATGTCCAGGCCCGACTTGGACACGAAATAGGCGATGCCCCGGCGCAGCATGGCCGGGCAGGCGATGTTCACGCAACGCCAGGCCGCCTCCCCTTCGGCGCGCACGGCCTGGGAGCCGCACGACGGGCAGACGTGGGGGAAGACGTATTCCCCGGCCTGCGCCGGCCGCTTTTCCGTCACGACACGCACCACCTCGGGTATGACGTCCCCGGCCCGGCGCACCACCACCGTGTCGCCCTCGCGCAGGTCCTTGGCCTTGATCTCGTCCTCGTTGTGGAGCGTGGCCCGCGACACCGTGACCCCGGCCAGGGACACGGGCGCGAGGATGGCCACCGGGGTGAGCACGCCGGTGCGGCCCACCTGGACCTCGATTCGCTCGAGCACCGTCTCGGCCTCGTGGGCGGGGAATTTGAGCGCCACGGCGAAGCGCGGAGCCCGGTCCGTGAAGCCCAGCGCCTGCTGCAAGGCCAGGCTGTCCACCTTGACCACCATGCCGTCGATCTCGAAGGGCAGTTCCTGGCGGCGCAGGCCCAGGGCCGTGAAGGCCGGGTAGACCTCGGCCTCGCCGACCACCGTGCCCTCCTTGGCCACGGGCAGTCCCAGGCCGGCCAGGCCATGCATGACCCCGGAATGGGTCGCCCAGCCCGGATCGGCCCCGCCGAAATCGAACGTGCCCACGCCGTAGGCGAAAAAAGTGAGCGGTCGGGTGGCGGACACGGCCGAATCGAGTTGGCGCACCGAGCCGGCGGCGGCGTTTCGCGGGTTGGCGAAGACCTTGCCCCCCTGCTCACGCTGGCGCTCGTTGAGTTCGTAGAAATCCTGGCGGGTCATGACCACCTCGCCGCGCACCTCGAGCAGCGCCGGCACGGGAAGGCCGCTTCGGGAGGCATGGGGCCGCAGGTCGAGCGGCACGTTTTTGACCGTGCGCACGTTTTCCGTCACGTCCTCGCCCGTCTCGCCGTCGCCGCGCGTGAGCGCCCCTGCATAAACGCCGTTCTCGTAGATGATCTCCAGGGCCAGGCCGTCGAATTTGGGATCGACCCAAAACGTCTTTTCAAACGCCACGCCTTCCTTCTCCAGCTTGTTGGCGGCGCGGCCGACGAAATCGAGCCATTCGGCCTCGGTCATGGCGTTGTCCAGGCTGTACATGCGCAGCCTGTGGGGCCGGGCTGTGAAGGCGGGCAGGACCTTGCCGCCCACGCGCCTGGTCGGCGAATTGGGGTCGTCCAGCTCGGGATGGGCCGCCTCCAGTTCCTTGAGCCGCCGGTAAAGGACGTCGTAGGCCGCGTCCTCGATGTCCGGATCGTCCAGGACGTAGTAGCGGTGGTCGTGATAATGAATTTTTTCGCGCAGTTCCCGAAGTTCCCTGGCAGCGTCCCGTTGCTCGCTCATGCATCCCCTTCCTTGTCGCGTTCGCCGCCGGGGTCGTGGCGGGCCAACCAGATGGCCTTTTTGCGCAGGTCGGTCAACAGCCGGTTGCGCTGTTCGCGGCGCAGGCGCCTCACGTCGCCGGCGTCGTACTTGCCTTGCAGCTTTTGCATGTTGCCGTGGGCATTGGCTCCGGCCGCCCGCCGCCGGGCGGCGTCGCCGCCGCTGGCGCGCAGGTGCCCCACGGCCAGATGCCCCTGGCAGACGGCGAAGCTCCCCGCCAGGGCGGCGCGCAGGTCGCGGTCGAAATCGTCGAACTGGGACGGGGAAAAGCGGATGTCGAAATCGCCGCCGTCCGCCAGGGCCTTGGTCGGAAAGAGATGACAACAGCCCGTGACCGACACGGCCGGCCGGCAGTAGGCGAATTGCCCCACGTCCGGGGCTTGCAGTTGCAAGTCCGAGGCGGCGATGCCCTCGCCCGGGCCGGCCGGCTCCACGTGGAACTCGGCGGCTTGCAGCGCGGCCGGGCGTCCGGCGTCGTGGACGCGGCAGCCGTAGACCCCGGCCTGGGGGTAGGCGGCCACGGCCGCGCCGAAGCGCAAAGCCCAGTCGCGGGGCAGGCTCGCGTCGTCGTCCACGTAGGCGGCGAAATCGCAAGCCAGCACCTCGGGCAAATGCTTGAGCCAGTTGCGCCCGGCCGGCGCGCCCACGTTGACCGGCGCGCCAAGGGCCGTGAAGCGCCCGGGCCCGAGCCGGGCGGCGAAGGCGGCCAGGACGTCCGGCGTGGCGTCGGTGGAGCCGTTGTCCAGGGCGAAAATGTGGAAATCCGGCAGGTCGCCGGCCAGAATCCCTTCCAGGGTCCGGCCGAGTTCCCCGGCCTTGTTCCAGGAATAGAGCAGGATGGCCAGCCGGCCGGGCAGCGGCGTCAGGGCGGCGTCCCGGCCCCGGAGCAGGTCGTGCAGGGAAAGGAGCGTCTGAGCGCACCAGGGATATCGGCCAAGGAAACCCCGCAGGGCCGCCAAGCCGGCCTCGCGCCCGTCCAGGCGAAGCGCGGCCCGGGCGCGCAGGAAAGCCAGCCCGGGCGTGAGCGGCCCGGCGGGCAGGCTCTCGCGCCAGGTGGCGATGCGCTCCCCGTCCCCGGCGGCCAGGGCGGCCAAGCCGGCCAGCCGCGAAGCCAGGGGCGTGGCCAAAGCGGGGTGTCCGGCCTCCAGACGCCGGCAAAAGCCTTCCCAGTCGCCCGTGCGGCCGGCCTCGGCCAGGGCGGCGCGCCAGTCCGGGCCAAGGCCCTCCCCGCTGGCCAGACGCAAAGCGGCCAGGGCGTCCGGCGGCAGGCCCGCCCCAACCTGGCCGGCCAGGGCCAGGATGCCCTGAGCCAGGGCGGCGTTGCCCGGGTCCAGGTCGAAGGCCAGAAGCGACAGTTCCAGCCCCAGCCGGGCCAGGAGCGCTCCCTGCGCGCCGGCTTCCGGCGCGGCGCGAAGGGCGGCCAGCCCGGTCTGCGCCGCCTGCTTGCGGCCGAAGACCCCGGCCAGCAGCCGGTCGGCCACGGCTTCGGGCAGGGCGTCGAACACCGGCGGCAGGAAGAAGTCGTAGGGTCCCATGACCGGCTCCTAAGGATTTTCCGCTTCCACCGTCTCGGCCTGCCAGGCCTCCAGGCGCTCCCGGTAGCCCGGTCCCAGGCGCGCGGAAAGGTAAGCGGCCTCGGCCCGGGCGGCGGCTTCCAGGAATCCCGGCTCGGCCCGGGCGGAAGTGTGGTGGCGGTGGCGCACGGTCAGGCCGTGGTCCACCACGAGCTTGTATCCGGCCTGGTGCAGGCGCACGGCCAGCCAGACGTCCACGCCGTAGCCCCGGGGGTTGTCCGCCGCGTCGAGCCCGCCTACCGCCTCCAGGGCGTCGAGGGAGACCAGGGGCGCGACCCCGTCCATGACGCGCACCAGCCGGAAGTCGCCGCCCGGCCGCGCCACCATCTGCGGATGGTAGGGGCTGGCCTCGAAGGCCGGCGAAAAGCAGCCCACCGGCCCGAGCGTCGCTTCGAGTCTGGCCAGCCGGCCCAGGGCCCGGCCGAGGTAGGGAGGGCGCGAGGTGAAGACGATGTCGTTGTTTAAAAACCACAGGTGCGTGCGCCCCATGTCCCGGGCGGCCCGGACGGCCAAATCGAAGGCCCCGGCCCAGAAGCGGTTTTCCGGCAGCCGGGTCCAGGCCCCGGCGTAGGGTTCGGGCGCGGCGTTGTCCAGCACCAGCACGGGCAGGCCGGCGGCGCTCGCCTCGGGCAGGAGCTGTTCGTGCAGGCGGCGGGTCAGGCTGGGGGCGCCGTAATGGAGAATGACCGCCAGGGCGCGGGCGAGGTCGCGGGTCAAAGGATTTCCTGGAGGCTGTCGAGGTTCTCCCGGCTGCCCACCAGGATCATGGTGTCGCCGGCCTCCAGCACGGCTTGGGGCTGGGGGTTGAAGATCATTTCGCCGCCCGCCTTCTTGATGGCGATGACGATGAGATTGAAGCGCGGCCGCAGGGCCGCGTCGATGAGGTTCTGATTCGCTATCTCCGACTGTTCGGTGAGTTGCAGTTCTTCCATCTGCAGATCGATGGCCCCTCCCCGCCCGGCCAGCTCCAGGAAGCTGGTGACCGTGGGGCGCAATACGGACTGGGCCATGCGCACGCCGCCGTAGAGGTGGGGCACGAGCACCTGGTCGGCCCCGGCCCGCTCCAGGCGCTGGGTGTGGCCCTGGGCGTCGGCTCGGGCCACGATGCGGACGGTGGGGTTGAGCTGACGGGCGGTGAGCGTCACGTAGACGTTGGCCGCCTCCTGGGTCAGGGCGGCGACGAGGGTCTTGGCCCGCATGAGCCCGGCGGCCAGCAGGGTCTCGTCGGCCGTGGCGTCGCCCTGCACGTAGGGGATGCCCTGCTCGTCCAGGGCGCGGATCACTTCGGGGTTGTTTTCCACGATGACCGCGGCCACGTTCTCGGCCAGGATCTCCCGGGCGACGACCGCGCCGATGCGGCCGAAGCCGCAGATGATGACATGGTCGCTCAAGCTGTCGATGATTTTTTGCATGCGCCGCCTCCCGAGAAACTGTTGCAGCCGGCCCTCCACCAGCACCTGGGTGAAGGTGCCGACCAGGTAGGCGAAGGTGCCGACGCCCGAGACGATGAGCAGCATGGTGAGGATGCGGCCGTCCCGGGTCAGAGGGTAGACTTCCTGGAAACCTACCGTGGAAAGGGTGATGACGACTTGGTAGAGGCTGTCGAAGAAGCTCCAGCCCTCCACCTGCATGTAGCCGAGCACGCCCAGGCAGAAGACCATGGCGAGCGCCACGAAACCGCCGATGAGCGGTCCCCACGACCCCAGGCGGTGGTGCAGCCGCACCGCCCGCCCGTGCAGGCGCAGGATGCGGCCGGAGCCGTGGGCGTTCATCTTTAGTCCAGCTCCAGAAGCCGCGCCCGCAAGGCGGCTACGCGGTCGCGCAGTTCCGCCGCCTTTTCGAATTCCAGGGCCTTGGCCGCCTCGCGCATTTCCCGCTCCAGCATCTTGATCTTTTTTTCCAGGCCCTTGCGCGACATGCCGTCGCCGTATGCCGAAACTTCCTCGTGCACGGCGGCGCGCGTTCCCGAAGCCGGCGCGCCATAGCCGCCGGCCGGAGCGTAGCCGCCCGAGCCCTTGCCCGAGGCTTCGGCCCCCTGGCCGTACAGGCTGTCCAGCACGCTGTCCATGCTCTTGATGATCGTGCGCGGCACGACGCCGGACTCGCGGTTGGAGGCTTCCTGCTTCTCGCGCCGCCTGGACGTCTCTTCCATGGCCGCGCGCATGGAGCCCGTGACCACGTCGGCGTACAGGATGACCTGGCCGCCGACGTTGCGGGCCGCCCGGCCGAAGGTCTGGATGAGCGAGCGCGCGGAGCGCAGGAATCCTTCCTTGTCCGCGTCCAGGATGGCCACCAGGGACACTTCCGGGATGTCCAGGCCCTCGCGCAGCAGGTTGATGCCGACCAGCACGTCGAATTCGCCCTGGCGCAGGGACTTGATGATGGCCACGCGCTCCAGGGTGTCGATGTCCGAGTGCAGGTAGCGGGCGCGCACGCCCATGGAGTTGAAATACTGGTTGAGCTCCTCGGCCATGCGCTTGGTCAGCGTGGTGACGAGCACGCGCTCGCCGGCGGCCGCCCTGGCCCGGCACTCGGCCATGAGGTCGTCCACTTGGCCCTTGGTCGGACGCACTTCCACCTCGGGGTCGAGCAGCCCCGTGGGCCGGATGATCTGCTCCACCACCACGCCCTCGCTGCGCCTGACCTCCCAGTCCCCGGGCGTGGCCGAGACGTAAACCGCCTGGCCGATGCGGCCCATGAACTCCTCGAAATTGAGCGGCCGGTTGTCCAGGGCCGAGGGCAGGCGGAAGCCGAAATCCACCAGCGTCTGCTTGCGCGAGCGGTCGCCGGAGTACATGCCGCCGATCTGCGGCACGGTGATGTGGGACTCGTCCACGAACAGGATGAAGTCCTCTGGAAAATAGTCGAGGAGCGTGTAAGGGGGCTCTCCGGCCTTTCTGCCGTCGAGGTGGCGCGAATAGTTCTCGATGCCGTTGCAGTAGCCGAGCTCCTCGATCATCTCCAGGTCCTGCATGGTGCGCATTTCCAGGCGCTGGGCGGCCAGCAGGTCGTTGGCGTTTTTCAGCTCGGTCAGGCGCAGGCGCAGTTCCTCGCGGATGTCGGCCACGGCGCGGCTCAGGTTGTCGCGGTCGGACACGTAGTGGCTGGCCGGGAAGACGATGGCCTTTTGCATGGAGCCGAGCACCTCGCCGGTCAGCGGATCGGTCTCCAGGATGGCTTCGAGCTCGTCGTCGAAGAACTCCAGGCGCAGGGCGCGGTCGCGGCTGTAGGCCGGGATGAGCTCGATGACGTCGCCGCGCACCCGGAACACGCCCCGGTGGAAGTCGTAGTCGTTGCGCTCGTACTGGATCTCCACCAGCCGGGCCAGCACGGCCTCCATGCCGGTCTTCTCGCCGACGGCGAGGGTGAGCACCATGCGCTCGTAGTAGTCGCGCGAGCCCAGACCGTAGATGCAGGACACCGAGGCCACGATGAGCACGTCGCGCCGGGTGAGCAGGGAGTGGGTGGCGGCGTGGCGCAGCTTGTCGATGTCGTCGTTGATGGACGCGTCCTTCTCGATGTACGTGTCCGTGCGCGGCAGGTAGGCTTCCGGCTGGTAGTAGTCGTAATAGCTGACGAAATACTCCACGGCGTTATGGGGGAACAGTCCCTTGAACTCGCTGTAGAGCTGGGCGGCCAGGGTCTTGTTGGGGGCCATGACCAGGGCCGGGCGGCCCAGCCGGGCCACGACCTGGGCCATGGTGAAGGTCTTGCCCGTGCCCGTGGCGCCGAGCAGCACCTGGCTCGGCACGCCCTGGGACAGGTTGGCGGCCAGTTCGTCTATGGCCCGGGGCTGGTCGCCCTGGGGAACGTATTCGGATTCCAACTGGAAAAGCATGGTGTTTTCTTGTACATCCCTGTGCGGCGCAACGAAAGCGAAAAACCCGAGGCGTCCGCGACGGCGCGCATGCCGCGCCGCGGCCGCGGACAGCCGTGACGGGCAAGGAGACGCTCATGGAAATCGACGTCGTTCCGGCGGATTTCAACCTTCCCGTGGACCGGGCCTGGACCGTGTCCATGGTGATCAAAAGCTTCAAGGGCCGCAAGGACGTCACCGTCCACCTTTTCCGCTCCGCCTGGGATCCGGAAGAGGAGGAAATCTACGACTGGGACGTCCTCACCGGCGATCCGGTGCAGCCGGACCTGCCGGTCAGCTACGAAAGCTGCCGCCGCATCCTGCTCGAGGCCTTCACCGAGGAGGAGCGCGACGCGCTCGTGGAGTACCTCAAGACCCGGTACCAGGACAAGCTGTCGGAAATCCACGCCTGCGCCCTGAACTTCCCCATTCCCCTGGGCCTGACCGCCCTGTCGGAACTGACCGAAGGCAAGGACATCGGCTTCATCCACTTCGACAAGATCCCCAACTACACCCTGCCCTTTGCGGTGCGGGGGTATTTCGATCTGAGCCAGCACAAGCCGATCATCGAGGGGTTGGACTAGCAAGCCGGCCTCGCCGACCGCATCCCAAAGACAGACCGGGGCCGCGCGCCGGCCCCTTGGAGCGCTTATGCAAAGCGTGTGCGTTTTCTGCGGTTCCTCGTCCGGGTTCGATCCCGCCTATGTCGATACGGCCGTGGCCCTGGGCCGGCTGCTGGCCGCCGAGGGGCTGACGCTGGTCTACGGCGGGGCCTGCGTGGGGCTCATGGGCGCGGTGGCCGACGCGACGCTGGCCGCCGGGGGCAAGGCCATCGGCGTGTTGCCGGACTTTCTGCGCCGCAAGGAGCTGGCCCACCCGAAGCTCACGGAGCTGCATGTGGTTTCCTCCATGCACGAGCGCAAGGCGCGCATGGCCGAGCTGGCCGACGGGTTCGTCGCCCTGCCCGGCGGCATGGGCACGCTGGAGGAATTCTGCGAGATCATCACCTGGGCGCAACTGGGGCTGCACAAGAAGCCCTGCGGCCTGCTCAACGTGCACCACTACTACGACGCGCTGCTGGATTTCGTCTCCCGCATGGCCGAGGAAGGCTTTCTCAAGGAGGCGCACAAGGGGCTGGTGCTGTCCAACGACGCGCCCGAGGGCCTGCTCGCGGACATGCGGGCCTTCGAGCCGGTTCGCGTGGAGAAATGGGTGGACAGGAAGGAGAAGGCGTAGCCATGGCCACTCCGGAGCCGAAGCGCCCGCGCTCCACGCAGCCCGACTTCACGCCGCCGACCGCATTCGCCGACGCGGCGGCGGAACTGGCCTACTACAAGGACGAATGCCGCCGCCTCAAGGCCATCATCGCCTTGCAGAAGCAGAAGATCAGGAAGCTGGTGACGCAACGGAACGGCAGGGCATGAAGCGACGATCGGGCCTTCGAGCCGCTTCGCGCGGAAAAATGGGTGGACAGGAAGGAGAAGGCCTGAGCATACTGATCCGGCACAAGCCGGCCGACCATGGCCGGAAACTCCCGAACACCCCGAGCCTCCCCAGGAATCTTCGATGATCGCCTTTTTTTTGTGCTCGTTTCTGCTCCTGGCCGTGGAAGGATTCGCCGGCAGCGAATGCGCCAGGGCGGCGAGCGACCAGCCGTGCGTCAACTACACGATCTCCTTCCCGACGGCTTCGCTGCAACACGATGGCCTCGTCTATCTCGACGACGTCGTCATCGGCAACGTCACGGCGGCGGACCAGGCGGACAAGCGGACGAACGTCCCGGTCTGCATCGAGCAGCCATACAAGAAGCTCATCGAGCAGGGGACCCTCGCCTACGTCACCAAGAACAGGATCAGCATCTACAACGTCTGGTCGTCGGGAACGAAGCTCCCCGAGCATGGCGTCATCGAAGGCTTTTCGAGCAAGGGCGCCCTCTACGCCCATGAACTGAAATCGCTCGGCCACATGGCGTTGCGCTTCTTCGGCCTGCGCGAGAAGCAGCAATAGCCTCCGCCTACGCGCCCTCCCGCCACGTCCCCGCTTCGCCGCCGGATTCCCGGGCGATCTCCAGGCGCTTGAGGAATTCGAAGCGCCGCACCTCCACCGCGCCGAAACGGCACAAATGCCCCGTGGTCTGCTGGCAGTCGACGAAATGGTAATCCATGGCCGCCAGACGGCGGCACAGGGTCACGAAGGCGGCCTTGGAGGCGTCGGTGACGACGTGGAACATGGATTCGCCGAAAAAGGCCTTGCCGATAGCCACGCCGTAGGCTCCGCCGACGAGGACGCCGTCCTGCCAGGCCTCGACGCTGTGGGCGTAGCCGGCCTCGTGCAGCCGCTCGTAGGCCTCTATCATCTCCGGAACGATCCAGGTGCCGTCGCCCACGGCCCGGGCCGCCGTGGCGCAGCCCCGGATGACGCCGCCGAAATCCGCGTCGCAGGTCAGGCGGAACTTGCCCGAGCGCAAGGTCCGCTCCAGCCGGTGCGACACGTACACCTGGCCGGGGAACAGGATGGGCCTGGGGTCCGGCGACCACCACAGGATGGGGCTCTCCTCGTCGTACCAGGGGAAGATGCCCCGCCGGTAGGCGGCCAGCAGCCGCTCCGGGCGAAGGTCGCCGCCCACGGCCAGGAGCCCCCCGGGCTCGGCCAGGCCCGGCCGGGGAAAAAGCGTCGGCTCCTCCGTCAAATAAAACACCGGCATACATCACCACACACTGACAGTATCTCCATTTTTCCCCACCCCCTCATGCGTCGGGGGGGGGGGGGGGGGGGGGGGGGG